>JBKPPO010000101.1:0-18278 GCA_046733635.1 Pseudomonadota bacterium | reverse complement strand
GCGTCAACGTGACGCTCGGCGTGGAGAACCTGCTCGACAACTTCACGCAGCACTCGGAGCTCATCACCGTGCGCAACAATGGACGTCAGTATCCGGGCGGCGCTCCGTACGAGAACGACGGACGCCAGTTGTACGCGCGAGTGGGCATCCGGTTCTGATAGGCGATCACAGAGGGGCGCCCGCGTCTAGCAGCGGGCGCCCCTAACAAACGTCGGCGGTTACGTTTCTGATACCGCGTCGCGCCAAGGGGCGTGCCTGGTGTCGCGGCGCGCGTAGAATGCCGCATGCGTTCGATCCTGATCCGGTTCGGCATTCCCACGTTGGTGGCTGTGAGCCTGCTGGCTTTCGTGGGTGTGCCTTATGCCGATCGCCTGCTGGCCGACTGGTTCCGAAGTGACGTGAACCTGCGCGCGCAGCTCGTCGCCAATTCCATGGCGCCTTCGCTGGGCACGCTGCTCGACACCAAGCCGGAATCCGATCTGCGCGCCTATCTCGGCGCCATCACCACGGACGAGCGCCTGCTGTCCATCATGTTGTGCCGCATGAACGGCACCCTCATCTACAAGACGGATCGCACGCCCGAAGCGATCAGTTGCCAGAGCACGTACAACATTCCGGCCAACGGCAGCGAGCTGGTCCAACTCAAGTCCGGTTCCATCCAGGCCTCGGCGTTTCCCTTCACGACCAGTCAGGGTGTGCCGTTCCGCGTGCTGGTGCTGCACGACCTGAGCTTCATCGACCGGCGACAGTCGACGGCGCGAAATCACGTGTTCGCATTGGCGGGTGTGACGGCGGTGGTGCTGGCGTTGCTCGTGGGAGCGTTGTTCTGGCTCTTCGTGCGCCGCTGGGTGGCCGTGCTGGTCGGCGACATTCGCGGCCTGCGTTTCCTCGATGACGCGAAATCCGAGGCCGAGTCCTGGCCCGTGCTCAAACAGGTGCGGCGCGCATTGCGAGACATCGAGAACACGCAGCGTCTCGAAATCGATTTTCGCGAGAACTGGACGCCGCAGGCGCTGCAGCAGGTGGTGCGCGAGCACCTGGATTCGCCCGAGATGTTCGCGGTGTCGAACCGCGAGCCGTACATCCACAACAAGGGCCCTGACGGGCCGGTGGTGCAGGTGCCGGCGAGCGGCATGGTCACGGCGCTCGAACCGATCATGCGCGCCTGCGCGGGCACCTGGGTCGCGCATGGCAGCGGCAGCGCGGATCGCGACGTGGTGGATGGCAAGGACCGCGTGCCCGTGCCGCCCGAAGACCCCAGCTATACGCTGAAGCGCGTGTGGCTCACGCCCGAGGAAGAAGAGGGCTATTACTTCGGCTTCTCGAACGAAGGCATCTGGCCGTTGTGCCATCTCGCCTACGTACGGCCCGCGTTCCGCGAGTCGGACTGGGCGCAGTACCGTCTCGTCAACGAGCGATTCGCGCAGGTGCTGGCCGATGAATCGCGCACCCGCGATCCCGTGGTGCTGGTGCAGGACTTCCACTTCGCGCTGCTGCCGCAGATGCTGCGCAAACGAAAGCCGGACGCGACCATCGCGCTGTTCTGGCACATCCCCTGGCCCAACGCCGAGACCTTCGGCGTGTGCCCCTGGAAGGAGGAGATGCTCACGCATCTGCTCGCGGCGGATATCCTGGGATTCCACACGCGCCACCACTGCCAGAATTTCCTGGCCAGCGTCGATCGTTTCATCGAATGCCAGATCGACCACGAACACATGACGGTGACGCTGCGCGGCCACGTCTGCCGCGTGGTGCCGTATCCGATCTCCATCGAATGGCCGCCTCGCTGGTTGTCGAAACTGCCCGACGTCGAGAGCTGCCGTCGCGCGGTGCGCGAGCGCCACGGCATCGCCGCCGACGTGAGCATCGGATTGGGCGTGGAGCGCTGGGATTTCACCAAGGGCATCATCGAACGGTTCCTGGCGCTCGAGACCTTGTTCGAGAAGGAGCCGCAGCTCCGCGGCAAACTCTCGCTGCTCCAGGTGGCCGCGCCCACGCGCAGCAAACTACCGGCCTACCAGGCGCTGCAGGAGCAGACACTGAGCGAAGCCCGCCGCATCAACGAGAAGTTCGGCACCGATGCCTGGAAGCCGCTCGTCCTCATCGACCATCACCAGGAGCCGCGCGAGGTTTTCGAGCTGTTCCGCGCCGCGGACTTCGTCGTGGTCAACAGCCTGCATGACGGCATGAACCTCGTGGCCAAGGAGTTCGTGGCCGCGCGCGACGACGAGGACGGCGTGCTGGTGCTCAGCACGTTCGCAGGCGCGTCGCGCGAATTGCCCGAGGCCTTGCTCGTGAATCCCTTCGACGTGGCCGAGACGGCGGCGGCGATGAAAGCCGCGATGGAGATGCCGCGGCCCGAGCGTCGCATCCGCATGAAGGCCATGCGCCGCACGGTCAAGGAGAACAACGTCTACCGCTGGGCTGGGCGCATGCTCATGGACGCCGCCCAGGTCCGTCAGCGGCAATCGTTGATGAAGAGATCGCCTTCGCGTTAGTTTTACGCGAAGGGGGTCTCATGATCGATCGGCTGCATTCATTCTTCGCGACTCTGCGGGACCAGGGCTGGTGGCTGCTGGTCGCCGTCATGCTGACGGGCGGCGCACTCTGGGGATTCGCCGAGCTCGCCGACGAGATCGCCGAAGGCGAGATGATGTCCTTCGATCGCTCGGTACTGCTGTTCTTCCGCGAGGAAACGCAACCACAGGTCCCCATCGGTCCTCCCGAACTCACCTACGTGGCGCGCGACATCACCGCGCTCGGCGGGGCCACGGCGCTCGTCATGCTCACGCTCGCGGCCATCGGCTATCTGCTCATGCGCCGCAAGTACGGCGCTGCCGTGTTCGTGCTCGTATCCGTGGTGGGCGGCACGGCGCTGTCTTCGGCCCTCAAGATGTTCTTCGATCGGGCTCGGCCCGATGTGGTGCCGCATCTCATGGAGGCCACTTCCGCGAGCTTCCCGAGCGGTCACTCGATGCTCGCCATGGTGGTGTATCTCACGCTGGGCGCGGTGCTGGCCGAGGTCCAGTCCGAGCACCGGCTGAGGATCTACATCCTCTCGTGGGCGGTGTTCCTGAGCCTGCTGGTCGGCTGGAGCCGGGTGTTCCTGGGTGTGCATTGGCCCACGGACGTGTTGGGCGGCTGGTGTCTCGGCGCCGCATGGGCGTTGTTGTGCGCCATCGTGGCGCTGGGGCTGCAGAAGCGTGGCGTGATCGAGACCGACACCGCGGGCGAATCGAAGTGAGGCGGTTCGGGCAGGTGTTGAAGCTCCGGCCCGAACATCAGGAAGCCTACGTGCGCGAGCACGCCGCCGTCTGGCCCGGTGTGCTCGCGCGCATACAGGCGTCCAACATCCGCAACTACTCCATCTACCTGCGCGACGGCATCCTCTTCGCCTATTTCGAGTACGTGGGCGAGGACTTCGAAGCCGACATGCGCGCCATGGCGGCCGACCCGGAGACACAGCGCTGGTGGGCGCTCATGGAGCCCATGCAGGAAAAATGGCCCACGGCCACGGCGCAGGACTGGTGGTCCAACATGACCGAGGTGTTCCATGCGGATTGAGCGTTGCGCACGATTCCCCGCCATCATCGTGTGGCTGTCGCTGGCCTGCTGCGCGCAGGCGCAGACTCCTAAGTATTCAGCCGACTGGAGATCGGTAGATAGTCGCCCGACGCCGTCCTGGTGGACGGACGCGAAGTTCGGCATCTTCATCCACTGGGGCGTCTATTCGGTGCCGGCGTTCGCGCCGAAGGGCGAATATGCGGAGTGGTACTGGGAGCGCCTGGGCGCGCCCGGCAATCCGGCCTCGGAGGACGATCAGGCCATCCGCCGCGAGACGCGCGCCTTCCACGAACGCGTGTACGGCAAGGACTTCGACTACCGGGACTTCGCGCCGCAATTCCGCGCCGAGCTCTTCGACGCCGATGCCTGGGCGAAGATGTTCCAGCAGTCCGGCGCGAAGTACGTGGTGCTGGTCTCCAAACATCACGACGGCTTCGCGCTCTGGCCTTCACGCGAAGCCGATGCGAGCTGGGGTCGCGCGTGGAACTCGGTGGACGTGGGCCCGAAGCGCGATCTCGTCGGTGAGCTCACGGCCGCCGTGCGGCGGCAGGGTCTGGAAATGGGCTTCTACTATTCGCTGTACGAGTGGTTCAACCCGCTGTGGCTCGCCGGGGACCTCGACGCGTTCGTCGAGCGTCACCTGTTCCCGCAATTCAAGGATCTGGTCACCCGGTATTCACCGACGGTCATCTTCTCGGACGGTGAGTGGAGTCACGACTCCGGCAGATGGCGCTCGGCCGAACTACTGGCCTGGCTGTTCAACGAGAGTCCGGTGGCGGACAAGGTCGTGGTCAACGATCGCTGGGGCAAGGAGTCCCGGCATCTGCACGGCGGCTACTACACCACGGAATATGGCGCGGGATTGCCGGGCGCGACGCATGCCTGGGAAGAGAATCGCGGCCTGGGGCATTCCTATGGTTTCAATCGCAACGAAGATCTCGCGGACTACGCGACCGGTCAACGGCTGCTGCTGACGCTCATCGACACGGTGAGCCGCGGCGGCAATCTGTTGCTCAACGTGGGCCCCACGGCGGACGGGCGCATCCCGGTGGTCATGCAGGATCGGCTCGCATACCTGGGCCGCTGGCTGCAGCACAACGGTGAGGCCATCTACGGCACGCGCACTTTCCGCGAGGGAGCGCAGTGGTCGGCGGGCCGCCGACAGGAAGTGGATACCTCGACCAACTACCGCGCGAAGTACGACGTCGAGAAGCTCACGTTGTCCCCCGATGCCGGCGATGCGCGCAAGGAGATCCTGTTCACGCGCAAGGGTCGCGTGCTCTACGCCATCCTGCCGCGTTATGAGCCCGGTGCGCTCGCCATCCGGGACGTGCGCCTCGAGAAGGGCGCACGCGTGACACTGCTCGGCTCGCGCCACTCGAGCCTGGCGTGGCGGCGCAAGGGCGACGACGTCGTCGTCACGTTACCCATGCTCGAGGACGGCGAACTGCCGTTCTCGGGCGCCTGCACGGTCAGGCTCGAAGGCGCGGACACCGGGCCTTGATCACTTCGCGGAGGCGCCCCCGAGATGGGCAGCCAGGAAACTCTCCACTTCCTGGAGCAGCGTGACGCGGTCGGACTTGCGATCGAACTCGTGCGTCGCGCCCTTGATGAGCACCACCGTCGGCTTCTTCCCCTGCCGCTCGAGCACGCCCGCCAGGGCCTTGGTGTGATCCACCTGCACGCGCCAGTCCTTGGCGCCGTGGATCAGCAGCACGGGCGAGTTGATCTGCGCCGCCTGCTTCAACGGTGAGTCACGCGTCAGTTTCTCGGGGTCGGAGCCGATCTGCAGCCGGCGCACGGCCTGGTCCTTCGTGACCACGCCGTGGGTGATCTGCATTTCGAGATCCGTGATGCCCCCGATGCTGACCGCGCACTTGTAGGTGTCGCCGTTGCGTGCCGCGCCTAACAACGCGGCATATCCGCCGAAGCCCGCGCCGAGGATGCAGATGCGCTTCGGATCCGCGATGCCCTCGCTGATGGCCCAGCGGGTGGCGTCGTGGATGTCCGAGTAGGTGAGGCCGCCCCAATCCTGCCACGCGGCCGTGCGCCAGTTGTGCCCGAAGCCGGTGGAGCCGCGGTAGTTCATCTGCAGCACCGCGTAGCCTCGGCTCGCGAGGAAGGTACGCAGGTAGTTGAAGTTCCAGGAGTCGCGCGCATCGGGACCGTCATGCGGCATGACGACCAGCGGCAGGTTCTTCTTCTCCAATCCCGAAGGCACCGTCAGATAGCCGGGGATCTCGGTGCCATCGGAAGCCTTGTAGAGGATATTGGTCATCTGCCCGAGCGATTTCGGCTCGAGCTCCGGGTAGGCAGTGCCCACCTTGGACAGCTTGTCGTTGTCGCGGCTGTAGAGATAGTAAGTTCCGGCGTCCACGTCGCTCGAAGACTGGATCACGAGGACCTTCATGTCCTCGGAGCTGTCGACGACGTCGTGCACGCGGCCCGGATACAGCTTCTCGAGCCGTTCGGACAGTGCGCGCAGCGACTCGTCCGCGTACCACACGTACGGACGCTCGACGTCGTACCGCACGCCGAGCAATCGGCGATCGCTGCGCAGGATGGGCTCGCCCACGTCGACCAGCCGATGATTGAACAGCAACACGGGTTCGCTCTTGTCCGCAAGATCGATGGACCACAGCGCGTCGCGGCCGTGGAAATTGCCCATGGCATAGGCCGTGTTGCTCGCGCTGGCCATCGCGAACGGGCGGAGGCGGTTCACGTCGGTGAACAATTGCGTCGTGCCGAGTTTCCGCCAGGTCTGGTCGTTCTCCAGGCGCGCGTAGTAGTTGATGTTCCGGCCTTCCGCGCCCCATCCCAGCCGCGGATTGCCGCGGCCGTCGGTCACGAAGTTCTGGATGGGTGGATAGGCGGGCATGCGAGTGGCGCGATTGCCGCTGATGAGGTTGAGCGCGAAGACGGCGTTGTAGCCATCTCCTTTCTCGTCCATCTCGATCAGCACCGTGTCTTCTTCATCCGGCGTGAAATCGATGATCTGGTCCTGGCGGCTCGGACTGAACGCCGAGGCGTAGGTCGCGATCGAGGAATTGCTGGGCGAGTCGTTCTGCCACGAGCCGTGGTCATACGACTCCGTGCTCTTGTCGACGTGCGCACCCTGGTTGATGTCGAAGTTCCGCATGCTCGTCGACGCGTAGAACAGGTTCCCCTGCCGCGCGGACTGGTCGAGCGACTTGTAGTTCTCGCCATCGGCGTCGACGGCCAGCAGTCGCGTGTAAGGCGGGTTCGCGTATTTCTTGCCGAGGGTATTGCCGTACACGCTGCAGACCAGGCGCTTGTTGGTCGCGAAACGGCACCAGCCGAACTCGAATTTTCCGGGGGTGGAAGCCATCACCTGCTTGAAGGACGCGCCGGGCGTACTGCGGTCCAGCGTCATGAGCACGCTGCCATCACCCACTCCGGAGACGAACGCCAGGTAGCGGCCATCCGGCGAGATCGTGACGTCCTGCATCTGCGGCCGTCGCGCAAAACTCTCGACGGGAGGCGGCGCGGCCTGGGCAAGGCTCGTCACCAGCAGACAAATGGAGATTCCAGCCGTGGCAGACGCCAGGCGCAGCTTGGGATTCATGACCAGTCCCCCTCTGAACTGTCAGATGTTGTTGGCGGGCCGAGTATCCAATGGCGCGCCGCAGAAGGAAATGGGGACTTCCGGCAATGGCCAGCGACGCACCTGCCCGCTGCAATAGAGGCCGTCTATGGTTCTCATCGGAACAATCGACTTCGAACCGCCAGGGGCCAGGGATAGATTCCCGGCGAACGTTTCAATAGAACAAGGGAGAGGGTCATGGCTGCAGATGGCAAGTGTCCGTTCAATCATTCCGGCCGCGGGACGTCGAATCGCGACTGGTGGCCCAACACGCTTCCGCTCGAACTACTGCATCAGCACTCGTCGAAATCGGATCCGATGGGCGCCGACTTCGACTACGCGCGTGAGTTCAAGAAGCTCGATTTCAAGGCGCTGAAGAAAGACCTGCTCAAGGTCATGACGGATTCCAAGCCCTGGTGGCCTGCGGACTTCGGTCACTATGGGCCGCTGTTCATCCGCATGGCCTGGCACAGCGCCGGCACGTACCGCATGGGTGACGGGCGGGGCGGCGGCGGACGCGGTCAGCAGCGCTACGCGCCGCTGAACAGCTGGCCCGACAACGCCAGCCTCGACAAGGCGCGCCGTCTGCTCTGGCCGATCAAGCAGAAATACGGCAGCAGGATCTCCTGGGCCGATCTCATGATCCTCACGGGCAACGTCGCGCTCGAGTCCATGGGCTTCAAGACCTTCGGATTCGCCGGTGGGCGCCGCGATGTCTGGGAGCCGGACCTCGATGTCTTCTGGGGCGCGGAGACCAAGTGGTTAGGCGCAGACAAGCGTTACTCCGGGGAACGCGATCTTGCGAACCCGCTGGCCGCGGTGCAGATGGGCCTGATCTACGTGAATCCGGAAGGCCCGGATGGCAAGCCCGACCCGTTGGCCGCCGCGCGCGACATCCGCGAGACCTTCGGCCGCATGGCCATGAACGACGAAGAGACGGTGGCGCTCATCGCCGGCGGTCACAGCTTCGGCAAGACCCATGGCGCGGGCGTGCCCGACCATGTGGGCGTGGATCCCGAAGGCGCCGAGCTCGAGGCGCAGGGTTTGGGCTGGAGCAGCAAGTTCGGCAGCGGTGTGGCCGGCGACGCCATCACCAGCGGACTCGAGGTGACCTGGACGCGCACCCCGGCGAAGTTCAGCCACGACTTCTTCAAACATCTGTTCGAGTTCGAGTGGGAGCTCACGAAGAGTCCCGCGGGCGCGCATCAATGGCGTCCGAAGAACGGCGGAGGCGAGGGCACCGTCCCGCACGCACACGAAGACGGCCGGCGCATCGCGCCCGGCATGCTGACCACCGATCTCGCGCTCCGCTTCGATCCGGTCTACGAAAAGATCTCGCGGCGATTCCATGAACATCCCGCGGAGTTCGAAGAGGCGTTCGCACGCGCCTGGTTCAAGCTCACGCATCGCGACATGGGTCCGCGCGTGCGCTACCTCGGTCCCGAAGTGCCGAAGGAAGAGCTGATCTGGCAGGACCCGATCCCGAAGCTCGACCACAAGCTGGTCAACGACAAGGAGATTGCCGCGCTCAAGAAGGCCATCGAAGGCTTCAAATTATCGGTTCCCGATCTCGTGAGCACGGCCTGGGCCTCGGCGTCTACCTACCGCGGTTCCGACATGCGCGGTGGTGCCAACGGCGCGCGCATCCGGCTGGCGCCGATGAAGGACTGGGAGGTGAACCAGCCTGCGAAGCTCGCGAAGATTCTTCGCGTGTACGAAGGCATCCAGATCGCGTTCAACAAGAAGTCGAGGAGCAAGTCGAGGATCTCGATCGCCGATCTCATCGTGCTCGGTGGGGTGGTCGGCGTGGAGCAGGCGGCCGCCAAAGCTGGAGTGAAGATCAAGGTGCCATTCACACCAGGCCGCATGGACGCTTCGCAGGAACAGACCGACGTCGACTCCTTCAAGGTGATGGAGCCGGTGGCCGACGGCTTCCGCAACTATCTCAAGGGCAAGTACTCGATCCCGGCGGAGTCGCTGCTGCTCGATCGCGCGCAGTTGTTGACTCTGACCGCGCCCGAGATGACCGTGCTCGTCGGTGGCTTGCGTGTGCTTGGCGCCAACTTCGGCGGCTCGAAGCACGGGGTGTTCACGAAGAAGGTGGGCGCGCTGACGAATGATTTCTTCGTGAACCTGCTCGACATGCGTACGTCGTGGAAAGCGACGTCCGACGCCAAGGACCTGTTCGAGGCTACGGATGCCAGGACCGGCAAAGTGGAGTGGACGGGTACGCGTGTGGATCTCGTATTCGGTTCCAACGCGCAGCTCCGCGCACTCAGCGAGGTCTACGGCAGCTCGGATGCCAGGGAGAAATTCGCGAAGGACTTCGTGGCGGCGTGGACCAAGGTGATGAACCTGGATCGGTTCGACCTCAAGTGAAGGCTTGGCGCCGAGGTTCCACGGTCACCCGTGGGACCTCGGCCGCACCGCGGCGGCGCTCGTGGCGCGGATTCCCCGTGACTGCCTCGAGTGCCTCAACGCGTCGCGCTTGGGCGGTGCGCCGAACAGGCGGCGGTATTCCCGGGTGAACTGCGAAATACTTTCGTAACCCACTTCCGTAGCCGCTCGGCCTGCTTGCCATCCTTGTGCCTGCATGAGCTGCCGCGCATCCAGGAGGCGCAGGCGCTTCTGAAATTGGATGGGTGTCAGCGAAGTGAGTCTCTTGAAGTGCTGATGAAATGCGGTGAGGCTCATGGCCGCCGCAGAAGCGAGTCGGTCCACCGCGATACGCGAGCGATAGTCCTTGCGAAGTATCCGGATCGCGGTGGCCAATCGGGCGGCATGACTCTCCGGCAGCGACTGCGAGCGGATTGCATGGGCGTGTTCGCCCGTGAGCAGCCAATAGTGCAGTTCTCGCAGAATCGCCGGAAGAAGGATGGGCACGGCTTCGGGGCGCCTCAGTAGACCCATGAGACGCCATGCGCAGTCCAGCAACTCTTGCCGGGTCGGTTCGACGAAGGCGCTGCGCAGGTCATCGCGCGCGCCGGCGCCCACCGGCAGCTCGGCTGCAACGTCCCGGAGGATCGCGGTATCGATTTCCACCGCGACGGCCAGATAGGGCCGGGCGTTGCTCGCTTCGACGATGCGGCCGCTGACGGGCATGTCGGCGCTCACGATGATGGATTGGCCGCGTGACAGCAGGAGCTCCTGCGTCCCCACCATCATGTGTTTCGCCCCCTGCAGCACCAGGCACACCAGCGGCTTGTACGTGGACTGCAGCGCGTCGCGTGGCGCCGCCACGCACATCATGCGCAAACCCGGGACCGGGGTGGTCGCCAGGCCATCCGCGTTGGCGTGTCGTCCCGCGTACTGCTGAACGGCGTCCTTGAGTGACTCGAGCCGCGCGTCATCCATGGCGACAACTTAACACCGCGCTCGGCGCCACTGCTTCAACTCCGCAGGATCGGGCAAGTTCCGCGCAGGCTCTGCCTCGAATGGGCCACGCCATTCGCTACAGCATGAGCGGGTCGCAACACGCTGGAGACTCCCATGTCCAAACGCAACTCCATTTCCCGCCGCAGTGTCCTGGCTGCCGCTGCCGTCGCGCCCGCATTACTCGCGAGCCAGTCCCCCGCAGCGCCGGCGAATCGCAAGGCCGCCATCGTCACGGGCGCCTCCCGTGGGATCGGCGCGGCCACAGCCATCCGTCTCGCCCGGGATGGCTTCTCGGTCGCGGTCAACTACCAGGGCAGCGCGCCGTTGGCGGCGCAGGTCGTGCGCCAGATCGAGAACGCCGGTGGCCGGGCGATCGCGCTGCAGGCGGATGTCGCCGACCCCGGCGCCGTGGCCAAACTATTCGCGGATACGTCCGAGGCCTTCGGTGGTGTCGACGTGGTGGTGAGCAACGCCGGCATCATGCGGCTAGCACCGCTGCGGGACATGAGTGATGCCGACCTCGACGCCATGCTGAGCGTGAACATCAAGGGCGGGTTCAACGTGATGCGCGAGGCGGCGCGTCGCGTGCGCGACCACGGGCGGATCGTTGCGCTGTCGTCCGGCATCACCCAGATGCGCACGGCGACCTATGGGCCCTACGCGGCGACCAAGATCGCCCAGGACGTGATGGTGAGCGCGCTCGCCAAGGAACTCGCGGGGCGCATGATCTCGGTGAACGCCGTCGCGCCGGGCACCGTCAATACCTCGCTGTTCACACAAGGCAAGACGGCGCAGCAGATCGCTGCCTTCGCCGACCGTACGCCTCACAAGCGGCTGGGGGAGCCTTCGGACATCGCCAATGCCATCGCGATGCTCTGCGGGCCGGATGGCGCGTGGATCAACGGCCAGACCATTCATGTCAATGGAGGGTTGGTCTGACGAAATCCGCGCGCGCCCTGTTATCTTCGCGGTGTGCCCATCTCGACATTGCAGGAAGTGCTGACATGCCCGCGCTGCGCGCGCGGCCCCATCACGCTCGAACGCGCGGGCTGGATGTGCGGCGCGTGCAGCAGCGGCTTCCCCGTCATCGGCGATCTGCCCTGGTTGTTTGCCGACCCGCGCCAGGCGCTGGGCGAATGGCGTGGCCGCCTCACGCTCCTGGTGCAGCACCTGGCGTCGGAAGCGGCGGCGATGCGCGCCGAGGCGCAAGCGCCGGGACTGCCGGCCGCCACGCTGAGACGGCTAGCGCACGTGGCCGCCGCGCACGAGGATCAGATCGCGAGATTGGGGGCGCTGCTCGCGCCACTGGGCCTGGATCAGTCCGGCGCCGCGGAAGGGACGCTTCGCGGCCTTGGCACGCGGTTGCCCACCGAACAGGGCCTCACTAACTACTACGTGAACCTGCATCGCGACTGGAGCTGGGGCGAGGCGGAGAACGCCGCTGCGCTCGAGGAGGTTCGCGCGGTGCTCGGCGGCAGCATCACGGGCCTGGGCCGCACGCTGGTCCAGGGCGCAGGCGCGGGACGCCTCGCTTACGACCTGCACACCGCGGGCGATGCGCCGCTCACTGTCGCCACGGATTTCAATCCGCTGCTGTTGTTCGCCGCTCGCGAGATCTTCGCGGGGCGCGACGTGCGGCTCTACGAATTCCCGATCGCGCCACGCGACATCGAGTCGCATGCGGTGCTTCGTCGCCTGTCGGCGCCCGCGCCCGCGCGTGCCGGTCTTGAACTCGTGGCCGCGGACGCCCTGCAGGCGCCCTTCGCCGATGGCGTCTTCGATACCGTGATCACGCCCTGGTTCGTCGACATCATCGGTGAGCCGTTCGCTCGCGTAGCCGCACGCGTGAATCTGCTGCTCAAGCCCGGCGGGCGATGGATCAACTTCGGATCGCTGTCGTTCTCGCGAGCGGCGTTCGCGCAGCGGCTGAGTCTCGACGAAGTCATCGAGCTGTTGCCTGAGGCGGGATTCGCAACGCCCGCGATTCGGGAGACGGTGATCCCGTACATGCAATCGCCCGCAAGCCGGCATGCGCGTGTGGAGCGCGTGATCACGTGGGTGACGAGGAAGACAGCCGCGCCCGCTTCGGCGCCGCGCGAGCGCGCCGTGCCCGAATGGCTTCTGCATGCCGACAGACCCGTGCCACGCACGCGCGCCGTGGAGATGCAGCAGGTGACGAGCCGCATCCACGCGTTCCTGCTCGCGCTCATCAACGGCGAGCGCTCGATGCGCGACATGGCTCGCGTGATCGTGGACCAGCGGTTGATGTCGCCGCAGGAAGCCGAGCCCGCCGTGCGGCAGTTCCTCGCGCGGCTGCACGAAGAAACCGAATCGCAGTAGTGGAGCGCTCCTCGTATTCGAGGCAACGGGAGTGACCCCATTTCATTTTTTGCCATCTTTCTTCGCCGGCACGCCAGTATCCCGTCCCGGTCTCCGCCTCATCCAGGCGCCAAATGAGCCCCGAGAGCAAGAACACTCTCGCCTCACAACCTGGAGAACTCACATGGGCATCTGGAACACCAAATTTCGTACCCCCGCGCTGATCGCTGGCGCTCTCGCCATCACGCTCGCCGCCAACCCCGTCCTCGCGGCCCCCAGGGACAGCGGCACGGCGCGCGGGGGCGCGGGCTTCGCTGCCGGGGCGGCGATCGGCGGCGCCGCGGCCGGGCCGCTGGGCATGGTCATCGGCGCAGGCGTCGGCGCGCTCATGGGCGACCGCAGCCAGAAAAAAAGCAACGCACTCGCCCAGCGCAAGGCGGAGCGCGAGAAGCTGGCTTCGGAGCTCGAGAACCTCAACCTCACGCTGGCGGACATCGAGAACAAGGCCGGCGCGATGGGCTCGACCGTGCAGTTCCGCACGGGACAGACGCAGGTGCGCGACAGCGATCGCGCGCGCTTGCAGAAACTCGGCTCGCTGGTCGCGGATCTGAAAGACGTGCGCGTGCGTGTCTCGGGCTTCGCCGACTCACGCGGCGACGAGGCGCTAAACCAGTCCCTCTCGCAGGAACGCGCCGAGATGGTGGCGCGCGAACTCGAGAAGGCCGGCGTTCCGAAGGAGCGGCTCGTGATCGAGGGAATGGGCGAGCGTTTTGCGAGCCTCGATTCCTCGAGCGATGACCAGGCCTTCGAGCGCAGCGTGGAGATCCGCTTCGAATCGACGGCGTCCCTCGCCAGCAATTGAAATCCGTCGATGCCCAGGGCCGCGCGTCGCCACTCCAAACGGCGGCGCGCGGCCTGGCGTCCGGAATCGCGCGATACTCCGGCCTTCCAGTCTTCAGCACATGTCCAGAGGCCGACCATGACCGTGCGCATCATCGATTTCTCCGAAGCCATGGCCGCCGAGTCCGCCGCGCCCGCGGCTGACCGGCTGATCTCGGGCCATCCGCAGCACCAGTACACGAACCGCTTCACCGACTCGACGGAGCAGTTCTTCAGCGGCATCTGGTCCAGCACTCCGGGCAAGTGGCGCATCCAGTACACCGAGAACGAGTTCTGCTGCCTCACGCAGGGGCGCGTGGCCCTGGTGAACGAAGAGGGCGAGCGCTGGGAGTTCGGCCCTGGCGTGGGCTTCGTGGTGCCCTCGGGCTTCGTGGGGACCTGGGAGGTCCTGGAAACCTGCACCAAGTTCTACGCCATCTTCGGTGCACGCACTTAAATCGTGCATTGCCCCGGGAGTTGGACGCATAATCCCCGCGTCCAAACCGGGTTGTGTGTTTTTGTACTACTCGTAACCACCTGAAATTTCAGGCGTTACCGCTTGCTTGCGACGCGAATGGCACAGCCCTTGCTTAGGTACATGGGGCGATTCAGCCCTCGGAGGAGCAAATGAAATCAATGAAATCCCTGGCGCTGGTGGTCGGCCTTCTTGGTCTGAGCAGCGTCTCCCAAGCTCAATTCAGTTCCACCTGGACTGCGGTGAGCGATTACGACTTCCGCGGCTACAGCCAGAGCGCGAAGGACCCTGCGCTGCAAGGCAGTGCGGACTACGCCTTCGGCGAGACCGGATTCTCGATGGGTGCGTGGGCGTCCAACGTGGACTTCGAGCCCGCTGATGGCGACATCGAACTCGACGTCTATGCCAACTACGTCGGCGAGATCAACGACACGTTCGCGTGGACCACGGGCCTGACGTACTACATGTACCCGGGTTCCGACGACCTCGGCGAGTACTTCGAAGGTTACGTCGGTTTCAACGCCGGCAACTTCTCGTTCAAGCAGTGGTATTCGAATGACTTCTATGAACTGGACGAAAGCGCCCAGTACACGGAGTTCAATTACACGCAACCGATCAACGATGCGTTCTCGCTGACGTTCCACGCGGGCTACTCGTGGGGCGACTACTGGGATGCGGCTGGCGATGAGGTCATCGACTACGCCGTGCAGGCGAACTACACGGTGAACAAGTTCACGCTGTTCGCGAAGTTCACCGGCACGGACACGGACCTCGAGGTCACCGACGACGTGGGTAACAACGAAGCCCGCTTCCTCGTCGGCGTGATGACGACGTTCCCCTGGGGCGACTGATCCGGGCGAGTTCGAACAAGAAGAAGATCAGCCAAACGCTGACGAAAACGGGGAAGGCCGGTCTGTGACCGGCCTTTTCTTTTGTGCGCGAGGAAGTTTGCCCGTATGTTGCGCGTCCCATGAGAGATCTCAGCACGGGCTCCATACCGGGCCATATCGCGACGATGTCCATCACGATGGCCATCGGCATTTTCGTCCAGACCCTGTACTTCTTCATCGACCTGTACTTCGTCTCGCAGCTCGGCGACGCCACGATCGCGGGCGTGACCGCCGCGGGCAACATCTGGTTCGTGGTGCTGGCGCTCACGCAGATACTCAACGTGGGCACGGTGGCGCTGGTGTCGCACGCCGTCGGTGCGCGTCAGCGCGAGCGCGCCAATCTGGTCTTCAACCAGTCGCTGCAGCTCTCGATCTACGTGGGGCTGTTCGTGATCGCGGGTGTGTTCCTGAGTGCCGGGCCGTACATGCGCGCCGTGGGCGCCGACGAAGCCACGGTGAAGGCGGGTGTCGACTATCTATTCTGGTTCGCGCCGGGCCTGGGTCTGCAGTTCGCGATGATCGCGATGTTCGCCACGCTGCGCGGCACCGGCATCGTGAAGCCCACCATGATCCTGCAGATGATCACGGTGTTCGTGAACGTGATCCTGGCGCCCGTGCTCATCGCGGGGTGGGGAACGGGCAAACCCATGGGCGCCTCGGGGGCCGGACTGGCCAGCACGATCTCCGTGATCGTGGGCGTGACCCTGTGCGCCTACTACTTCCACAAGCACGAGAAATACGTGTCCGTGCATCGCGAGCAGATGCGCCCGCAATCCAGGGTCTGGGGCCAGCTGCTGCACATCGGCCTGCCCGTGGGACTCGAATTCTTCCTGATGTCGGTCACGATGGCCTTCCTCTACTGGCTCATCCGCGACTTCGGCGCCGAGGCCCAGGCCGGCCTGGGCGTGGGCCAGGGTGTCATGCGCATCATCATGCTGCCGGCGATGGCCGTGGCGTTCGCCGCGGCGCCGATCGCGGGTCAGAACTTCGGCGCGCGCAAACCCGAGCGCGTGCGCGAGACGTTCCGATGGACCGCCATCATCAGCGTGATCCTGATGCTGGCATTGACGGTGCTGTGCCAGTTCGAGTCCGACACCTTCATGCGCGTGTTCACGCACGAGGCGGCGGTGGTCGCCGTTGGCGTGCAGATGCTCGTGATCAGCTCGTGGAATTTCGCCGCGAACGGCGTGATCTTCAGTTGCTCGTCGATGTTCCAGGGGTTGGGCAACACCTGGCCCACCATCATCTCGAGCGCGATCCGCATGGTGGCGTTCGTGCTGCCGGCGCTGTGGCTGTCCACGCGCCCGGGGTTCGAGCTCGCGCATCTCTGGTACGCATCGGTCGCGAGCATGCTGCTGCAGGCATTCGTGAGCCTGGCTCTGTTGAAACGAGAATTCGGGCGGCGGCTGGCTCCCGAGGCCGCGCCCGCCTAGTTGGAGCAGGCCTGGCTGGAGCACACCTACAGCAGGCCGAACAACGGCCCGAAGTCCCTGCCCGTGAGCGCTGCCGCGCGTTCGGTCATCGCCACGTGATTGCGGAAGATCACCGCGAGCGCCAGCAGGCACAGCCCGCTCGCGGCCCATGCGACGACACGCGCGGGCGTCTCTGTCGCCCGCCGCCCCAACACGAACGCGATCGTGCCGAGACCCAGGAACGAGAACGCGAACACCGGCACCGTGGAGGCCGCGACTTCCCAGGTGTCGGCCAGCGAGGCGCGGATCTGCTCATCCGTGAACGGCGGCCGCAGCCACTCCTGGATGCCGAAGCCCAGTCCCAACAACGCGAACGCGATGAAGAACCAGGGCAGGATGCGCGCAACCGCGGGCATCAGGCGGCCTCGCGCAGCGCGGTGGCGAGGATGCCGAACAACTCGTCGATGTGCGCCTGCTCGAGGATGAGCCCGGGCGACAGCGCGATCACATCGCCGGTGGTGCGGATCAGCAGGCCGCGCTCGAAGCACTTCAGATAGACGTCGAACGCCCGTTTGCCGGGCGAACCCGCGAGGGGATCCAGCTCGATGCCGGCGACGAGCCCGTAGTTGCGGATGTCGACGATGTGCGGCAGTCCACGCAGCGCATGCACGGCTTTCTCGAACGCGGGCCCGATCGACTTCGCGCGCGTGAGCAGCCCTTCACGTTGATAGAGGTCGAGACACGCGAGGCCCGCCGCGCAGGCGATCGGATGCGCCGAGTAGGTATACCCGTGGAACAGCTCGATGCCCGCGGGACCCTGCATGAAGGTCTCGTAGATCTTCCTGCTGACCAGCACTGCGCCCATGGGCACGGCGCCGTTCGTGAGGCCCTTGGCGCAGGTGATGATGTCCGGCGTCACGCCGAATTCCTGTGCGGCGAACGGTGAACCCGTGCGCCCGAAGCCCGTGATCACTTCATCGAAGATCAGCAGGATGCCGTATTTGTCGCAGAGCTCGCGCAGCCGCTTCAGATAACCCACGGGCGGGAGCACCACACCGGTGGAGCCCGCGATGGGTTCGACGATCACTGCCGCGATGGTCGACGCGTCGTGCAGCGCCACGAGCCGTTCGAGATCGTCGGCCAGCTCCGCGCCGTGCGCGGGGAGGCCTTTGCTGAACGCATTGCGCGCCGGATCGTGTGTGTGACGCAGATGATCCACGCCCGGAATCATCGCCGTTGGCCAGGCTTTGCGATTCGCCACCATGCCGCCCACGCTGATGCCGCCGAATCCCACGCCGTGATAGCCGCGCTCGCGGCCTAACAACCGGACGCGCGAGGCATCGCCCTTCGCGCGGTGCCAGGCCAGTGCGATCTTGAGCGCCGTATCCACGGACTCGGAGCCTGAGTTCGTGAAGAACACGTGTTCGAGTCCGGCCGGGGCCACTTTGACCAGCGCGTTGGCCAGCTCGAACGCGGCCGGATGCCCCATCTGGAACGGCGGGGCATAGTCCATCTCCGCGAGCTGCCGCGACACGGCTTCGGTGATCTCGCGACGGCCATGGCCGGCGTTGACGCACCAGAGCCCGGCCACGCCGTCGAGGATCCGACGGCCGTCATCCGTTTCGTAGTACATGCCCGACGCCCGGGCGAGCAGTCGCGGCTTGTCCTTGAACTGGCGGTTCGCGGTGAACGGCATCCAGTAGGCGTCGAGGTCGTCCACTGTATCGGGCTGGGCATTCATGATCGACTCCGGAAGTTCC
>JBKPPO010000100.1:0-6445 GCA_046733635.1 Pseudomonadota bacterium | reverse complement strand
GCATTCACCCATTGAGCGCCGTACACCAGCGTGAGGCGGGGCCGGAGCTGCCAGCGGTCGACGGCGAAGATCTCCACGCTGTCGGCGGCGTTGTCCACGTATTCGGTCAGGCCGTTGCGCCGGCCGCCGAGGTTGCGATAGTTGCCGCCGGACACCGAAGAGTCGCCGAAGTTGGCGCCTAACAGGACTTCGTGGCCGCCCGCCTTGCCGCGATATCGCACGCTGGCGCCGGTGTCGCGATGATCGGTATCGACGAGCAGGCTGAATACCTCCACGGGCAAGTTGGGGCCGGCGCCGTCGAAGTCCACGAGGATGCGCTCCACGATGGGGTGATACAGCGATTGCTCCTCGTAGGAGACGCCGAAGTCGAGCGAGCTGGCGTCGCTCAGATTCCAGGTGGTCTTGATCGCCGCGCGATGCGTGTCGACCTGTTTGCCGTAGTTGGCATCATTTGCCGCGGGGCTGGCCTGGTCGGGATCGGCGTCCGCTTCGGCACGCGTGAGCGCGCCCGGTAGCTGGGCGTCGGTCTCGATGGTCGTCAGATACAGCCGCGTGCTCAGCGACTCGGACCATTTCCAGCCGGCGTTCGCGTAGATGCCGGCGGTGTCGTGACTGCTGTGCGCGCGGTACCCATCCCAGTTGCGGGAGTCCGCGGTGATCAGTGCATCGAAGGCGCCGGCGACCCTGCCGCCGCTCACGCGGCCATTGAGCTGGCCATGGCTGCCGCCGGACAGGAACAGCGACAGCGGATCGCTGTTGCGCGCCGTGGGCGAGGTGAAGTCGATGGCGCCGCCGAGCGTGCTCGCGCCGTAGGTCAGCGCGTTCGCGCCGTGCGCAATGGTGGCGTAACGTGCGCTCAGCGGATCGAGCGCGCGGTTGTGATTGTTGCCGTCGGCCGTCGTCACGGGCAGGCCGTCCTGCAGTAGTTTGACGCCGTTCTTGTCGTAGGCGGTGGCGTCGAGGTTGGAGCCGCGGCTGGAGAAGAAGATCTCGTCGGATCCGCTGACGCTCTCCGCCCAGACGCCGGGCACGTAACGCAGCACGTCGGCGAGGCTGGTCACGTTGCGCTGGTAGAACTCCTCGCCGTCCACGGTCGTCACGTTGCCCGGGGTCAGCGCGCGCTCGGTGTCGAGCTGGTCCGCGAGCATCTCGGCGGTCACCACGACCGTGTCCAGCGTGACGGGTGTTTCCGGTTCCGCCTGCGCGGCGCCCGCGGCGAAGACCAGGGCGATCGGCAAAGTCTTTCTGAAAGGCATCGAAGCTCCGTATTCCGGCGGGAATTCTAGGAGCTGCGAGCGCTTTTCCGGGTGCGTCATATTGTCGCAGCGGATGCGGCAGTGCGGGGACTCACCCATAATGCGCGCATGAGATGTCCAGGCCGCCGATTGAAATGACCTCGCCGGATCTGTACGGCGGCGAGTTGCGGCCCTTCCTTCGCCTGCTCTGCAAACTGCGATGGGCGGGCATCGCCGGGCAGATCGTCACTATCTACCTGGTGACGGGGCCGATGGCGGTGGAGCTGCCCGCGACGCCGTTATGGGGCGCCGTTGCGATGCTGGGGGCGTTCAACGTCTACGCCTCCTGGCGCGTGGGCCAGGCTCGCGACCCTCGCCCGCCGGAGATCTTCGCGCATCTGCTGGTCGACATCGCCGTGCTGACCTGGCTCATCGGCTGGAGCGGCGGCATCGAGAATCCCTTCTCGACGCTGTTCCTGTTACCGATCGCCCTGTCCCTGCTCTCGTTTCCCAAGGCCTGGATCTGGGCCACCGCCACGGCGGCGCTCTCGGGATTTGCGCTCTCGGTGTGGGCCGGACGGCCGCTGCCGCACGTGCACAGCCTCATGGGCGATACATTCGACCTGCACAAGGCCGGCATGCTCGTGAACTTCGTGGTCACCGCCGGTGTGTTGCTCATCTTCGCGGCGCGGCTCGCGGCAATGTGGCGCGCGCGTGAACGTGAGCTCGCGGCGCTGCGCGAGAAGTTCACACGCAACGAGGGCATCCTCGCGCTGGCGACACATGCGGCCTCCGTGGCTCACGAGCTGAATACACCGCTCGCCACGCTCACGCTCATCGTCGATGAGCTCGAGGAGCAGGGCGCGAAGGAGGAGCACGCCACGATGCGGCTCTTGATCGCGCAGTGCCGCGATCGCGTGCGTGCCCTGGCGGCCCCGGCGCAGGAACGATCCGCCGGCAGCGGGCTCGTGGATCTGGAGGAAGTCATCGACCGCTGGCAACTCGTGCGGCCCACGATCCGGCTGGAACGCGGCGGCAGCATCAGTGGTCACGAGCGCGTCGACGCATCCGTCGGACATTTGTTGCAGGCACTGCTCAACAACGCCGCGGACGCGAGCGAACAGGCGGGTTCCGCGCAAGTCGATCTGACGCTCTCGATCGACGCGGGTCAGCTCGTAGGTGAGATACGCGACTACGGTCCCGGGTTCTCCGAAACCACGCCGCTGCTTCCGGGCACGCTGTTCCGTTCCAGCAAACCGGGTGGACTCGGCATCGGTCTCGCGCTGTCGCATGCGACGGTGGAAAGGTTGGGCGGCGAGCTTGCGATGCACGCATCCCCGGAAGGCCGCGGCGTCACCGTGAGTTTCAAACTACCGGCGGGAGGTCGCGCGTGAACGGCCTGCTCGTGGACGACGACGCGTTGTTCCTGCGCACGCTGCAGCGTGCGCTGCTCAAGCGCGGCATCCAGGCGGTGGCTGCGGAAGACACGGCCGCGGCGCTGGCGGCGGCCAAAGCCGCGCCGCTGGACTTCGCGCTCGTCGATCTCAAGATCGGCAAGGAGTCGGGGCTTCGTCTCATCGGTCCCCTCAAGGAGATCCGCCGCGAGATGCGCGTTGTCATGATGACCGGATACGCGAGCGTGGCCACGGCCGTCGAGGCCATCAAGGCCGGAGCCGACGACTATCTGCTCAAGCCCGTGAGCGTCGAAGCGATCCTGCGCGTGCTCCACGACATGGCGGAACCCTCGGCAGAGGAAGATGACTCGATGATCCCGCTGGGCCGGCTCGAATGGGAGCACATCCAACAGGCGCTGCGGGCCACCGACGGCAACATCTCGGCGGCGGCGCGTTTGCTGGGAGTCCACCGGCGATCCTTGCAACGCAAGCTCGCGAAGAAACCGCCGAACGCCAGCGAACCGGAATGACGCCCCCCTCTGAGGCGGTTGCACCGTCCCCCTGCACCGCGATGAAGCAAGTGCCACCGACCGGGGCCCTGATTGGCTGAATCCGCCTCTTCGGACCCGTGGCATGGACGTTGCTTTAGTCCTGCCATACAGCCGACGAGGGATGGTAGATGTCAAAACGGATTGTCGTGGTAGGGCACGGCATGGTGGGCCAGCGTTTCCTGGAGTCACTGTGCGCGGACGGTGCCGGAGATCTCCAGATCACCATGCTCGCGGAAGAGCCGCGGCTCGCGTATGACCGCGTCAATCTGTCGAAGTACTTCTCGGGTAGTTCGGTCGAGGACCTGACGCTCACCACGCGCGAGTTCTTCGACAAGAACGGCATCGAACTGCACTCCGGCGATCCGGTGTCCGCCATCGACCGTGTCAACAAGCGTGTCACCACGAAGAGCGGCGCCGAATACGAATACGACACCCTGATCCTCGCCACGGGCTCGAGCCCTTTCGTGCCGCCGATTCCGGGCCGCGAGCGGCCGGGCGTGTTCGTGTATCGGACCATCGAAGATCTCGAGGCGATCTCCGAAGCCGGCAGGAACTCCACGCGCGGCGTGGTGATCGGCGGCGGTCTGCTCGGACTCGAAGCGGCCAAGGCGCTCAAGGATCTCGGGCTTACGACGCACGTGGTCGAGTTCGCGCCGCGCCTCATGGCCGTGCAGGTGGACGAAGGCGGCGGCGGACTGCTGCGTTCTCGCATCGAAGGACTGGGCGTGCAGGTGCACACGGGCAAGAACACCACGCGCATAGAAGAAGGTGAGGCCGCGCGGCACCGCATGGTGTTCGCAGACGGTGGATCACTGGAGACGGACGTCGTGGTGATCTCCGCCGGCATTCGTCCTCGTGATGAACTGGCGCGGGCCTGCGGCCTCGACATCGGCGTGCGCGGCGGTATCGCGATCAATGGCGATTGCCGCACCTCGGACGAGAACATCTACGCCATCGGTGAATGCGCCGCCTGGGAAGGGCGCGTGTATGGTCTGGTGGCGCCGGGTTATCAGATGGCGCGCATCGCAGCGGCACGCGTGCTGGCTTCCGAGTGCGAGCCGTTCGCCGGCGCCGACATGAGCACCAAGCTCAAGTTGCTGGGCGTGGAAGTGGGTTCGATCGGTGATGCCCACGGCACGACCACGGGCGCGCGCGTCTATTCCTTCTTCGATCAGCGGAAAGAGGTCTACAAGAAGCTGGTAGTGGACGCCGAGGGCAAGAAGCTCATCGGCGCCGTGCTCGTGGGCGACACCTCTGACTACTCGATGTGGCACCAGACCGTCATGAACGCCATGGCGCTGCCCGAGAACCCCGAGACGATGCTTTTCCCGGCGGCAGCGGCTGGCGCGGGTGCACCCCCGACCAACGCGCTGGCCGCGCTGCCGGATTCTGCGCAGGTCTGCTCCTGCAACAACGTATCGAAGGGCAACATCTGCTCGGCCATCGAAGCGGGTTGCACGACGGTAGGTGGACTCAAGTCGAAGACCAAGGCGGGTACGTCCTGCGGTGGCTGCACGCCGCTCGTGACGCAGCTGCTCAATGCCGAGCTCAAGCGTCGTGGCGTCAGTGTGAATACCTCGATGTGCGAGCACTTCCCGTACACGCGCCAGCAGCTCTTCCACCTCGTGCGCATCGGCGAGCTCAAGACTTTCGACGCCGTCATCGAGAAACACGGCAAGGGCCTGGGCTGCGACATCTGCAAGCCCGCGGTGGCGTCGATCCTCGCGTCCTGCTGGAACGAGTTCGTGCTCAAGAAGCGTCACGCGGCGCTGCAGGACACGAACGACTACTTCCTCGCGAACATGCAGAAGGACGGCACGTATTCGGTGGTGCCACGAGTGCCGGGTGGTGAGATCACCCCGGAGGGCCTGATCGCCATCGGCGCGGTGGCGAAGAAATACGGGCTGTACACCAAGATCACGGGCGGGCAGCGCATCGACTTGTTCGGCGCGCAGGTGCACGAACTGCCGCTCATCTGGAAGGAGCTCATCGACGCGGGCTTCGAATCGGGCCATGCGTATGGCAAGGCGTTGCGCACGGTGAAGAGCTGCGTGGGCTCCACGTGGTGCCGTTACGGCGTGCAGGATTCGGTGGGTTTGGCCATCGATCTCGAGAAGCGTTACAAGGGTCTGCGCGCGCCTCACAAGATCAAGTTCGCCGTGTCCGGCTGCACGCGCGAGTGCGCTGAAGCGCAGGGCAAGGACGTGGGCGTGATCGCCACCGAAGGCGGCTGGAACCTCTATGTCTCGGGCAATGGCGGCATGAAGCCGCGGCATGCGGATCTGCTGGCGCGCGATCTCGACACGCCCACGCTGATCCGCTACATCGACCGGTACCTCATGTTCTACATCCGCACTGCGGATCGCCTGCAGCGCACGTCGACGTGGCTCGAGAACCTGGAAGGCGGCATCGAATACGTGCGCAAGGTGGTTTGTGAGGATTCGCTCGGCATCGGCGCGGAGCTCGAATCCGACATGGCGCGCGTGATCGCCAACTACGCCTGCGAATGGAAGGTGGCGATCGAGGATCCGCAGACGCTCAAGCGATTCCGCCACTTCGTCAACAGCGAGGAGAAGGACAAGAACGTGTTGTTCGTCGAGGAGCGCGGGCAGATTCGCCCGGCCACGGCCGAGGAGCGCGCGAAAGCCGCGACCGCGCCCAAAGAAGACGTGGTGGCGGCATGATGGATGCGGAGCGTTGGCAGAATGTGTGTCCCATCGACGATCTCGTCGATGGCACGGGTGTGTGCGCGCTGGTCGCAGGCCGGCAGATCGCGCTGTTCCAGGTCGAGGGGCAGGTTTACGCGCTCGACAACTTCGATCCGGGTTCGCGCGCCAATGTGCTTTCGCGCGGGCTCACGGGCGATCTGCAGAATGAGCGCGTGGTCGCATCGCCCATCTACAAGCACCATTTCGTGCTGGGCACGGGCCGCTGCATCGAGGATCCCACGTTCAGCGTGACGGCCTACGCCACGCGCGTGGTGGACGGCCAGGTGCAGATCGAAGTGCCGCGCCCGCTGCGGCAGATCCGTGTCGTCGTGGCCGGCAACGGCATGGCCGGCATGCGCACGGTGGAAGAGCTGCTGAAGCTCGGCGTGTCCGATCGCGTGTCGGTGACCGTGTTCGGCGCCGAGCCCCGCGGCAACTACAACCGCATCCTGCTGTCGCCTGTGCTCTCGGGTGAGCAACAGGCCGACGACATCATGCTGCACCGGCCGAGCTGGTACACGCGGCGCGGCATCACGCTGCACTCGGGCGATCCCATC
>JBKPPO010000099.1:0-2098 GCA_046733635.1 Pseudomonadota bacterium | reverse complement strand
TGCGCCGCGCGAACGGCACGAAGTCCGTGTAACCCGGAGCGCCACTCGCAGACAGCCGTTCGGCGCCGCTCACCTTCGACCAGATGTGCGGATGGCGATGCAGTAGTTCGACGAAGCGCGAGAACTCGGGCCCTTCGACGGGCTTGCTGACGTCCGGACGGCCCATGTGATCCACCACCACCGTCGCGGGGATCTTCGCGAGGAAAGGCTCGAGATCGGTTAGGTCCTGCGCCTCGAAGTACACCACCACGTGCCAGCCCATCGGCGCCACGCGCCGCGCGACTTCCAGCAGCACGTCCGGCGGCGTGACATCGACGAGACGCTTGACGAAGTTGAAGCGCACGCCGCGGACTCCCGCCTCGTGCAATTCCCTGAGCTCGGCGTCGGTCACGTCACGGCGCACCGTCGCCACACCGCGCGCGCGGTCGTTCGAGGCGCGCAAGGCATCGACGAGCGCCCGGTTGTCCGCGCCATGACAGGTGCCCTGCACGATGACATTGCGGTCGAAGCCCAGGTGATCGCGCAGTGCGAACAACGCTTCCTTGGGCGCGTCCGACGGGGTGTACTTCCGCTCCGGCGCATACGGAAAGACATCGCCAGGCCCGAAGACGTGACAGTGCGCGTCGACGGCGCCCGGCGGCGGAACGAACGACGGCTTACGCGGCGACGCGTGCGGACGCAGCCAGCCGGCATCCGGCGTGAAAGTGGAACCGGATTCGCGACTCATCGTCCCCTCGCTTTGAGCTGCGCGTCCAGGCGTGGATACACGCGGCGCGCGTTGCCTTCGAAAATCTGTTGTTTGTCGGCGGCGGGAATATCCAGCGCGTCGATGTAGCGTTTGGTGTCGTCGAAATAGTGCCCGGTCGTCGGATCGATTCCGCGCACGGCGCCCACCATCTCGGAGCCGAACAGGATGTTGTCGACATCGATCACTTCGACGAGCAGGTCGATGCCCGGCTGGTGATACACGCAGGTGTCGAAGAACACGTTGCGCATGACGTGACCATCGAGCGGCGGCCGTTTCAGCATGTCGGCCAGCCCGCGATAACGCCCCCAGTGGTATGGCACCGCGCCGCCGCCATGCGGGATCACGAAACGCAGCGCCGGGAAATCACGGAACAGATCACCCTGGATGAACTGCATGAACGCCGTGGTGTCGGCGTTGATGTAGTGGGCGCCGGTGGCATGGAAGTTGGGATTGCACGACGCGGAGACGTGCACCATGGCCGGGACGTCGAGCTCGACCATCTTCTCGTACAGCGGGTACCAATACCGGTCCGTGAGCGGCGGCGCCTTCCAGTGTCCGCCCGACGGATCGGGATTGAGGTTGCAGCCTACGAATCCGAGTTCGGAGACGCAACGCTCGAGCTCTTCGATGGACTGCGCCAGCGGCGCCGAGGGCGACTGCGGCAACTGGCAGACCGATGCGAAGTTGTCCGGATACAACCCGACTACCCGGTGAACGAGATCGTTGCAGGCGCGGGTCCATTCCAGCGATACCGCGGCGTCTCCCTCGTGGTGGCCCATCGCCGAGGCGCGGGGCGAGAACAACGTGAGATCGGCGCCGCGCTGACGCTGCAGCTTGAGTTGATTGGCCTCGATGGTTTCACGGATCTCGTCGTCGCTGACCTTCGCCGCACCGGGGCGCGGCAACGAAGGGTCTTTGAAATGCGCGAGCTGCGACACCCGGAACTGGTTGTGCGGTTCCGGCGCCGTGGTGTAGTGCCCGTGACAATCGATGATCATGCCGCCTCCTGGTCTGGATGCGCGGCCAGCAGACCGTCGAGTAGTTGGGGAAGCTCGTCGGCCTGGAACTCAGCGTGTGTCGACGCCCAATCCTGCCAGACGGCGCAGGCCGAACTCATGTGCGGTGTGAGACCGGCCTCGCGCACGGTCCGCGCGACCTCGCGCATTTCTTCGGCGCGGCGCGCACCATGCAGCAATGCGCGGGAAGCCATGTAACGGGCGCTCTCGCGCCAGTCGTCTATCTTCAGGCCACCCAGCGATTCGAGCACCACGTCGTCCACGCCATGGCGACGGGCGGACAAGAGGGATTCCAGCACCAGTGCCTCGAGGCCTTTCACGAGCACGCTGCGGC
>JBKPPO010000098.1:0-6889 GCA_046733635.1 Pseudomonadota bacterium | reverse complement strand
GAAGAGGTGGGCGCGGACGGCGAACGCGACGGCGAGGGCGGCAGCGCGCTCGACAAGTACACGACGAACCTCAACCAGCAGGCGCAGGACGGCAAGATCGATCCGCTGATCGGCCGCCAGCTCGAAGTGGAGCGCACCATCGAGATCCTGTGCCGCCGCCGCAAGAACAACCCGCTCTACGTGGGCGAAGCCGGCGTGGGCAAGACTGCCATTGCCGAAGGCCTGGCGCGCATGATCGTCGAGGGCAAGGTCCCCGACGTGCTCTCCGACTGCACCATCTACTCGCTCGACATGGGCTCGTTGATCGCGGGCACCAAGTACCGCGGCGATTTCGAGAAGCGCTTGAAGAGCGTCATCGCCGAACTCAAGAAGCAGCCCGGCGCCATCCTGTTCATCGACGAGATCCACACCGTGATCGGCGCGGGCGCCGCATCGGGCGGTGTCATGGACGCGTCGAACCTGATCAAGCCCGTGCTCACCAACGGCGAGCTGCGTTGCATCGGCTCCACCACCTACCAGGAATACCGCGGCATCTTCGAGAAGGACCATGCGCTCGCACGCCGGTTCCAGAAGATAGACGTGGTCGAGCCGACGGTGTCCGAGACCATCGACATCCTCATGGGACTCAAGCCGCGCTTCGAGCAGCACCACGGCATCACGTATTCGCAGGACGCGATCCGCGCCGCCGCGGAACTGGCCGCGCGCCACATCAACGAACGGCACATGCCCGACAAGGCGATCGACGTGGTGGACGAGGCGGGCGCACGTCTGCGCCTCAAGCCGGCCGCCGAGCGCGAGCCGTCGGTCGAGGTCAAACACATCGAAGACGTGGTCGCGCGCATGGCGCGAATCCCGGCCAAGAGCGTCTCGGTGTCCGACAAGGAAGTGCTGCGCAACCTCGAGCGCAATCTCAAGCTCGTCATCTACGGACAGGACAAGGCCATCGAGTCGCTGGGTTCGGCGATCAAGATGGCGCGCTCGGGGCTGGGTGATCAGCGCAAGCCCGTGGGCAGCTTCCTGTTCGCCGGTCCGACGGGTGTGGGCAAGACTGAGGTCACGCGTCAGCTCGCGATCGCATTGGGGATCGAATTCATCCGCTTCGACATGTCCGAATACATGGAGCGGCACACGGTCTCGCGTCTCATCGGCGCGCCCCCGGGGTACGTCGGGTTCGACCAGGGCGGATTGCTCACCGAAGCCATCGCCAAACATCCGCACTGCGTGCTGCTGCTGGACGAAGTCGAGAAGGCGCACCCCGATGTGTTCAACCTGCTGCTGCAGGTCATGGACCACGGCACGCTCACCGACAACAACGGCCGCAAGACCGACTTCCGCCACGTGGTCATCGTCATGACGACGAATGCCGGTGCGTTCGAGATGAATCGTTCGTCCATCGGCTTCGTCCAGTCGGACAATGCCACCGATGGCATGGAAGCGCTGAAGCGTCTGTTCTCGCCCGAGTTCCGCAACCGCCTGGACGCGATCATCCAGTTCGCGCCGCTCGACATGCCGGTCATCGAACGCGTGGTGGACAAACTACTCGTGGAGATCGAGGCGCAGCTCGAGAAGAAGGGTGTCTCCATCCTGCTCGACGACGCCGCGCGCCGCTGGCTGGCCGAGAAGGGTTACGACCCGAAGATGGGTGCGCGCCCCATGGCTCGCCTGCTGCAGGAACAGATCAAACGGCCGCTCGCCGAAGAACTGCTGTTCGGCAAGCTCGCGAATGGCGGCACGGTTCGGATCGGCCTCAGCCAGGATGGCAAGGAGCTCACGCTCGATACCATCCCGGCGGATACCCCGGCGCTCCCCGCCACGCTGCAATAGCTACAGCTCGGCGACCGGAATGCAGATGTCGCAGCTGAAGGCGCCCGTCTTCGGGTCGTAGCAGCATCAGCCGGGTAGTGCTCGAAAAACGCGGCCGCGCATCGAGCCGATGCTGCAGGCCGCTCCTCGGCAGCCAGTCGCGCGACATCGCGGTGCTGCGCGAGCAGCCTCGTGCCCGCGATCTCGAGGCGGCGTCGACGCAGATAGTCGCCGAGCGATTCACCCATCAGAGCCTGGAACAGTCGGTGGAAGTGGAACGGGGAGAAATGGGCCACGGCAGCGAGCGTGGCGAGATCCAGCGTCTGATCGAGATGGCCGTCGATGTGATCGACGACGGGTTCATGCGCCGTGCGTATTCAGCCTGGCTGCGTCGGGACTGGGACAAGCGGACGAATCCGCCGGGATCAGCGGCCGCGGTAGACGATGCGGCCCTTCGAGAGGTCGTAAGGAGTCATTTCAACGGTGACGGCGTCACCGGTGAGGATGCGGATGTAGTTCTTTCGCATCTTTCCGGAGATGTGCGCGGTCACCACGTGACCGGTCTTGAGCTTCACGCGGAAAGTGGTGTTAGGCAGAGTCTCGACGACTTCGCCTTCCATCTGGATCGCATCTTCTTTCGACATCCGGAACCTGAGGTACCCCTTGAAGGCCGCGAATTCTGCCAGAAAAGCGATTCCAGAGAGCAAATTTCAGGCGGTCGGGAACAGAGGCACGTCAGCGGCGGCCGTGGCTTCGGCCACCAGCGCGCTGAATTCGCGGCGGGGCATCGGCTTACTGCCCAGGGACCGCAGGTGGGGGGTAGGTAGCTGGCAATCGATGAGTTGCAAACCCGCCACGCGGCCGCGTTCCGACAGCCACGCCAGCGCCACTTTGGAAGCGTCCCGCTCCCGGCTGAACATGGATTCGCCGAAGAACACGCGTCCCAGGAGCACACCGTAAAGCCCGCCGACGATTTCGCCATCCAGGCGGACCTCGACACTGTGCGCGTGGCCGCGTGCGTGCAGCTCGCAATAAGCGGTGTGCATTTCGCTCGTGATCCAGGTGCCCGTCGAATTTTCCCGGCGCGCCGCGCAGGCGGCGACCACGCTTGCAAAGTCACGATCAGAAGTGACTTCAAAGCCGCGATTTCTGAGCGTTTTCGCCAGGCTCCGCGCCACCTTGAACTCGCCGGGATCGAGCACCTCGCGGGGATTCGGACACCACCACAACACGGGCTGGCCAGCCGAATACCAGGGAAAGATGCCGCGGCGGTAGGCGGCGAGCAGCCGTCGGGGAGACAGATCGCCGCCTGCGGCCAGCAAGCCTTCGGGTTCGTCCAGCACCTGGTCGAGCGGCGGAAACCACTCCCGGTCTCCGTCGGGACCTTCGGGCGTGAGCCAGGTGATGGTCTTCTGATTCATGGCGGACTCAGTGCGGGATCTTATGCCGATACGGGACGTGCGCCTCGATGAATCGCGCGTAGTCCTCCCGGTCCTCGCTCTCCCGCTCCAGGTAGTCGGCGATGGCCGCGCGGAAGCGCGGATCCACGATCCAGTGTGACGACCAGGTCGTCGCAGGCGCGAAGCCGCGAGCGACCTTGTGCTCGCCCTGCGCGCCGGACTCGAAGCGCGAGATCCCGTGTTCGATGCAGTAATCGATGCCCTGGTGATAACAGGTCTCGAAATGGAGGCTGTGATGCTGCTCGTTCGATCCCCAATAGCGGCCATACAACGCACCGCCGCCTTCGAAGAAGACTGCGGCCGCCACCATCTGCTCGCCGAGCCGCGCCCGTTTCACGAGGAAGGCGTCGCCGAGCGCTCGGGGTAGCGCGCGGAAGCACGCGCGATTGAGATAAGGCTCGTTGCCATGGCGCAGGAAAGTGTCGCGATGCAGGTCGAACACGGTGTCGATGTGCTCGAGCAGCGCTTCGCCTTTCAACGTGTCGAATCGGATGCCGTCTTCGGCGACGCGCCGGCGCTCGCGTCTGGCCTTCTTGCGTTTGTCGGCCGTGAAGCTCTCGAGATAGTGATCGAAATCCCGATAACCCTGGTTGAGCCAGTGGAACTGCACGTCGCGACGCGACAGCCACCCGGACGAATGAAAAGCGCCGCGATCCGCGTCGTTGACGAAGAGTGCATGGATGGAGGAGAGATGGCGGCTCTCCGCGAATGCGCGTACGGCTTCGACGAGTTTCGGACGCGTGAGCTCCGCGTCGAGATCCGGACGCACCAACAACCGCGCGCCGGAGACGGGCGTGAACGGAACGCCGAGCACGAGCTTCGGGTAGTAAGACAGCCCATGCCGTGCATACGCCTGCGCCCAGGAGAAATCGAAGACGAACTCCCCGAAGGAGTGCAGCTTCAGGTACGCCGGTGCGGCGGCGGCAAGCCCGGCCTGGTCATGCAGCGTGACGTGCGCTGGCAGCCAACCCGTATCCGCGCCGACGCTGCCCGAGCTTTCGAGCGTGGCGAGAAACGCGTGACGCAGGAACGGCGAGCCGCCGGCGTCGAGCGCGTCCCAGGCGGCCGGATCAATGTCCGAGATACTGGTCGAGATACTTGTCCGCATCGAGGGCAGCCATGCATCCGGATCCGGCGGAGGTGATGGCCTGGCGATACACGTGATCCGCGACGTCGCCCGCGGCGAACACGCCGGGCACACTCGTCGCCGTGGCAGCCCCGTCCGTGCCGCTCTTGATCTTGATGTAACCGTCGCGCATCTCGAGCTGGCCCGCGAAGATGCTGGTGTTGGGCGAATGGCCGATCGCGATGAACGCGCCGGTCACGTCCAGCGTTTCGATCGTGCCGCCGTGTTGCGTGGGTTTGATGTGCACGCCGTTCACGCCGGTTTCGTCGCCCACGATCTCGTCCACGGTGTGATTCCAGGCGATGCGCACCTTGCCCGTCTTCTCTAGGGCGAACAGCCGATCCTGCAGGATCTTCTCGGCGCGCAACTTGTCACGGCGGTGCACGAGCGTGACGTGACTCGCGAGGTTCGAGAGATACAGCGCCTCTTCGACGGCCGTATTTCCGCCGCCGACCACCATCACCTTGTGGCCCTTGTAGAAGAACCCATCGCAAGTGGCGCAGGCGGACACGCCGCGCCCGCGGAATTTTTCCTCGGAGGGCAAACCCAGGTACATCGCCGAAGCGCCGGTGGCGATGATCAGCGCATCACAGGTGTAGTTGCCGTAGTCGCCCTGCAGGGTGAACGGACGCTTCGAGAAATCCACGGTGTGGATGTGGTCCGTGACGATCTCGGTGTTGAACCGCTCGGCGTGCGCCTTCATGCGCTCCATGAGTGCAGGGCCGAGCAATCCGTGCGCATCACCGGGCCAGTTGTCCACCTCGGTGGTGGTCATGAGTTGTCCGCCTTGCTCCACACCCGTGATCAACAGGGGTTTGCGATTGGCGCGGGCCGCATAGACAGCGGCGGTATATCCGGCAGGACCTGATCCGAGGATGACGAGAGGGCTATGACGAGTGCTCATGTATAATTTCGGCCATTCGAAATGGCGTGTTGATGCCGGTTAATTAAGCGCGTAGCGCCGTTTTTCAAGTTTTGCTTGGACCGCCTGCAGGCGCGCTGCCGGGTCCGGTCCGCATAAGAGAACACACACCCCATGCGTATTGGAATACCTCGTGAGTTGAAGCCCCGCGAAGGTCGGGTCGGACTTATTCCCGCGGCCTGCGTCGAACTCGTGCGCGGCGGCCATGAAGTCTTCGTGGAAGCCGGCGCGGGCGAGAAAAGTGGTTATAGCGACCAGCATTTCCGTGATGTGGGCGTAACGGTCCTGCCTACGGCGGATGCGCTCTTCGACAAATCCCAGATGATCGTCAAGGTGAAGGAGCCCATCGAGCCGGATCTCGAGCGCCTTCGCAAAGACCATCTACTGTTCTGCTACCTGCACCTGGCCGCACTGCCGGAACTCACGCGCCGCCTCTGTGACATCGGCCTCACCGCCGTGGCGTTCGAAACCGTGGAAGACCGCGTCGGTCGTCTGCCGCTGCTCGCGCCGATGAGCGACATCGCGGGCCGCCTCTCCATGCAATACGCCACCACGCTGCTGCACCAGCCGCAGGGCGGCAAGGGAATCTTGTTAGGCGGCGTGCCCGCCGCGCGCCGCGGCAAGGTCGTCGTGCTGGGCGGCGGCGTGGCGGGCGGCAATTCCGCGCTCGTGGCCGCGGGCCTCGGCGCCGAAGTCATCGTGTTCGACAAGGACCGCGACAAACTCGTCGCGGCCCGTGCGCTGGGCGCGAATGTGTCGGGCCTGTATCCGCATGTCGCGGATGTCGCCGAAGCCGTGCGCGAGGCCGATGTCGTCATCGGCGCGGTGCTGGTCACGGGCGCGCGAGCCCCGCACGTGGTGTCCGCCGATATGGTCCGCAGCATGTCGCCGGGCAGCGTCATCGTCGACATCAGCGTGGATCAGGGCGGCTGCATCGAAACGACCAGGCCCACCACCTGGGAAGCGCCCACGTACGTGTGGGAGGGTGTCACCCATTTCTGCGTGACGAACATGCCGGGATCGGTGCCGCGCACCTCGTCCCAGGCGCTGTCCGCGGCAATCGCGCCCTTCGCGGTCCGGCTGGCGGACAACGAGTGGCGCGACGATCCGGGAATGGTCCGCGGAATCAACGTGGAAGCCGGAAAAGTCACCCATCCGGCGCTCCTGAGCTGATGCGCTTTATCGGGTAAAATCCGGCCCGAAATGGCAGAAACCACGTACGACCGGACCAAGGCTCCGAAGCGCTTCACGGCGGCGGTATCACGCGGATTGCGCGAGAGCGCGGTGCTGGGCATCGGCGTGCTCGCGCTCGTCGTGCTCATCGCGCTGCTCACGTATCACCGTGAGGACGCAGGCTTCTGGTCCACCGGTGGCGGGCAGGAAGAGGTGGCCAATGGCATAGGCCATTTCGGCGCCTTCCTCTCGGACATCCTGCTCGGGTTGTTCGGCCGGCCCGCCTATCTATTCCCCCTCATGCTGGGCGTGGCCTGCTTCGTGATGTTCCGTCAGCGCGACGACGAAGAAGGCCGCACGCGGTTCAACACCGCGGTCCGCATCGGCGGCTTCTTCGTGATGCTG
>JBKPPO010000097.1:0-8702 GCA_046733635.1 Pseudomonadota bacterium | reverse complement strand
CCGGACGGCCATGGGGCAACTCTCCCAACTGCTTCGACGTGACGATGCTGGATTCGTCGAGCTGGTCCCGCAACAGCGCCAGCGGATGCCGGCCCAGCGTGAGTCCCGCCGAGCGGTAGTCGGCGGCGATGTTCTGGCCTTCGGTGGGTGGCGCCAGCAACGGCGTGGCTTCGGAGGTGCGAGGCACCGGCGCCAGCGGCAGTTCCTGCTCGGTGCCGGCCACCTGCCAGAACGTGAGATGCCGGTTGCCGGAGAGATCGCGCAGCGCGCCGGCGTCCGCCAGCGCCTCGAGGTCACGGCGGAGTAGTTTGGCGCGCAGCGTGAGGTCCTGCACGCTCGCGAAAGCGCCATCGGCACGGCGCGCCGACTCGATACGATCCGCGGCCTCCTCGCCCAGTCCCTTGATCATGCGCAGGCCCAGGCGGAGCGCCGGCTCGCCATCCTCACGGCGCTCGAGCGTGCAGTTCCAGTCGCTGGCGGTCGCCGACGCCGGCCGGACCTCCACGCCATGTTCCCGTGCGTCGCGCACGAGCTGCGCCGGCGCGTAGAACCCCATGGGCTGGCTGTTGAGCAGCGCGCAGGTGAAGGCCGCGGGTTCGTGGCACTTGAGCCAGGCCGAGCTGTACACCAGCAATGCGAAGCTGGCCGCGTGGGATTCCGGAAAGCCGTATTCGCCGAAGCCCAGGATCTGCTTGAAGATCGATTGCGCGAATTCGTCGGGATATCCCTTGGCGCGCATGCCATCGATGAGCCGCTGCTCGAAATGACCGAGACCCCCGCGACGCTGCCAGGCCGCCATGCTGCGACGGAGCTGATCGGCCTCGCCGGGCGTGAAGCCGGCGGCGACCATGGCGATCTGCATCACCTGCTCCTGGAAGATGGGCACGCCGAGCGTGCGCTCGAGCACCTTCTCGATGTCCTTGTTGTGATACCGGACCGGATCCAGACCCTGACGTCGGCGTAGATAGGGATGCACCATGCCGCCCTGGATGGGGCCGGGCCGCACGATGGCGACTTCGATGACGAGGTCGTAGAACCTGCTCGGCTTGAGCCGCGGCAACATGGACATCTGCGCGCGTGATTCCACCTGGAACACGCCCACCGTGTCCGCGCGCGAGATCATTTCGTAGACGCGGGGATCTTCGCGCGGGATGTCGCTCAGGGCGAGCGGCCGGCGGCGGAAGGCGCTGACCAGGTCCATGCCCCGGCGCAATGCCGTCAGCATCCCCAGACCCAGCACGTCCACCTTGAGCAGCTTCAATTCCTCGAGATCGTCCTTGTCCCATTCGATGACGGTGCGATCCGCCATGGTCGCGTTCTCGATGGGAACCAGTTCCTCGAGCAGGCCCTGGGAAATCACGAAGCCGCCCACGTGCTGGGAGAGATGCCGCGGGAATCCCAGCAGCTGGCCGGTGAGATGCAGCAGTAGTTTGACCTGGCGGTTTTCGGGATCGAAGCCCGCCTCGCGCATGCGGTCCGCGTCCACGGTGACGTCCCACCATTGCATGGCCCCGGCCAGCCGCTCCGCCTGCACCGGGTCCAGTCCCATGACCTTGGCCATGTCACGCAGCGCGCTGCGCGGGCGATAACTGATGACCGTGGCCGCGAGCGCCGTGCGCTCCCGGCCATATTTGCGATAGATGTACTGAATGACCTCTTCGCGCCGCTCGTGCTCGAAATCGATGTCGATGTCCGGCGGCTCGTTGCGCTCGCGCGAGATGAAGCGCTCCATGAGGAGTTCGTGATGCGAAGGATCCACTTCGGTGACGCGCAGCGCGTAACACACCACGGAATTCGCCGCCGAACCACGGCCCTGGCAGAGGATGTTGAGCCGGCGCGCCTCGGCCACGATGTCCTGCACCGTGAGGAAATAGGACTCGTAGCCGAGGTCGCCGATGAGCGCGAGTTCCTGCTCGATGCGAGCACGCATGTCGTCCGGGATGCCAGCCGGCCAGCGATTGCGTGCACCCGCCTCGGTGAGCTTTCGCAGGTAGGAGGCCGCGGTTTCGCCGCGCGGCACGAGTTCATGCGGGTACTCGTATCGCAACTCGTCCAGCGAAAACGTGGCGAGCGCGGCGATCTTCACTGTCTCCGCCAGCAACTCGGATGGATAGAGCCGCGCGAGAGTCCGGGGGGCGCGCAGGTGCCGTTCGCCGTTGGGGAACAATCGCTCGCCGGCCTCGGCCACGGTGACGCCATGTCGCACGGCCGTGAGCGCATCTTGCAGCGGGCGGCGTTCGCGCACGTGCATGTGCACGTCGCCGGATGCCGTGAGCGGCAGGCCCAGACGCTCACCCTCGGCCCGCGCCGCGGCCAGCCGTTCGCGATCACGGCCATCGCAGAGAAGCTCCACGGCGATCCACACGCGGCCGGCGAAGATGCGCGCCATCCAGGCGCCGCCATCTTCCAGGGTGGCGTCTTCTGGCGCGGCATCCGACGCGGCATTCTGCCGCGGACCATCAGCGAGCGAAGGCAGCCACAATGCAACCGTGCCTTCATTCACGATCTCGCCGGTTTTGGGCTCGGCATCGTTGCCGAGGAACTCCTCCACATCCGCGCGGCCCAGCGAATAAGCGCCCTTCTCCGCGCGGCGCCGGCCGCGGGTGATCAGGCGCGAAAGCCGCGCGTAACCCGCGCGGTTGCGCGCGATCGCGACGAATCGCAGGCCACAATCCAGGCGGAACTCCGCGCCGATGAGTAGTTTGATTCCGCCGCCCAGCTTCTTGATGGCGGTATGCGCACGGACCACGCCCGCCAGCGAACATTCGTCGGTGATCGCCAGCGCCGTGTAACCGAGTTCTTTCGCACGTGCGATCAACTCTTCCGCATGCGAGGCTCCGCGCAGGAAGGAGAAATTGCTGAGGCAGTGCAGTTCGGCGTAGGGGACATTCATCCGAAGATCCCGTGCAGGAACCATCGACGTTCGCCGGCGCATTCGCGATAGACCCAAAGCCTGACACCGTGCTCGTCGCGCGCCTCGTAATAATCGCGCGCGACGTCGCCGCCATCCCACCACCCACTCTCGATACGTTCCGGTCCTCGCAGCAACTCGAGAGCGCCCTCGCGTTGGGGGCGGCCGCGCCGTTGCTCCAGCGCTTCGGGCGCGGGCATCAGCCACAAAGGCCGGCGAAACGGCAGCGAAGCGGCTGGCTGCATTTCATTGCGCGCGGAACGAGGCGCTTCCATGAGGGGCTCGGCGACGCGCCAGGCACTCTCAGGACGATGTTCGGACACCTGGCGGATGCCATACACGGCCTCCACGCCGAGGCGCGCGCGCAGATGCTCCACCAGCGCCGGCATTTCGCCGGAAGGCGCATGGCCGTGCTCCCCTGCGGACCACAAGGGCTGACTGGCGAGCGGTCGTTCGCTGAGCGCCCCGCCGCGCAGTTCGCAACGTCGCACCGGTGCGGGCAACACCAGGTTGGCGAGACGTTCTCGCAGCAGCGACTGCAGCCGCTCCGCGTTCGCCTCGGGCGCGGCCAATCGCAGCGCGCAGGAAGTGGGCGCGGCGCGATAGTGATGGAAACGGCACTGCAGCGCGGTGATGCCGCGTTGCCGTGTGCGCAGGAAGGTTTCGAGCTCATCGAGCAAGGGGCGCAGCGCGTGCAGGATGCGGTCGTGGTCGGTGAGTTCGTGGTCCAGGTCCACGCGGCCGCGGTAACGTTCCTGGCGCGTGAGCCGCTGGCGCGGATCCGCGCGCCGTCCCAGCAATCGATCCAGATCTGCGATCTGCGCGGGTCCGAAACGCCGCGTGAACCCCGCGCGTGGCAAACGCAGCAGTTCCCCCAGCGTGCGCACGCCCATGGCGGTGAGACGCGCGACATCATCGTCCGACCAGCGCAGCACGCTCACCGGCAAGGGTTTGAGCCGAGCCGGCAGTGAGGCCGGATCGGTGATGAAACACCGCGCGCCGGCGCGAGCCGCCACGAGCGCGGCGAGCGCCGTGGGCGCGAGCGTGAAATGCGGCGCGAGACCGGCTGCGCTCAGCACCGGATCCGCCAGGCAATGCTCGCGCAACTGACGGCATAACTCCTTCAACCCGCCGAACAGGCGGATGCTCGGTTTGATCTCGAGCAGCAAGCCATCGGGCGGCTCGATGGAGACCTGGGGGGTGAATGCCGACGCGAGGCCCGCCAGACGCCGCAGCAGTGTGAGCTCGGCCTCGCTATCACGCGGACGCGGTTCGATGCCCGGCGCCGCTGCCAGCGCCGCGCCCAGCGTCATGCCGGCATACACGCCGGCGGCTTCCGCGCGTTCATCCGCGGCGATGATGCGTTGATTGCGATCCTCGGGATCCAGCACCACGAGCGGCGCGGCCGCCCCTGCTGAAGCCGGAGCCGCAGGCGACGCGGCCCGCAACGCGGCCAGTGGCAGCCGCGGGACATGCGCCGCGATCCAGAGCTCGCGCGGCTCCAGCGCGAGCGCGGCCTGATCGGAAGGTCCCGGTCCCGAAGGCGGCGGAGGCACCGGCCGCACCCGTAAAACGGACGGCGCCTTTACCGGCTTCGGTTCCGGAAAAACTAATCGATATGCGCGTGGGTGCATCCCGGCGCACTCACGCGGCGTTCGCCCATTCGAGATGAATGGGCTCGCGGCTGCCGCCGCGACTCTTGAGCAGGCTCACACGCGCACCTTGCCGGCCATCACGAACCACCGGCTCGAGCTGCAGCCGCAACATCGCGGGCGACGCCTCGCCCGCGAAACGCTCGCTTCGATACAGCACTCCCAATGCGCGTCCCTGCTCGGCCGCGAGCTGCAGCCGGCGAATGGCCCGCGGACTGGCACGCGGCAGCCAGGCCAGCGCCAGGCCGCAGGCGCCGGACTTGAGTGCCTGCTCCTGCGCCCACAGCGGCAGGTGCGTGCGAACCACCAGCATGCGATCCAGCGCCACGCCGTGCGAACTGAGCGCAGGAGCGAACGGTTCCTGCGGCGGCGAGACCCAGGTGCACCATCGCGCAGGCGTGAGCCGCGACAAAGCCGCGAGCGCGGGCAGCAGTAGATAGAGCTCCCCGACTCCGGGACGCGGCGTCAGGACCTCGATGAGCCCATGACGAGGCCAGCCCCCGCCCGGCAACCCCGCATCCAGCGCGGCGAAGCCGGTGGACAACGTGGGCACGGCAGCGCGGCTGCGCCCTCGCCACACCGACGGGTGGGCGAGCAACTCTTCCAGTTGCTTGTCGTGGGTTGCTGGCATCGGAATGACTGCCCGCTCACGCGGTGGCCTTCAACCCTTCTTGCTCGGCGCTGGTCTTCTGGTGAAGGGTCTTCTGGGGAATCGAGTAGATGAAATCGTAGAAATGTTTGCCGTCGATGATGTTGATGCTCAACGTGCCGCTCAGGCCCACGAGTTCATCCGTGCCCGAATCCGGCACCACCATGATCGACAGCGAAGGTACGCCCCGATTCATCGCGCCCGAGTGCTGCAGGATGAAACTTCCCTTCCGGCCATCCAGTTCGCCCGTGACGTGATCCATGGCCACGTAGCCAGCCGAACCCTTGATGCCGGTAACAGCCGACAACATCTGCCCGCGCGCGGAGGCCGCGAGGTCTCCGCTGAATTTCTTGGTGAGCAGCATGCGGCCCAGATGCGCATCCGCTGATACGTCGCTGTTGGGCAGCGGCTGCAGGCTGACTTCGAAACTTCCCAGTGCTCTTTTCATGGGGGTTCTCCAGGAAGCGCCTACTGCGACTGACCCGGCTTGTAATGCGGGTTCTCGATGATGCCGAGCACATTGCCGAAGGGATCCAGCACATCGGCCACGCGGATTCCCTCGCCCACGTCCTGCACCTCCGTGCGTGGCACGGCGCCGAGTTCCAGCAGACGCGTGTACACGGCATCGATGTCCTTCACGCCCCAGAACGCACCCACGACCGTACGAGCGGGGCCGCCATCCGGCCCCTCTTTGTCCGGTGACAGGCCCAGTTCGAAACCGCCGACGTTGAAACCGACATAGAACGGCTGATCGAAATACGGCGGCACGCCGAGCACGCGGCTGTACCAGCGCTTGCCCTCGGAGATATCCGGGGTGTGATAAATCGCCGTGCGCAGTCCTAATAACATGGGAGCACCCGAAACCAGCAACCGACCTTATTCAGCGGAGTCTTCGACGCATCATCCAGCCCTTTCCGTCATGAAAGGGCCCGACCCCGGCGCAACACACCCACGACCACGCCTTCGATGATGAGTGGGTCTTCCTTGATGTTGACCTTGATGGGTTCGAAGTCCGCGTTTTCGGGCAGCAGCCACACCACGGGGCCTTCTTGTTTGTAGCGCTTGACCGTGACTTCGTTTTCCAGGCGCGCGACGATGATCTGCCGATTGCGCACTTCCGGCGTACGATGCACGGCGACGAGATCGCCATCGAGGATGCCGGCATCTTTCATCGACATGCCGACGACCTTGAGCAGGTAATGCGGCTTGGGCTGGAAGATGGAAGGATCGATGTCGAGACGGGATTCGATATTCTCTTCGGCGAGGATGGGACGACCCGCGGCAACGCGGCCGATGAGCGGCAAGCCGATCTGTTCGCGGATGGTGTCCATGAGCTTGATGCCGCGCGAAGCGCCGGGCACCAGCGCGATGACGCCTTTGCGCGCGAGCGCGCGCAGGTGTTCTTCCGCCGCGTTGGGAGACTTGAAGCCGAGTTCGTTGGCGATCTCCGCGCGCGTGGGCGGCATGCCGGTCTCGGCGATGGCGCGCTGGATGAGACGCAGGATTTCGGTCTGGCGTGGGGTCAGATCGGACATGGGCGATTCCTTTAAAGAAGAATCAGGGCTGAGGATTTGTACACTGTGAATTTATCCAGGTCAAGCAGCAAAACCAGCTACGACATCGTCATCGTGGGCGGCGGCCACAACGGCCTCACCTGCGCCTGTTATCTCGCCAAGGCCGGCCTCTCCGTGGGTGTATTCGAACGCCGCGCGGTCCTGGGCGGCGCCGCGGTCACCGAGGAATTCCATCCCGGCTTCCGCAATTCCACCGCCAGCTACACGGTGAGCCTGCTCAACCCGAAGGTGATTCGCGACCTGCGCCTGGAAGAGCACGGACTCAAAGTGCTCGAGCGGCCGATGCAGAATTTCCTGCCGATGCCGGACGGCCGCGCCCTCACCGCCGGCCCCGACAGCAAACGCACGTATGAATCCGTGCGCGGTTTCTCGCCGCGCGACGCGGACAAACTCCAGGGCTACTACCGGATGCTCGACGCTTCGGTCGAGCTGCTGCGCGCCCAACTACTCGAGACGCCGCCCGCGGATCCGCGCCGGCTGCGCGATCTGTGGAGCACGATCAAGCTCGGCCGCCACATGCGCAAACTGTCCGCGCCCGTGCAGCGCGACATCCACGAACTCTTCACGCGCAGCGCTGGCGAACTGCTGGATCACTGGTTCGAGACCGATGCCGTGAAGGCGCTGTACGGTTTCGACGCCGTGGTCGGAAATTTCGCGAGCCCGTATACGCCGGGCAGCGGTTACGTGCTGCTGCATCACGTGTTCGGCGAAGTGAACGGCAAGGCCGGCGTCTGGGGTCACGCCGTGGGCGGGATGGGCGCCATCACACAGGCCATGGCCACCGAAGCGCGCCGTCTCGGCGTCACGCTCGAGACCGAGGCGCCGGCGAAGCGCATCGTGGTGGAATCACAGCGCGCCACCGCCGTCGAACTCGAAGACGGACGCGTGATCCGCGCCAAGGCCGTGGCGTCCAACATCGGACCGAAGCCGCTGTACCTGAAATTGCTGGCCGACGCGCCGCTGCCCGAGGAACTCCGAGGCCGCATCGAGAGGCTGCGAGTGGGCTCGGCCACGTTCCGCATGAACGTCGCGCTCTCGGAATTGCCGAAATTCACCGCCGCGCCGCGCGACGACGGGGGCGCCCACCTGGGCTCGGGCATCATCTTCGCGCCGACGCTGGAATACATGGATCATGCGTATGCAAGCGCGAGGCTCGAGGGAATTTCGCAGCGTCCCATCGTCGAGATGCTGATCCCGTCGACGCTCGATCAGACGCTGGCGCCGAAAGGCGCCCACGTGGCCTCCCTGTTCTGTCAGCATTTCTCCTACAATTTGCCGGGAGGCCGCGATTGGCGTCAGGAGAAGCAGAGTGCAATCGACCGCATCTTTGCGACGGTGGATTCTTATGCGCCGAATTTCCGCGCGAGCGTCGTCGGTCACTCTGCCCTGAGCCCACTCGATCTCGAGGAAAAACTCGGCCTCGCCGGCGGCGACATCTTTCACGGCGCGTTGGGCCTCGATCAATTGTGGGCCGCGAGACCGATGTTAGGTTACGGTGACTATCGCACTCCTTTCAAAGGACTTTATCTCTGCGGCTCGGGCGCGCATCCCGGCGGCGGAGTCACTGGAATTCCCGGGCACAATGCGGCGCGGGAAATTCTCCGCGATGGTTTGCCCACCTAGATGATGTGTTAGCTGACCTAATATCCCGGCGTTGACACATTGTCGCCACGGGCCGACAGCGAAAAAAATTCCCATTGCAAACAACTCGCGAATTTGTTGCAGTAGCGCCCGCTTAATAGACGTCAACCTTCACTCAGTCGCGCGTTTGCGAATTGATGGCGAAGCTGACTTGCTCAACCACCAATAAGGGGATTGATCGTTATGAAGAGTGCTGTTCTCAAGGTTGCTGCCGTTGCAGCGTTCACCATGTTGGCCGGCTGCCAGGACTTGAAGCCTCTGCAAGCCGACGTCGA
>JBKPPO010000096.1:0-44255 GCA_046733635.1 Pseudomonadota bacterium | reverse complement strand
CGTCCTCGTCGACCGACAACACGCGGAAGGTTTCTTCTTCCTCGCGGTTTTCGTACCACTTGCCGGGAACCGGTGCGTATTCTCTGCCCACTGAATTCAGCCCTGGATGAAGCCTGGAGTTGGAGGGCGGAGAGTTTAGGGCGTGCCCGCGAATGCGGCAACGGGAGCGATTGCGTAAGATCGCAGCCCTCGTGAACGCCACTCCCCTAACTCGCGCGCGCCGGATCGTCGTCAAGGTCGGCTCCGCGCTCCTCGTCGACCCCGCTTCCGGTCTGGTGAACCGCCCGTGGCTCCAGACCCTCGTCGAGGACCTGCTGCGGCTGCGTTCGCGCGGTCAGGAGGTCGTGCTGGTGTCTTCGGGAGCCATCGCACTCGGCCGGCGCGAACTCAAGCTGCCCTCGGGCCCGCTGCCGCTGGAACACAGCCAGGCCGCCGCCGCCGTGGGTCAGATTACGCTGGCACATATCTATAAAGAGCTGCTCGGGGCTTCGGGCGTGACCGTGGCCCAGGTATTGCTCACGCTGGAAGACAGCGAACGCCGCCGCCGATACCTCAACGCGCGCGCGACGCTGAGTTCGCTGATCGAACTCGGTGCGTTGCCCGTGATCAACGAGAACGACACGGTGGCCACGACCGAGATCCGGTATGGGGACAACGACCGTCTCGCCGCGCGTGTTGCCCAGATGACGAGCGCGGATTGCCTGCTGCTGCTGTCCGACGTGTCGGGCCTGTATACGGCAGATCCGAATCTGGATCCGACCGCGCGCCTGATCCCCGAAGTCCGCGAGATCACACCCGACATCGAGGCCATGGGAGGCGGCTCGGCTTCCGCTGTGGGGACGGGCGGCATGGCGACCAAGATCGCCGCGGCGAGGATCGCCACCTCTGCGGGCTGCGCCATGGCCATCGCCGCGGGTGCGCCTTTGCATCCCGTGCGCCGCCTCGAAGAGGGCGCGGATTGCACCTGGTTCCTGCCCGCCTCGAATCCCGAGAACGCGCGCAAGCAATGGATCGCGGGCTCGCTCAAACCTTCCGGTTCGCTCGCCATCGATGCCGGTGCGCTGCAGGCGCTGCGGTCCGGCAAGAGTCTGCTGCCCGCGGGTGTGGTTTCCGTGACGGGGCGGTTCGAGCGCGGTGACACCGTGAGTGTCGTCGACCGCGAAGGCAACGAGATCGCTCGCGGCATGATTGCCTACAGCGACCGGGATGCGTCGCGCCTCATCGGCAAGCGCAGCGCCGACATCGAGACGTTGCTCGGCTTCCGCGGCCGCGCCGAAATGATCCACCGCGACGACCTGGTGCTGCTGCGCGCCGACGTCGCCATTGCCTGAGAATCCATGAACGCCGTGCCTGACACCGTGAACTCCGAGATCGCCGCCATCATGACGCGGCTGGGCCAGCAGGCCGCGGCCGCCGCGGGATCCCTGGCGCTGGCGTCCACGGCGACGAAAAACCATGCGCTGACGAAGATGGCAGGCTCGCTGCGCGCCCGGCGCGCGGAGTTGTTAGCGGCCAATGCCCGGGACATGGACGCGGCGCGCGCCAAGGGCTTGTCGGGCGCCCTGCTGGACCGACTCGCGCTCGACGAGAACCGGATCGAAGCCATGGCGCGCGGCGTCGAAGAGATCGCGGCGCTGCCCGATCCCGTCGGCACCACCATCGCGCAGTGGACGCGGCCCAACGGTCTCGACATCGCTCGCGTGCGGGTGCCGCTGGGTGTGATCGGCATCATCTACGAGAGCAGGCCCAACGTGACCTGCGACGCCGGCGCCTTGTGCCTCAAGTCGGGCAATGCGGCCATCCTGCGCGGCGGGTCCGAGAGTGCGCATTCCAGCCGCGCGATCCACGCCTGCCTTGCCGAAGGCCTGGTGGCCGCGGGATTGCCCGAGGCCAGCATCCAGCTCGTGCCGACGACGGATCGCGCCGCGGTGGGCTATCTGCTGTCGTCGATGACGGACTACGTCGACGTGATCGTGCCGCGTGGTGGCAAGAGCCTCGTGGCGCGCGTGCAGGCGGAAGCGCGAGTCCCTGTCATCGGTCATCTCGAAGGTGTGTGCCACGTTTATGTGGACCGCGAGGCGGATCTCGGCATGGCGCTGTCCATCGTCAAGAACGCCAAGCTGCGCCGTACCGGGGTCTGCGGATCGGCCGAGACCCTGCTCGTGGATTCGGCGGTGGCGGCTAGCTACCTGGCACCGCTCGTGAAGGAATTGCTCGACGCGGGTTGTGAGGTACGCGGCGACGCTGCCACTCAGGCCGTCGATGCGCGCGTGAAGACTGCGACCGAGCAGGATTGGTATGCCGAATACCTCGACGCCATCATCGCCGCGCGCGTGGTGGACGGCGTCGATGCGGCCATTGCGCACATCGCGCAGTACGGTTCTTCACACACCGACAGCATCGTCACGGCGAACGCGGCCACGGCGCAGCATTTCCTGGATCGCGTCGACAGCGCCATCGTGCTCCACAACGCTTCCACCCAGTTCGCCGACGGCGGTGAATTCGGAATGGGCGCGGAGATCGGCATCTCCACCGATCGTTTCCATGCCCGCGGGCCCGTGGGTGTGGAGCAGCTCACCAGCTACAAGTACGTGGTGCGCGGGACGGGTCAGATTCGGCCGTAAGGCGTCTGGACCGGGCCGAAGGCGCGGCCACTACCTATTTGCTGAACTTGGCCAACTCCGCCAAAGCCAACCCGTGTTCCAGGTAGTAGATCACCCGCAGATTCACGAGAGCCGCGAAATACCGCCGCGCCGCTTCCGGATTGCCGCGCGCCCAATACGCCTGGCCCACGTAGTAGAGCGCCTCGCACAGTCGCTCGTCGGTGCTTGCGGCGCCGCCACCGTCGGCTTCGAAGTCGCCGTCGCGCACGTGCTCCAGCAGCTCCGACTCGGTGTATTCACCGCGTAGATAGAGCAGCAGCGGCTGCGGCCAGCCGGTGCCGGCGCGGCGTTCCACGAACTGCGGCTCGCGCACGCCCGCGCGCGCCTGTGACAGCCAGTACATGAGTTGGCCATAGCCCGCCTGGTCGCGGTCCGGATCACTCGAGGCCACGTAGCGGAAACGCGCCGTCGCGTCGGCCCAACGCTGGTCGACGAAATCCAGATTGCCGGCCACGCGGTTGGCGTAGATGGCGCGCGGATCGACATCCAGCGCCTGATCGATGGCGGCGCGGGCCGCCGCGAAATCGCGCGCATCGAACAGCACTTCGGACAGCGCACCCATGAGGCGCGCGTCGCGAGGTTTGCAGGCGAGTGCGCGGCGAAATGCCTGCGCAGCGCCGAGCTGATCGCCCGATGCCTTGAGCGCTCGTGCCAGCTCGGCGTGCAGTTCCGCGAAAGCGGCGGCGCCGATGCTGCCGGCGCAGGCTTCGTCCGCGGGAGGCTCGGCCTGCTCCAGCGCGTGGCGCGCAGCCTTGATCTGCGGCGCGGAAGCCTGGGCGAATCGATCGGCTTCGCGCGAGGCCGCGAGTTCGGCGGCCAGGTCTAGCAGAGGGTATTCGCCGGCGGCGCCGCACGGACCGGCGATCGCGAGGCAGGCGAGCAGCAGCGGGATCGCGCGCCGGGCGATCACGCGGTCCTGGCGGCCTCGAGGCCCTTCACGCCGCCGCGCAGCGAACGGCAATGGCGGAAACCTTGCGACCGCAGCAGCTCGGCGGCCGCATTGCTGCGTTTCCCCGTGGCGCAGACCAGTAGATAGGCACGGTCCAGCTGCAGCGCACCGGCGTCGGCCAGCAGGCGCGACATGGGCAGGTGCAGCGAGGGCAGGGGCAGGGGTTCCGCGTCGCGTTCGCGCGAGTCGCGAACGTCCACCACCGTGAAGCCACGTTCGTTCGCCGCCTCGATCGAGGTGAAGCTGATGTCGATCGGCTCGGCCTGCGCTCCCGCTGGCGCTGCCGTCACCGCGCCGCCGCGCGCGTGGGCGTCGCAGTTCACCGCGCGCTTCGCCCGCAGACGCTGCGCGTTCAGCGTGACGAGGTCGAAGACCAGCATCTCGTCGGCCGCCAGTCCCTCCAGCCCCAACAAGAGCTTGAGCGCCTCCAGTGCCTGCAGACTGCCGAACACGCCCGGCACGGGGCCGAGCACGCCGGCTTCGGCGCAGTTGCCGACGAGGCCGTCCCGCGTGGCCTGCGGCCATACGCAGCGCAGGCAGGGCGAGGCGTCATCGCCGCGTACGACCTGGAGCTGCCCCTCATATTGATAGACGCTCGCGAACAACACGGGCTTGCGCAGGCGCAGCGCGAGATCGTTGAGCAGGAACTTGGTCGCGAAGTTGTCGGTGCAGTCGAGGATGAGATCGTAGTTCGAGGCAAGCGTCTCGGCATTGGCGGCATCGAGGCGCACCACGTGGCTGTCCACACGCACCTCGGGGTTCAGCGCCTGCACGCGTTTCGTCGCCAGGATCGCCTTGGGCTCGCCGCAGTCGGCGAGCGCGTACCAGGTTTGCCGGTGAAGGTTCGACGGCTCGAGCTTGTCGCCATCGACGATGCCGATGCGGCCGACGCCCGCGCCCGCGAGGTATTGCAGCACCGGCACGCCGAGCCCGCCGGCGCCCACGACCAGCACCGAGGCCGCGCGCAGTTTTTGCTGGCCCGCGTCGCCGACTTCGCGAAGCGCGGTCTGGCGGGAGTAGTCAGGGGAAGGCCCGCCTTTGCCCGCGGCCGGCTTTTCATGCGGCTGGGGGCTGTCACCATTCCCGTAGTGGTCGAGAAGTTCACGATGACCATGCTCATGAGCGTGGTCATGGTCATGCGCATGCGTCGCACATCGCTCGCAATTCACCCACCCCGAGTCGCCGTTGACGTAGTGCTCCTTCTTCCAGATGGGCACACGATGTTTGACCTCGTCGATGATGTACCGGCACGCGCGGAAGGCCTCATGGCGATGCTTGGCGCTCACGCCCACCCACACCGCCACTTCCCCCAGCGCCAGCGAGCCCACGCGATGCACGCAGGCGGCGCGCGTCACGCCAAACTTCTCGATGGCCGCCTGCACGATTCGCGCGCCTTCCTTCTCGGCGAGCTCGGCGAAAGCCTCGTATTCCAGCCGCGTCACGGCATGGCCTTCGTTGTGATCGCGAACCCAGCCTTCGAACGCCGCGAAGCCACCGCAGGTGACGTCGCGCAGTTCGCGCTGCAACGCCGGCGTGTCGAGCGGCGTCGTGCTGAAGCGGAAGGGATTCATCCGCCCGCCACGGGCGGAATGAAGACCACGGCATCGCCCGATTTGAGCGGCTGCGACCACTCGCCGAACTCGGCATTGACGGCCACGCGCAGCATGTCCGCGGGCAGGGAAAAGGGATAGCGAGCCGACAGCTCGGCGTACAGCTCGCGCGGTGTGCGCGCGCGTGTCGTCAGGGTTTCATCGCTGCGTCCGGCCTGTTCTCGCAGCAGCGCGTAGTACTGCACGCGAATCTGCAGCGAAGCGGCGTTGGGGTCGAGGGCAGACATGGCGCAGGAATACTCGTCCACGGTGTTGATGTTGTCGAGCGCGCGTGGATCCGGCTGATCCAGCAGGCGCGTGTTCGCATTGATGAGGAACTTGCGCGGGCAGTTCCGGCCGCCCGCGATGTGTGCGGCCAGCTTCTCGCGCGAGCGCGGCTCGTAGATCGCGCACAGCGGTTCCGGCAGTCCGTCATGGCTCGATCGGAACGCGGTGGCATCGGCGTCGGGCGCTCGCGAGGCGATCAGCGCGTCGAGCGTGCGTGCGTCGAGGAACGGAAGATCCACGGCGAGTACCAGCCACGCCGCGGCGGGGTGTGCATCCAGGGCGGCGACGATCCCCGCGATGGGACCCTGCACATCGCCGCGGTCGACGATCTGCGGATACCGCGCGCGCACCGGATCCTGCTGCTGATCGGCGCGAACCGAGAGCCAGGAGCGCGCCACGCGCCCCACGAGCAATTTCATCGCCGCGTCGAGCTGTGTTTCACCGGGCCGGTATTCGAGCGTGGCCTTGTCGCGCTGCATGCGCGAACTGCGGCCGCCGGCCAGCACCAGCCCGTAGACAGGCGGCGCGGCGATCATCATGGCCGCTGGCGGCCGCGTGCGAAATCGCGCTTGCCGCCTTTCTTGTGGAGCAGCCGCACGCTCGAGATCTCGATGTCGTGGGATAACGCCTTGCACATGTCGTAGATGGTGAGCGCCGCGGCGCTCGCGCCGGTCAGTGCCTCCATCTCGACGCCGGTCTTGTGATGCACGGCGACGCTGCAGACGATGCGGATGCGCCCGCCGGGTCGCGTGGCAATATCCACGGTGCAGCGTTCGAGCGGCAGCGGATGGCAGAACGGGATGATCTCGTGGGTCTTCTTCGCGGCCATCACGCCCGCGACGATGGCGGTGTCGAACACCGGGCCTTTCTTCGTGCGATGCCCGGTGCGCGCGAGCTCGCGCGCGACCGCGGCCGGTAGTTTGACGATGGCCTCCGCGGAAGCCTCGCGCGTGGTCGCGGTCTTCGCGCCCACGTCCACCATGGTGGGACGATTCGCGGCGTCGAGATGCGTGAGCCGGGACTTCGCCATTCAACCGCCGATGTAGTTCATTTCGATCTTGTGCAGATCGGGCGCCGCGTTCCGCAGGCTGGCGCGTTGTTCGCTGTAACGATCGCGGCGATTCGTCCACACGCCGCCGATGAGGTCGTACATCTGATCGTCGGTGGCGCCGGAGCGTAGAGGCCCCCGCAGATCCGTACCCTGGGTCGCGAACAGGCAGGTGTACAGCAGGCCATCCGAGGACAACCGCGCGCGCGAACAGTCGCCGCAGAAGGGCTGCGACACGGAAGAGATGAAGCCGATCTCGCCCGCGCCGTCGTCGTAGATGTAACGCTCGGCGACTTCGCCCTGGTAATTGCGCCCGCGCGGCGACAGCGGCCAGCGCGCGTGGATGGCCGCGGCCAGGTCGCGCGATGACATCACCATCTCGGGCTTCCAGTGATTGCGCGTTCCCACGTCCATGTATTCGATGAAACGCACGATCACACCCGTGCCGCGGAAATGCGCGAGCAGGTCCATGACGGTGTGATCGTTCACGCCGCGCTGGACCACCGTGTTGATCTTGATCGGCGAAAGCCCGGCGCGGCGCGCGTGTTCGATGCCGTCGAGCACTTCGGGCACACCGCCGAATCCGCCGCTCATCTTCGCGAACACATCGGGATCCAGCGTGTCGAGGCTCACGGTGATGCGGTTGAGGCCCGCGGCCTTGAGCTCGGTGGCGTATTTGGCCAGCAGCACGCCGTTGGTGGTGAGCGCGATGTCCTCGACGCCGTCGAGCGAGTTGAGGTCGCCGATGAACTCGGCGAGGTTCGGCCGCAGCAGGGGCTCACCGCCGGTGATTCGCACCTTGCGCACACCGGCTCGCACGAACACACGCGTGAGCCGCAGCAGCTCGGCGAAATCCAGCCGTTCCGTGGACTTCAGAAAACGATATGAATCGTGGAAGGTTTCGCGCGGCATGCAATACGGGCAGCGGAAATTGCAGCGATCCATGACCGAGATACGCAGGTCGTGTAGGGGCCGTTGCATCGTGTCGACGGGGCCGCGCTGGCCGATCGCCGCGAGCTTCACCACTTTTTCGCCCGGGTTCATGCGGTTCACCAACGAAAGAACCGGGCCACGAATCCCTTCGGAAACGTGTTCGGCCCCGGCGGTAGTTCGACGAAGCCGTCCGTCCCCGCGAGCGCGGTGAAATCCCCCGAGCCGTTCGTGGGCTTGGGTTCCGCGGAGGTGCGGCCCCAGTCGTCGGACCGCAGCTTGACGGGCAGGTAGTAAGCCAGCGGCGCCTTCACCTCGACGGGCGCGGTGAGCGCGATGCGCGGCGCTTCGGAGGGCACCTGGCCCATGGCCGCGCGCAGCGCGGGCAATACGTAACGGGAGAGGCAGACCAGCGTGGACACCGGGTTGCCGGGCAGCGCGAACACCGACGGGCCCGTCTGCGATACGCCGAACCACATGGGTTTGCCGGGGCGCTGCGCGATGTGATGGAACACCATGCTCACGCCTAACTTCTCGAGCACGCGCGGCACGAGATCGAGCTTGCCCATCGAGACGCCGCCCGAGAGGATCAGCACGTCGTGCGTGCGCAGGTGGAAGCCCAGGCGCTCGGTGAGGGCGGTTTCGTCGTCGCGCACGTGATCGTCCGCGACGCGGTTGAAACCGTGTTGTCTGAGGCTCGCGGTGATTCCATAGGCATTCGAACGGCGCACCTGGTGAGGCTCTATGACCTCGCCGGGCTCCACCAGTTCATTGCCCGTGGAGATCACGACGATCATGGGCTGCGCGCTCACTCGCAACCGCGCCATGCCTGCGCCGGCCGCAATGGCGACTTCCGGCGCCGACAGCCGTGTGCCCGCTGCCAGCAGCAGCGCGCCTTGCCGGCAATCCGAACCGCGCCGATGGATGTTCTGCCACGGCGCCACGGACTTCTGACCCGCGATTTGCGCGACGTCGCCCTGGCGTTCGATCACCTCGACGGGCACCACTGCGTCGCAGCCTTTCGGCAGTACCGCGCCCGTCATGATCTCGATGCACGAGCCGCTGTCATTCAACGTCTGCGGCGGATCGCCGGCGGCCTGCATCGAGGCCACGCGAAGTCTGCCCGCATGCGCCGCCGCGCCCGAAGCCAGCAGCGCGATGCCATCCATCGCCACGCGATCGAACGGCGGATGATCGCGCTCGGCGTAGATGTTCTCCCGTAGCACCGCGCCGGCGGCCTGTGTGAGCGGCAACGACTCGATCGGCAGACACGCCAGGTGCTGCTCGATGAGTGTTTCGGCCTGTGCGGGAGTCAGCATGCGAGAGTCGAAGAGTTACTTCTTCTCCGGAGTGTTCTTGGCCTTCCACGCGCGGAGCTGCACATTGAAGGACTCGGTGAGGTCCGTGACTTCCTTGATCGCAGCGGCTTCCTTCTGGCCGTACACGCGCTGCAGATCCGCCTTCTGCTCGGGCGTCACACCCGTGCCTTCGGCGACCTTGGAATCGAACTCGGTCTTGATGCAGCCGAGGTAAGCGTCCATGTCGGCGTTGTACTGCATGACCTGCTTCTTGGCCGCGGACATCTCGTCACGCGAAGCGACGCTGCCATCGGGGAACTTCCCGGGCCCGACCGGATAGGTGCAGGCTGCGTAGGCTGCCTGGGCCGCGAAGCCGCCGCACAGGATCACGGCGAGATACGTCTTTCTCATGGAAATCCCCGTTGTTCGAATGACCGGTATCTTAGAGGCCAGCGCCGGTCATTCGTAGTACCTCATTCGTAGTACTTCGGGTAATCCGCGGACAAACCCTTGAAACGCCGGTGAATCCAGAGGTACTGGGACGGCAGCCGGCGCACTTCGGCCTCGACGATCCGGTTGAATCGTTCCGTGTCGGCTACGGCGTCATCCGTGGGGAAATCTTCGAGCGGCGGGTGGATCACTCCTTTGTAACCGCCTCCGGGCAGACGCTCGAAGAAATAGGGCAACACCAGCGCCTTGGTCATCCCCGTGATGCGCGAAGTCGCGGTGTTGGTGGCAGCGGGGATGCCAAACAACTTCACCATCTCGGCGCCTTTCTTGCGGAAGCTCTGGTCGGGCGCATACCAGACCACCTCGCCGTCCTTGAGCGCCTTGATGAGCGTGCGTACGTCGTCGCGCGGAATCGCGCGACGCGTCTGAACCGCGCGCCGCGAATGCACGAACTCGCCGATGACCGGGTTCTTGGTGGGCCGGTACATGATGTTGAGCGGTAGTCGCGCCGCCAGCGCGCGGCAGCCGATCTCGATGGTGTTGAAGTGCGCCGAGAGCAGCAACACGCCGCGTCCCGTGGCCTGCGCCGCTTCGAGGTGCTCGAGCCCCGTCATCTGCGTGATGCGGCGGATTCGTTCGTTGGAAGACCACCAGCTCACGGCGGTCTCGAAGAGCGCGCAGCCCAGGCCGGCGAAATGGTCGCGCAGCACGCGGGCGCGCGCCGCGGCGTCGAGCTCGGGCAGCGCGAGTTCGATGTTCCGCCGCGCGATGCGCTTGAATGGGGTGGGGAACAGCCAGACGAACAATCCGAACGCGCTGCCGGCCCGCCGGAGCAGCCCGATCGGCAGGGGTTCGAAGACACGCAGGATGCCGAGGCCCACCCACGTGGGCCAGAACCGCGGATGTAGATAGGACGCTTTCAAGCTCGCAGCCGCAGGCGTCGACTACTTCTGCTTGCCGCGCTTGAAGATCGTCTTGCCGTCGTGACGGATGAAGTCGATCGCCGATCGGTCGCGCGTGGCCACGGTGAGTTCGGTGCCGTCCGCGAAGCAGTAGATGAAATAGGTGACGCGAGTTCCTTGCGAGGCATCGGGCGGCCCGACCTTCGCGAAGAGCTGGTCCACGGTGACGTCGTCGTCGACGAAGCTGAAGTCCTGCACGCCGGACGGGCGAATCGCGTCCTCGGGAACCGCGAGCTCGACGAACGAGGGATCGCGGTTGCGCTTTTCCTTGCAGGCGGCGGAGACGGGGTCCGCGACCGCCATCAGCAGTACGGCGCAGAACGAGAGCCTCGCGGTGACGCGCATGTTCAGGCCGAGAACGCGAAGCTCATGAACGAGCGGTGCGTCTCGCCGGGACGCAGGATGCTGTTCGGGAAGTTCGCGTGGTTGGGCGCGTCCGGGAAATTTTCGGGCTCGATGCACACGGCATGCATGCCCGGATAGGCCGTGCGCAGATGATAGGCGCCGTACACCTGCACGCCCGGCAGGTTGGTCTTCACCTTCATGCGGACGCCGCTCTTCGGTGAATGCAGCTCCGCGGCCACGGCGGCGTTCTGATCCACGACCCAGCAATGATCGAAACCGCCGGTCATGGCGATCTGCGGATGCGAGGCGGGCGGCGGCAGGCGCAGTGGTTTGGCCTTGCGGAAGTCGAACGGCGTGCCGGCCACGTTCGCGATCTCGCCCGTGGGCACGCGGCGTTCGCTGAGCGGTAGATAGCGGCTGGCGGCGATCTGCAGGCGCATGTCGTCGATGGGAATGCCCACGTCGCCTGCGAGATTGAAGTACGGATGCCAGGTGAAACTGATGGGCGTCGGCGCATCGGTGGTGGCTTCGAAAGCCAGCGTCAGCGAGTTCTCGAACACGGTGATGAGCGCTGTCACGTCGAGATTGCCGGGAAACCCGTTGATGCCCGCGGGAGAACGATGGCCCAGCTTGATGTACGAAGTCCTGCCGCCGCCCGTGCCCAGCACTTTCCAGACGTATTTGCCGAAGCCGACGTCACCACCGTGCAGCAGGTTGCCGTCGTTGTTGGCCGTGAGCTTGTACTGCTTGCCATCGAGCTCGAACGACGCGCCGGCGATTCGATTGCCGAAACGGCCGACGAGCTGACCGAGATAAGAAGTGTCCTTGAGATAGGACGGAAGGTCGGGCAGCGACAACACCAGCGGCACCCGTTTGCCCTTCAGCGGTAGCGTGAGGCTGCGCAGGGTCCCGCCCAGTGTGAGGATTTCCGCCTGCAATCCCTGCTCGGAACCGAGCGTGATCGTCTCGACGTTCTGCCCGTCGGGGAGCTGTCCAAAGGAGCGGAGCATGGGTGTCTGGGGCGACTGGGCGCGAGCCTCGGGCAGGTAAGCTGCCATCGGCAGCAGTGCAAGGGCGAAGGTGTTGCGGCGGTTCTGGTCCATGACGTCGATGATGCCTCAAGAAGCGGATCAGTACTTGCGTGTCTGGATGATGATGCGCGCGTTTTCCTGGGTGAACAGCGCCTCGTCCATCACGATGCGTTTGGCGATGGGCCGGCCGGCGACGACCTCGGTCACCGACGTCATGAGCTGCGGTCCCATGAGTGGATTGCACTCGACGGTGGCGTTGAGTTTGCCCGCGATCATGGCTTCGAAAGCGGCGCGGACTGCGTCGATGGACACGATCAGCACTTCCTTGCCCGGTTTGCGGTCGGCCCGTTCGAGCGCTTTGATCGCGCCCAGCGCCATGTCGTCGTTGTGCGCGAACACCACGTGAATCGGTTTCTGCTCGGACTGGAGGATGGCGTGCATCTCGGATTCGCCGCGATCTCGTGTGAAGTCTGCGATGGCCGTGCGGATGATGGTGAACCGGGGATGCTGCGCGATGATCTCGGCAAATCCTCGCTTGCGATCCGTCGCGGGATCCGCGCCGGACGTGCCTTCGAGTTCCACGATGTTCACGGCGGCTTGCGTGTCCGGGAACTGCGCCACCGCCCAGCGCGCGGCCTTGCGGCCTTCCTCGACGAAGTCCGATCCGAGGAATCCCGTGTAGAGCGAGGGATCGGCCGTGACGGCACGATCCGTGAGGATCACCGGGATGTCCGCGTCCTTCGCTTCCTTCAATACCTCGTCCCAGCCCGTCGCCACCACCGGCGCGAACGCGATCACGTCCACCTTGCGCGCGATGAAATCGCGCAGCGCTGCGATCTGGTTTTCCTGCTTCTGCTCGGCGTCGGCGAACAGGAGTTCGATGTTGCTGGTGGCCGCAGCGGACTTGATGGATTCGGTATTGGCCAGGCGCCATGCGCTCTCCGAGCCGATCTGGCTGAAGCCGAGCACGATGCGCTGGTCATCACTTTCGCGTGAACAGGCGGCGAGCAGCAGGCCCACGGCGGCCGCGGCAAACCATCTTCTGGATGACGTCATCGTTGCCTCCCGAGGGTTCTGGCGTCGACGTTCCGGACTATCCCTGTCCATGTCCGAATCCATACGGGGTTCTATCCAGCCCGCAGCTACAACACCCGCGTGCCGTGCAGGGCCAGGCCGCCGGGTTCCACGACCAGCCCATTGACCAGCGGAGCGCCGAGCGCCGGCAGATCCACTTCGAATTCGTCTCCCGCCTGGACCTTGATGTTGTCCACGAAGCTCACCGTGGCCGTGCCGAAGAAGTGCAGGTGCACATCGCCGGGAACGCGATGCTGCCGGTACTTGAAGTGGTGATATTCGAGATTGGCGACGGTGTGGCACATGTTGGCTTCGCCCGTGAGGAAAGGCTTCTGCCAGATCACGGCGCCACCGCGCCGGATGCGGCTCGTGCCTTCCAGGTGGTCGGGCAGCGGACCGGTGTTGAGCATCGGGCCGACACCACATTGCCGCAGCTTGGAATGCGCCAGCAGTAGATAGTTCTGCCGCTCGGTCACGTGGTCCGAGAACTCGTTGCCGATGGCGAAGCCCAGGCGCGCCGGGCGGCCTTCGTCGTCGATGACGTACAGGCCGACGACTTCGGGCTCCTCGCCATGGTCTTCGGCGAAGTCCGGCGAGCGCAGCGGGCGTCCCGCGGCCACCACGTTGTGCCCGTTGCCCTTGTAGAACCATTCGGGCTGCATGCCGGGTTTGTCGCCCGCGGGTTTGCCCGCTTCGACGCCGGCCTTGAACATGCGCATGGAGTCGGTGAGCTCCGCGCCGCTCGCCAGTTTGGCGTGCATGGAGTCACGCGCGGCCGCGCTGCCCAGATGCGTGAGGCCGGTGCCACTCACGAGGCAGTGTGCCGGATCGGGATGCGTGAGCGGCGGCAGCAGGCGCTGCTCGCGCAGCAGATCCACATAGGCGATGGGGGAGTCCACCGGTTCCGTCGCCACCAGCTGCTCCAGCGTCTTGCGCTCGGCGAGCGCCCTGCGCGCGAGCTGCCAGGTAGTTTGAGGGTTAGAAAGCGGCAACACCGTCCCTTTCGGTTCCACGCGCGCCACGCGTGTGTTCGCGCCCTCGAGGAACTGCAGCAGTCTCACAGCCACCCCGCGTCCACGATGTACTCCTGCGCCGAACAGGCACGCGCGTCATCGGAGGCCAGGAACAGCGCCATCGGTGTCACGTCTTCGGGACGGACCTTGTCCGGAAGGACCTGGTTGCGCTTGATCTCTTCCTCGCCTTCGGGCGTGAGCCACTTCGTGATCTGCCGCTCGGTCATGATCCAGCCCGGCGTGATCACATTGATGCGGATGCGATGCTCCCCGAGTTCGGCCGCCAGCCCGCGCGTGAGGCCGATCACCGAGGACTTGGCCGTGGTGTAGGCCGACATGTTGCGCCCCTTTGCGCCGTAGGAATTGCTGCCGAAGTTGATGATGGATCCACCACCCATCTTCTTCATGCCCGGCACCACCGCCTGGATGGCGAAGTAGGCGGGGCGCTGGTTCACGGCGATACGTTCGTCGTAGTACTCGGGCGTGACGTCCATGAAGTTGTGGCGGTCGTCGCTGGCCACGTTGTTGAGCAGCACGTGGAAATCGCCGATCGCCTTGGCCGCGTCACGAATCGCTTCCTGGAGCGCGGGGATGTGGGTGACGTCCGTATTGCGGTACCAGGGGCGCGCAAGGCCTTCCTTCTCGAGCCGCTCGACGAGCGCTTGCGACACCGCTTCGGCGATGTCGACGAAAGCGACGAGCGCGCCCTGTCTCGCGAAAGCTTCTGTCAGACAGCCGCCAATGCCCGAGCCACCGCCGGTGATGAAAACGCTTCTTCCTCGCAGCGAGGGATAACTCGCCCCACCCGTCAGGGCGGCGGCGGAATCGCGACGATCGACAGACATTCTTCCCCCTCGGAGCCGGCGAAAGACCGGCTTGGATCAAAAAGCGTTGCAGTATAGTGCGGCCTTTCCCGACACCGCGAGACGACGTGAAGAAGAAGCTGCGCAGCCAGGACTGGTTCGGCAAGCAGGACAAGGATGGATTCATCCACCGAAGCTGGCTGAAGAACCAGGGCTATCCGGACGACATGTTCGATGGCCGGCCGGTGATCGGCATCTGCAATACCTGGAGCGAGCTCACGCCGTGCAACGGTCACTTCCGCGAAATCGCGGAGTTCGTGAAGCGCGGTGTGCTCGAAGCCGGTGGATTCCCGCTCGAGTTCCCCGTGATGTCGCTCGGCGAGACGCAGCTCAAGCCCACCGCGATGTTGTTCCGCAATCTCGCGTCGATGGACGTGGAAGAGAGCATCCGCGGCAATCCGATGGATGGCGTCGTGTTGCTCATGGGTTGCGACAAGACCACGCCGTCGTTGTTGATGGGCGCGGCGAGTTGCGATCTGCCGACGATCGGCATCTCCGGCGGACCGATGTTGTCAGGCCGCTTCCGTGGCAAGCAGATAGGGTCCGGCACCGGCGTGTGGCAGATGTCCGAGGACGTGCGCGCCGGCAAGATGACGCAGGAGGAATTCACCGCGGCCGAGTCGTGCATGCATCGCTCGAAGGGCCACTGCATGACGATGGGCACCGCGTCGACGATGGCCAGCATGGTCGAATCGCTCGGTGTGTCGCTGCCCGGCAATGCGGCGATTCCCGCCGTCGATTCGCGCCGCTATCGGCTGGCGCAACTGTCGGGCCGCCGCATCGTCGAGATGGTGCGAGAGGACCTCGTGCTCTCGAAGGTGCTCACGCGCGCTGCGTTCGAGAACGCGATCATGGCCAACGCCGCGATCGGTGGTTCGACGAACTCCGTCGTGCACTTGTTGGCGATTGCCGGACGGCTCGGCGTGAAGCTCGAGCTGGAAGATTGGGATCGCCACGGCTCGACGCTGCCTTGCCTCGTGAACCTGCAGCCGTCGGGCGAATACCTGATGGAGGATTTCTACTACGCCGGCGGCGTGCCCGCCGTGCTGCGCGAGATCCAGCACCTGCTCAACAAGGATGCGCTCACCGTCAATGGCAAGACCATTGGCGAGAACATCCAGGACGCGCCGGTGTGGAATCGCGATGTCATCAAGGCGTTCGACGAGCCGTTCAAGGCCAATGCCGGCATCGCCATCCTCAAAGGCAACCTCGCGCCCGATGGCGCCGTGATCAAGCCGTCCGCCGCCACCCCCAAACTACTCAAGCATCGCGGCAAGGCCGTCGTGTTCGAGACCATCGAAGACTTCAAGGCGAAGATCGACGATCCCGCATTGGAGATCGACGAGAACAGCGTGATGGTGCTTAAAGGCTGTGGCCCGAAGGGTTATCCGGGTATGGCCGAGGTCGGCAACATGGCGTTGCCGCCGAAGATCCTGAAGAAGGGCATCACGGACATGGTGCGCATTTCGGATGCGCGGATGAGCGGCACTGCGTATGGAACCGTGGTGCTGCACGTGGCGCCGGAGGCGGCGGCGGGTGGGCCGCTCGCGTTGGTGAAGACCGGCGACGTCATCGAACTCGATGTGCCGGCGCGCAAGCTGCATCTCGATGTCAGTGATGAGGAGCTGGCGCGGCGGCGGGCGGAGTGGGTGGCGCCCGAACTACCGAAACGCGGGTACTACAAGCTGTACGTGGAAACCGTCCAGCAGGCGGATAAGGGAGCGGACCTCGACTTCCTCGTCGGGGGCAGCGGCACGACCGTCACGCGCGACTCCCACTGACGAGGTGGCGCCGGGCAGCGGTATTCCTGATTCCGCTCAGTGCAGCTTGGCCATCCAGCGATCCCGCCGCGGTAGATAGTAGTTCTCGGGGTCGAACGAGACCGCCACGCGGGACGTGAGACCCACGATGTTCCGCCGCGGCACGAGGCCGATGTAGCGCGAGTCCGCGCTGTTGTCCCGGTTGTCGCCCAGCATCAGGTACATGCCTTCCGGAACGCGTACCGGCGCGAAATGCTCGAGCGTGCTCGGGAAGCGCATGCGAAGCATGTCGTGTTCGGGCAGCACGCCTCCTTCCCGGAACACGGTCGGCCCGCGTGCCTGTGCTTCGGTCAGCAGCTTGCTCACCAGCGACTGGTCGCCCTCGGAATACACCGCGTACTCGCCATTGATGTTGAGGCCCTGCTCGTCGATGGACACCACGTCGCCGGGCACGCCGATAACTCGCTTGAGCAGCGACGTGCCGTCCACAGGGGAATCGAATACCACGATCTCACCGCGTTGCGGATCACGGCCGTCGGTGAGGCGCGTCAGGGTCCACGGCACGCGGACGCCGAAGACGTGTTTGTCGACGAGGATGCGGTCGCCTTCGATGATGGTGGGGTTCATGGAGCCCGTGGGGACGGTCATCCAGTCCGCCCAGGCGGAGCGGAACATGAGCATCAGGAACAAGAAGAGGAGGGTGCCGCGGTATTCGTGGAAGAAGAGTTGAGCTTTGGACTTGACGGCGGTGTTGGTGCTCATCGAGGCCTCCCGTTTTCGGTCTAGACCGGAGTTATGCAGTTCGGTTCCGGATTGCGGCTAGAATGCCGTCCCCACGCGCCCGTAGCTCAGTTGGATGGAGCACTTGGCTTCGAACCAAGTGGTCGGGAGTTCGACAACTCGGCGGAGGCGTCTGGGTCAGCGACAGCAATCAGCCCGAGTTGGATAAACGCGCCTCGGCGCGTTTGGTCCCTCGCGTAGCGAGGGATTGGCCGCGGTCTCGCGGTCAACAATCTCTCCGTCTCGGTTGCGGCTACAATGCTTTCCATGCGCCCGTAGCTCAGTTGGATAGAGCACTTGGCTTCGAACCAAGTGGTCGGGAGTTCGAATCTCTCCGGGCGCGCCAGATGAATGAAGAGAAGGCCCGGCCAACTCCGTTGCCCGGGCCTTCTTTTTCATTGGGCGAGCGCCGCTTATCTCCCTCGCCGCCACGTCCCTATCTACTCCGGCGCCAACTCCTCCAGCGGAATCACCGGCGACCTCTTCACCGTCTCCAGCACGATCGACGACGTGACGTCCCGCACCCCCGGCACCCGCAGCAGTCTCCGCATGGTGAAATCCGACAAAGCTTCGATGTCGCGAACGATCACATGCAGCAGGAAATCCATCTCTCCCGTCATCGTGTAGCAGGACAGCACTTCGGGTCGATCCACCAGGTTCCGCCTGAACCTCTCCACGATCTCATCCGAATGCTGCGCCAACTTGATCTGCACGATGGCCTGTATGGTCTGCCCCGCGCGCTTCGGATCCACGATCGCTGCATACCCCTGGATCAGCCCCGACGCCTCGAGTTGCTTCACCCGCCGCGCACAGGGCGTCGCGGACAAGCCCACCCGTTCCGCCAGGTCCGTCACAGAGATGCGCCCATCCCTCTGAAGGACATCGAGAATGCGTCGATCCGTCTTGTCGAGCTTCATAATTGGCGGATTCAACCACAGAAGGAGAGAAAAGTAGAGAAAGGCCTCACTTTACGAGGCTTCCCCTGACGGAAATTGCCATTTATCCGCAATGAGCCCGACGGAACATGCGCCCCATGTCCCGATTACCCGTCGCTCCGACCCAATCGCCCGTCACCCTGCGTGGCGACTACGCCCATGCGGCTGCGGATTTCCGGGTCCCCCAGCACTACGAAAACTACACGGCCGACGAACAGGCCATCTGGCGCACGCTCTACGAGCGGCAGCTCAGCCTGATGCCCGACCACGCCGCACCCGAATTCATGGCGGGGCTGCGCTTGTTAGGCGCCGACTCGCAGCACATCCCGGTGCTGGAGCAGGCAAGCGAGCGGCTGCAGCGCCTGACGGGTTTCGAAGTGATCGGCGTGCCGGGTCTGATCCCGGAAGCGGACTTCTTCGCGCATCTGGCCGAGCGTCGATTTCCGGTCACGGTATGGATGCGTCGTCGCGATGAGCTCGACTACCTCGTCGAGCCCGATCTGTTCCACGACTTCTTCGGCCATCTGCCGATGCTGGCGCATACGGTGTTCGCGAACTTCATCCAGGCCTATGGCGCACTCGGCGCGCGCGCTTCCACGCCTGCGCAGCTCAAGATGCTGGCGCGCCTGTACTGGTACACCGTGGAGTTCGGACTCGTCGCGACATCGAAAGGTCTGCGCGCTTATGGCGCCGGCATCCTGTCGTCGAGCGGTGAAACGGTGTACGCCACGCGAGCCACGGGTCCGGCGCGCATCGGCTTCGATCTGCAGCGCGTGCTGCGCACGAACTATCTGATCGACGCCTACCAGAAGACCTATTTCGTGCTCGACGATATCGAACAACTCTTCGACAGCGTGCTGGACGCGGACTTCGACGCGTTGTTCGCGGACGCCGATCGCCGCACGGCCTACGAGCCGGACGCGCGCCTTCCCACCGACCAGCCCTTCGCAACGTTCAATTCCTGATCGCCTCGCGGCGCGCGGCAAACGCCGGTAAGCTCCGGCGCCGATGCCGAGCGCCCGATCCGCGAATCCCTACCTCTCCGTCACGCTCCGGCGTATCGACCTCGATCGCAATGAGCGCGCCGTGCTGCGCGGAGTCGAGTGGAGCATCAGGCCCGGCCAGCGCTGGTTGCTGATCGGCGGCAATGGCGCGGGCAAAACGCAGTTGCTCAAGCTCGTCTCGGGCGCGGTGTGGCCCAAGCCCACGGATCGCGAACTGCGCCGCTATCACTGGAAAGGCGAAACCTTCGAGTCACCGGCCGGCATCCTCGAGGAGATCGCGTACGTGGGCGCGGAGCGGCAGGATCGCTATGAGCATTACGAGTGGAACTTCTGGGCGCACGAAGTGGTGGCGACGGGCATCACGCGCACCGACATCCCCGTGCGCGATCTCACGGCGACCGAAGCGCGCAAGGTCGCCTCGCTCTTCAGGCAATTCGACATCGAAGAGCTGGCGCAGCGCCGGTTCCTCACGCTGAGCTACGGCGAGCGCCGCCTGGTGCTCATCGCACGCGCGATGGCAAGCGCACCCAAACTATTGCTGCTGGACGAAGTGGCCAATGGCCTCGACGCGCGCAATCACGAGCGTTTCATGCGATGGCTCGCTGGCACGGCGAAATCGAAGATGCCCTGGGTATTCGCCACGCATCGCAATCCGGACGTGCCGGATTCGATGACGCACCTGCTGCGGCTCGAGAAAGGCCGGGTGCGTCAGAGCGGGCGCCGGAGCCCGGACGAAGCGCGCGCGATGCTCAAGCAGGATTCGCGCGAGTTCCTGGCCCCGAGAAGAACACGCCGGCGCGTGATCGCGAAGAAGCGCCGGGTGCTGGTGTCGATGAAGAACGCGCATGTCCATGTCGACGACGCGCACATCCTGCACGGCATCGACATGGAAGTGGCCAGACACGATTGCTGGGTGGTGCATGGCGCGAATGGCTCGGGCAAGAGCACATTGTTGCGCACGATCTACGGCGACCATGGTGTAGCCGCTGGCGGCAACATCGCACGTGCCGGCATCGTGCCCGGTGTCGCGCTAGAAATATTCAAGCTGCGGACAGCCTACGTCGCGCCACATTTACAGACCTGGCACGCGCCCAGGATGCACGTCATGGAGGTGGTGGCGTCAGGCCGCTACGCGAGCATCGGTCTCAACGATGCGATGACAGCCAGCGACCGTCGGCATGCCGAGAAGGCGTTGCGCCGCTTCGGGTTGTTAGCCCTGCGCGGCCGCACCATGGCCGAACTTTCCTATGGGCAGGCGCGGCGGGTGTTGTTCGCGCGCGCCTGGACTCGCGAACCCGAACTCGCGCTGCTGGACGAACCGTTCGCAGGGCTGGATCGCGCGACGCGCGCGGACCTGGCGCGGCGTCTCAATGCGTGGATCGCCGAAGGCGGGAGCTGCATCATCGCCACACATCACCGCGAGGAGTGGCCGGCGCACACGACACATGTGCTGGAGCTGGCCCACGGCCGGGCGGTGCGCAGCGGGCACGTGGGGGAGTCATGAAGAAGCTGACAGGGCTGCTGGCGATCCTGGTGCTCGTGACGGCGGTGGCCATCGCGATGGATGTCGCGCATCTCCGGCGCGACGCACTGGCCCTGGTGCGCGGCGCCGACGCGGTGGCATATGCCGAACCTCGGCTGACCGTTTCGAGTACGGCGGGCCCGCCGCAGCCGCGGGTCTCACCGGCCGAAGCTGGCATCGATGCGGAATCGATCGCGGTGGCCGTGGACTACGCCGGCCGCCGCAACACGCGAGCTTTGGTGATCGGACATGGTGGTCACATCGTGTTCGAGAAATATTGGGATGACAGCTCACTCGAGACCCAGGTCGATCTGCCCGGCTTCACGCCAGTGCTGAGTGCGTTGTTGCTAGGCAAGGCGATGACCGACGACCGGCGCATCCAGCTCGACGATCCGCTGGCGGACTATCTGCCGGAGTGGAAAGAGGAAGTTCGCGGCGCGGTGACGCTGGGTGAGCTGCTCGCAGGTGACAGCGGCTTTGCGCGCGCTGACGGCTGGCCCTGGCCCGGCAGCCGCGCTGCGCGTTATGCGGTACGCGGGGACCTGAACGCCCTGCTCATGGACTGGCCGCGCGACGACGGGCTCAAACCCGGCGAGTCGCCACCCGAAGTGAACGCGGATCTGCTCGCGATGGTGCTCGAAAGACATCTGAAGGTGCCCTATCAAACTCAGCTCAGCTCGGCACTGTGGGCACCCTTGGGCGCCGGTGAGTTCTCGATGGGGGAAGATGGCCAGGGCCGCGTGCGCGCCGGATGTTGTCTGCGGGCGCGACTCGGCGACTGGATGCGCGTTGGCGAACTGCTAGCTCATGATGGCCGATTCGAAGGCAATGAGTTCACGCCGCCCGGGTTCGTGAAGAGCGTGTTGAGCCCTGCGCGAGCAGGGTCGCCGGTGGGTTATTTCACGCGGGTGGACGGGCAGTTCGCGGCAAAGGATGTCGCGAGGCTGGAATCCGCAGGCAAACAACGCCTGTGGATCGTGCCGTCCTTGCGGCTCGTGATCCTGCGCCTGGGTGATGAGCCGCCGGAATCCGAAGGCTGGGACGAGGCGATGATTCCCGACAGCATCATCCGCGGAACGCGCGGCTGGCAGCCGGGTCAGGCGGTGGACGGCGAGAAGATCGACCTGAACCGGTACGCGCCGCACTAGCGGTTGGCTAGTCGAACGTCATCTCGGTTTCGAAGATCGACACGGCCTGACCGACGATCCACACGCCGTCGACCTTGCCGTCCTTGAACTCGAGCTCCACGTCGATGCGGCCGGAGCGATTCAGGTGATGGCCTTGCGCACCGGTGAACCGGGCGGTGCCGTCCGCCGGCTGCAGCAAACCCTGCTCGGCCAGGTACGCGCCTAACAAGCCATGCGCGTTGCCGCTCACCGGATCTTCCGGGATGCCGAGCGCCGGGCAGAACATGCGCGATTCCGTGAGGCAGCCGGGCAGCGAATGCGACAACGTGAACACGAAGAATCCGGCCGCGCCCAACTGCGCCGACAGGGTGGTGAGCCTCGAGAAGTCCGGCTTCAACTGCTTGAGCTGATCCGAACTGCGCACGCCGATGATGAGGCGGGTGCCGGCGCCGCCGACGATGCGCAACGGGCAACGCGTGTCGATGTCCGTGGTAGATAGCGCGAGCGCGTCGAGCACGGCCAGGCGCTCGCGATCGTTGAGCTGGCGGCCCAGCGGCGGGGCCGGCTGACGCACGGCGATGCGCCGCGTGGCTCCTTCACCGCGCACCTCGACATCCACGAGGCCCGACTTCTGCTTCTGGCGAAGGCGGCCATTGCCCTGCGACACGGCCGGCGCGCCATCGCGCGAGAGTACGAAATGAGTGGCCACCGTCGCGTGGCCCACGAAGCTCGCCTCGGTACGCGGCGTGAAGAAGCGCAAGCGCAGATCGTGGTCCGGACCATCCGCCTTGAGCACGAAGGCGGTATCCGCATTGTTGAGCTCGCGCGCGATGGCGAGCATTTCCGCGTCGGTGAGCGAATCCGCTTCCAGCACGACGCCCGCGGGATTGCCCGTGAAACGGTCGGTCGTGAAAGCGTCGACCTGGAAGATGCGGATGCGGCGGCTCATGCGGGGCGCGAATTCTACCCGCAATAGCGGCTCACTCAAGCGGAAATTCCGTTAACATCCGCCTCGCCTCGGGGTGGCCAGTGCAATCGCGCACGGGCCTGAGATGCGGATAGGCCGCGAACCCGTAGAACCTGATCCGGCTAGTACCGGCGGAGGGATAGGATGCACGCCTCACTGCGCGCCTTTGGCGCGATTCCATTCTTGTTTGCCACTCATGCGGCCTCTGCCCAGGACGCCGCCGAATCCTCGCTCGAGGAAGTCGTCGTCACCGCGGACCTTCGCGACCGCGAACTCATCGATCTACCTGCCAGCGCCACGGTGCTCGGCGCGGACACGCTCGAGATCGCAGGCGTCCGGCATTTCCAGGACGTCATCGCGCTCGTGCCCAATCTCAACTACTCCGCTGGCACGTCGCGCCCGCGCTTCTTCCAGATCCGCGGCGTGGGCGAGTTGTCGCAATGGAAGGGAGCGCCGAATCCTTCGGTGGGGTTCCTCATCGATGACATCGACTTCTCGGGCATCGGCATGCCCGCGATGCTCGATGACGTGGAGAGCATCGAAGTGCTGCGCGGCCCGCAGGGCACCGCGTACGGCGCGAACGCACTCGCGGGTCTGATCGCGGTCAACACACGCGAAGCGCGACGCGAGGGAGAGCTCAACGCATCCGTGACGGCGGGCGAGTACGGCACGTACGGCGCCAACGCCGTCGCCGGTGGAGCGTTGGGCGCGGGTGAATCCGCCTGGCGTCTCGTGGCGGGCAGCCACCGCAGCGATGGCTTCCGGCGCAACAGCTTCCTCGGCCGTGACGACACCAATGGGTATGAGGAGTCGAGCGTGCGCCTGAAGATCTCCACTCAGCCCACCGAGAATCTTCGCGCGCGCTTCACCGCGTTGTGGGTCGACCAGGACAACGGCTACGACGCGTTCTCCATCGACAATTCGCGCGTGACACTCTCGGACAAGCCGGGGCAGGACGCGCAGATCTCGCGCGCCGTCGCGGTGCGCCTCGACTACGAAGCCGAAGCGTTCGCCGTCATCAGCCGCAGCACCTTCGGCAAATCGCGCAGCGTGTATTCGTTCGACGGCGACTGGGGCAACGATGTCTCCTGGGGCGCCGAATCGCCCTACGACTATTTCCAGCGTTTCGATCGCGAGCACGGCACGTTGAGCCAGGACCTGCGCATGGTCTCCCGGGCCAATGTCGATTCCGGCGACGCGTTCTCGTGGCTCGCGGGTGTCTACGCGCTGCGCACGGACGAAGACGTGCGTCAGACCGACCTGTGGCGCGATCGCCAGTGGGGCGATGGCGAACAGATTTTCCTCAGCGACTATCGGGCCACCAATCTTGCGGCGTATGGCGAAATGGAATGGCGCGTGGCCGAAGGCACGGTCGTGTCTTCGGGCGCGCGCGTTGAAAGGCGAAGCGCGGAGTATCGTGATTCGGATGACTTCGCGTTTTCGCCGGAAGAGACCATGGTTGGCGGCTCGCTCGCGGTTCGTCATGAACTCGATACGAGACGCACGGTCTATGTGCGATTCGCGCGCGGCTACAAGGCTGGCGGCTTCAACATGGGCGAGGCGCTGCCTGACAACCTGCTCACCTACGGCGCCGAGAAGCTCAACAACTTCGAGACGGGATTCCGCGCAGTGTCGGCGGACGGCCGATGGGTGCACGACATCGCGCTCTTCTACATGCGCCGTTACGACCAGCAGGTGCCCACGGGATTGCAGCTGGTTCCCGGGGATCCCCTGACTTTCGTGCAGTTCACCGACAACGCCGCCGGCGGCGAGAACTACGGCCTCGAAGCAACCGTGAGCTTCCGGCCCGTCGAGTCGCTGCTCGTCGATGTGCGCGGCGCTTTGCTAGAGACGGACTATCTCGACTACGCCATAGATGATCGCAATCTCAGCGGGCGGGAGCAGGCGCACGCGCCGCAATACCAGTTCGATCTCGGTGTCGAGTATCGACGTTCGGATTGGTTTGCCCGCGTCGACTTCGCGGGACAGGACGATTTCTACTTCGATGACTCGCACGATGAACGTGCGCCATCTCGCGTCCTCACAAACATGAAGGCGGGTTTCTCAGGGAAACACTGGCGCGCGGAAGTCTGGGTCCGAAACCTGTTTGATGAGTATTATTCGCAACGCGGATTCTGGTTCGGCAACGAGCCGCCGGATTTTCCGGACACACGCTACACGCAGGCTGGGGACCCGCGTCATGCGGGTGTCACATTGACCTATACCTTTCGTTGACGGAGCCCGGATGAACATCGGTGTCGAGATCAGTCTCTATCCCCTGCGCAATGAATTCATTCCGCCGATCCGGGATTTCATCGATCGTCTCAACGCGGACGGCCGCTTCAAGGTGATCACCAACGACATGAGCACGCAGGTGTTCGGTCGTTACGAAGACGTCATGGACGCGCTCACGCGGGAGATCCGTCCCACGTTCGAGCGTGATGGCAAGGGCATTTTCGTCATGAAGGTTCTCGGGCCGCTCGGTCAGTGAGTTTGTCTCCCGAGTCGATCAGGACGATCGAGATCGTCGCGACGCTGCTCGGCGCCGCGTACGTGATCCTCGCTGCGCGCCGCAACCGCCTGTGCTGGGCGGCCGGCGCGCTCAGCTCCGCGCTGGTGGGGCTGCTTTCGCTGGTTCGTGAACTTCCCATGCAGGCGGCACTCAACGTGTACTACGTGGGCATGGCGGGGTACGGGTTCTGGAATTGGACGCGCATGGGCGCCGAAGGCGAGTTGCCGGTGGGCACGCTGGCCCCGCGCTGGCACCTGATGGCCGCGGTGGTCATCGTGCCGCTCTCCTGGGTGACGGCGGAAATCCTCGCGCGCGAGACACAGGCGGCATGGCCGCTGCTCGACTCACTAACTACCTGGTTCAGCCTGTTCGCCACATGGCTCGTGGCGCGTGCGCGCATCGAAAACTGGATCTACTGGATCATCATCGACGGAGTGCTGGTGTACCTGTACTACATGCAAGGATTGCCGGTGATCGCGCTGCAGTTCGCGGCCTTCATGGGTCTCGCGCTCGCAGGTTTCATCGCGTGGCGCCGCCGGCTCTCCACGCAGGTCGTTCCCCCGTGATTCCCGGCGAACTGCTGCGGCAGGTGCCCGGATGCGAAGACGGCGAGCCACCGTATTCGCAGGAGCTCATCGGCGGCGGCCGTGTGAATCGCAGCTTCCTCGTGCGCACGCGCCGGGGACGCTTCGTGGTGCGGCTCAACGACAACACGCACTCGGACCCGGGACTCGATCGCGGGCGCGAGCTGGCCCTGCATTCGGCGGCATCGGAAGCCGGGCTCGCACCCGCCGTGGTGTACGCGCCGCCGGATCACACCGCGTTGATCACCGAATACGTCGATGGCCGCCTGTGGACGCCGCATTACTTCTCCCGCATGCGCGATCTGCGGTCGCTGGGGCAACGCCTGCGCGTGCTGCATGCGGTCGAGCCGCCCGTGCTGCCGCCATACGATCCGTTGGCGACGGCCCGTGGTTACGCGGACACCATCATCCGCAGCGACGTGGGGGAAGCGCCGCGCATCCATCTGTTGTTAGCCAACGGGGCGGAATCCCTGTCCCGCAGCGGATGGGGTCATCGGCCGCCGGCCATCGTGCACGGCGATCTGCACCATGGGAACGTGCTCACCGCGGATCGCGTGTATTTCATCGATTGGGAATATGCGCAGGTGGCCGACCCGCTGCACGACCTCGCCTGCATCCTCGCGTACTACCCGAAAGCCATTTCGCATGCCGGGCTGCTGCTCGAAGCGTCGGGCCTGGACGCCACGGGCGTCACGCCGGCCATGCTCCATGAGCTCACCAGCGTGTTCACGCTGGTCAACTATCTCTGGTTCCGCGCGCGCCGCGTCGCGCGCAGCGTGCCGGCCACGGATCTCCAGCTCGAGTCCTCGGCGCTCCGCCGCCTGCTTTCGCTGGCGCCCGAGACTCAACCTCGGCACACTAGCGCCGCGAATTTGCGCGAACCAACAGGTGCCGGGAAAGGGAATGGCGATACTGCAGGTGATTGACCGGGATGGGATTTCCCACGACGTGGAAGCCAAGGCCGGTCTGAAGGTGATGGAGGTGCTGCGGGAGCTGGACTACGGCGTCGCGGCCATCTGTGGCGGGATGTGTTCCTGCGCCACCTGTCATATCTACGTGGACCCGGCCTGGGCAGGCCGCCTGCCGCCGCCGATGTCGGACGAGCGCGAGCTGCTCACCGAGCTTTCGCACTACAAGGAGAACTCCCGGCTCTCCTGCCAGGTGGAGATCACCGAGGCGTTGTCCGGTCTCAAGGTCACGATCGCCGAAGACGAATAGCGATGTCCGGCTCCACGATCTGGCTGTTCGTCTTCGCCATCCTCGGCGGCCTCGTGGCGGCCTATCGCATCTGGCAGAACCTCCAGAAGCTGCGCAATCAGCGGAACGACTCCTGGGATGCGCGGCTCATCGACCAGCTCCGCAAACGCGGCACGGACCCGTTCAAGCCGCACGACGTGGATTTCTTCCTCGCGTTCCCCACGCCCGAAGGCGCGATGGACGTCGAGAAGATGTTGAAGAGCGAGGGGTTCGACGCCGAGATCGTCGACACGCCGGACAATGGCGAGCTTCGCTACGTGCTGCACGCCCACAAGTCCATGCAGCTCACGGTGCCCGACATGCAGGAACTCAGCCGGCGGTTGTCGGAAGCCGCGACGGAACGCAAGGGCCGGTACGACGGCTGGAGCGCGAAGCCGGTGGCGCGGACCGCCGAGCCACCGGCCAGCTAACTACTTCCTCTTTTCGGTCTGCTTCTTGACGGCTTCCGCGGCGGCCTTGATGGCTTCCGGATCGCCGAGATAACCGCTCTTCACCGGCTTGAGCTGCTCGTCCAGCTCGTACACCAGCGGCACGCCCGTCGGGATGTTGAGCTCGGTGATTTCGGCTTCGCTCACGTTGTCGAGCATCTTCACGACGGCGCGCAGCGAATTGCCGTGCGCCACCACGAGCACATTCTTGCCGGCCTTGAGCTCGGCGACGATCCTGTCGTTCCAGAAGGGCAGCACACGCGCCAGCGTATCCTTGAGCGATTCGCTGGCCGGCAGCACGCGCGGATCGATCTTCGAATAGCGGCGGTCGTTCACCGGATGACGCGCGTCGCTGGATTCCAGAGGCGGCGGTGGGATGTCGTAGCTGCGGCGCCAGATCTTCACCTGCGCCTCGCCGTGTTTCTCAACGGTCTGCGCCTTGTCGAGTCCCTGGAGGGCGCCGTAGTGACGTTCGTTGAGACGCCAGCTCCGTTCGACGGGCAGCCACATCAGGTCGAGTTCATCGAGGATGGACCACATGGTGCGGATGGCGCGTTTGAGCACCGACGTGAACACCACGTCCGGGACGATGCCAGCCTTCTTGATCTCCTGGCCCGCGGACTTCGCTTCGTGACGGCCCAGTTCTGAGAGATCCACGTCATGCCAGCCCGTGAACAGGTTCTCGACGTTCCACGTGCTCTGGCCGTGTCTCACCAGGATCAATTTGCCGGGCATGTTGCCTCCAATTTCGGGGGCGCCATGTTAACCGCGCGTCAGATGGGCATCCAGACCGCGTTCGCACCAGGTGCGGTGATGGCGCAGCGTATCCTCGAGGACGGCCACGTTGGCCGGAAGGGCATCACGCGCGGCCGGCGGGTGGTGCAGGTGCACGGCTACACCGCCGAACAGCAGTGACTGACGCTCCACGCCCGCGTTTTCCAGGCGCGCGCACAGCTCCTTGTCTTCCGGGCCCCAACCCTGGATGGCTTCATTGAATCCGTTCACGCGGATCAGATCGTCGCGCCAGAACGCCTGATTGCATCCCTTGATGGCGATGATGCCGTTGGCCAGACGCCGCGTGGCGGCAGAGAGTCTGCGAGATCTCAGTAGATAGGCGCGGCGCAGCAGCCCGAGACCCGGCGCCGATGCTCTCAGCGGCTGGCGCGGATCGTCGATGAGACGCGCGGTCAACGCGGCGTCGGCCCGCACGCGCACGCCTTGCGTGAAGCATCCGGCCCGGGCCTGCCGCCGGTGATCCGCCACGAAACCTTCGTGCAGCAGCATGTCGCCGTCGATGAAGATGAGGTAGTCGGCCGTCGCGGCGGCGATGGCCAGATTGCGCAGACGGGTCAGCCGGAAACCTTCATGCGGCTGCGACACGGCGCGCACCGGTACGGCCGAGCGGCGAGTGAAACTCGCGATGAGATCGCGCGTCGCGGTGCCGGAGCCATCGTCGGCGATGACGATCTCGTCGGGCGCGGCTCGCTGGCGCGCGACGCTGTCGAGTACCGCCGACAGGGCGTCCGGACGTTCGTAGGTGCTGACGACCAGCGCGGTGCGCATCAACCGTTGGACAGGCTGCGCACTGCGTTCACACCCACCGTGAGAGTGGCGAAATCCGAAGTCCCCACCGCGCGCATCTCGGTCTGGGTGCGCTTCCAGGCTGCGAGCGGTTCTTCACGCTCGGCGCTCCATGCCGCCAGACGTTCGCCGTTGGCCTTGGAACGTACCGGGATGGAACGCTGGCGGAGCACCTGGAGAACGAGTTCGCGATGCGCATGCATCGCGGCGTCGCGAAGTCCGCTGCGTGCGGTCGCTTGCCAGGAGCCGTCGACGGCGAGTTTTTCGATCTCGCCATGCAGCCAGTCGAGACCGAGCGCTTCGCCGAGCTCGAAATAGGTGCGGGCCACCTCGAGCACCGGGAGCTTCTCGCTCCGTGCCAATGCCACGATGTCCATCGCCGGTTCGAGCATGGAAAGATGCGCCACGCGCCGCGCGAGCTTGTCCGGAACGCCTTTGCCGCTCAGATCGGCCAGCACTGCGCTGTGCAGCTCCCGGCCGGCCCCCTTGAGAACGGTGTCGATGCCGGCCGCCAAGGTCTCGACGCCGGGCTTGAGCTCCCGCACGGTGTTCTCGATGTGCAGATCGCGGCCGCGGTCGCGCAGCAGCCAGTAGCTCGTGTGACGCAGCAGGCGTGAAGCCTGGTAGAACATCCCGTACTGCACGGCCGCGGGCACCTTGTTGTCCAGCGCCTCGATGTCGAACCACAAGGCGCGCATCTCGAAGATCTCACGCGCGATCGAATAGGCGCGCGCGATCACAGCCGGGTCGGCGCCGGTTTCTTCCTGTGCGCGTACGACGAACACCGGACCCATGCGGTTCACGAGGCTGTTCGTGGTCTGCGTGGTCACGATCTCGCGCCGCAGGCGGTGGCGCGGAATCTCGCGCGCGTACCGCTTGCGCATGGGCTTCGGGAAGTAGCGCTGCACTTCGTTCGCGAAATACGGATCGTCGGGCAGATCGGAATCCAGCAGATGAGTGCTGAGCCAGATCTTGCTGTACGCCAGCACGACCGCGAGCTCCGGGCGTGTGAGTCCGAGCCCCTTCTTGCGGCGCTCGGAGAACTCGTCGTCGGCGGGCAGGAACTCGATCGCGCGATTGAGGTGTCCACCGCGCTCCAATGCACGGATGAGCCCCTGGTACTCGGCGATACGTTCCGGGGCGCGCTGCTCCAGCACCGACAACGCCTGGCTCTGCAGGTAGTTGTTGTGGAGCACGATCTCGGCCACCTCTGCGGTCATGCTGGCGAGTAGTTTGTCGCGTGCGGCCCGCGTGAGGCGGCCCTTGCGCGCCAGGTCGGCCAGCAGGATCTTGATGTTTACCTCGACGTCCGAGGTGTTCACGCCCGCGGAGTTGTCGATGAAGTCGGTATTCGCGCGGCCGCCGCTCTTCTCGGCGCCGCCGAGCTGCGCGTATTCCACGCGGCCGCGCTGCGTGCAGCCGAGGTTGCCGCCTTCGCCGATCACGCGCGCGCGGATCTCGCGGCCGTCGGCACGGATGGCATCGTTGGCGCGATCGCGGACTTCGGCGTGGGTCTCGTCATACGCCTTCACATAGGTTCCGATGCCGCCGTTCCACAACAAGTCCACGCGCATGCGCAGGATGGCGCGCATGACTTCCACGGGGGTGGCCGCGGCTTGCGGCAGGTCCAGCAGCTTCTGCGCTTCGGCCGAAAGGGGAATGGACTTGGCGCTGCGCGGCCAGACGCCGCCGCCGCGCGAGATCAGCTTGCGCGTGTAATCGTCCCAGCTCGACCGCGGGAGCTGGAACAGGCGTTCGCGCTCGCGGAAGCTCTCGGCCACGTCCGGATTCGGGTCGATGAAGATGTGGCGATGGTCGAAGGCCGCGACCAGCCGGATGTGCTTCGACAACAACATGCCGTTGCCGAAGACGTCTCCCGACATGTCGCCGATGCCCGCGCAGGAGAAGTCCTGCGTCTGGGTATCGATGCCGAGCTCCCGGAAATGGCGCTTCACGCACTCCCAGGCACCGCGCGCAGTGATGCCCATGCCCTTGTGGTCGTAGCCGGCCGAGCCGCCCGAGGCGAACGCATCGCCGAGCCAGTGGCCGTACTCGATCGAGATGGCGTTCGCGATATCCGAGAACGTGGCCGTGCCCTTGTCCGCGGCGACGACGAGATAGGGATCGTCGCCGTCACGACGCACGATGCCGGGCCTCACTACCGTCTTGCCGTTGACGATGTTGTCGGTGACATCGAGCAGGCCGCGGATGAAGGTCTGGTAGCTCGCCACGACCTCCTTCTGAACGTCCTCGCGCGAGCCGCCTGCCGGAAGAAGCTTGGGATAAAAACCGCCCTTGGCGCCGGCCGGCACGATCACCGTGTTCTTGACGTTCTGCGCCTTCATCAGTGCGAGCACTTCCGTACGGAAGTCCTCTCGGCGGTCGGACCATCTCAGGCCACCACGCGCGACGAAGGCCATGCGCAGATGCACGCCTTCGACGCGCGGGCTATACACGAAGATCTCGAATTTGGGACGCGGCAGCGGCAGATCGGGGATGGCGTGCGGGTCCAGCTTGAACGAGACCCAGGGCTTTGGAGTGCCCGCGGAGTCCGTCCCGCCTTCCATCGTCTGGTAGTAGTTGGTCCGCAGTGTCGCGCGGATCACGTTGAGATAGGCGCGCAGGATGCGGTCCTCGTCGAGGCTTTGCACCTTGTCGAGTGCGCGCAGGATGGCCACGCGGATCCGCTCCGCCGCAGCCTCACGCGACTTGCCCTTGAGCGCGAACTGCGTTTCGAACAGGCGCACGAGCTGGCGCGTGATCGGCGCCTGCGCCACGAGCACCCGTTCCATGTACGCCTGGCTGAACGGGATGCCGGTCTGCAACAGGTAGCGGCAATACGCCCGGAGCACGACGATCTCGCGCGCGCTCAATCCGGCGCTCAGCAGCAGGCGATTGAAGCCGTCGTTCTCCACCTCGGCACGCCAGGTGGCGAGCAGGGCTTCCTGGAAGAGCGGCGCGAGCTTGTCGATGTCCGCACGTCGTACGTCGCGGGCTTCGAGCTCGAAGTCCTGGATCCAGGTTGCCGGTTCACCCGTCGGGATGTGATACGGGTGTTCCGCGACCACGCGCAAGCCGAAGTTCTCGAGCATCGGCAGGATGTCGGAGATGGAAATCGGATCGCCGCTCTTGAGGATGCGCAGACGAAGGCCGGCTTGTTTGCCAACGCTGCGCAGGTTGATCTGCGGCACCGCCGGATTGGCTGCCAGCGCTTCGAGGTCGGCGATGTCATCGAGCGCCTGTGCGGCATCGGCATCCGCGCGGTAGGCAGGCGGGAACAGGCGCGCATACCGCGCCGCCAGCTCCACCGCATCCCGTTCCACGCCGCGTGCGATCAGCGCCTGCTGGAGGCGGTCTTCCCAGGTTGCGGCGGCGGCGGCGATGGCATTCTCGATCGCGCCGATGTCGCTCACCGGAGGCGCGCCTTGAGGCGTGCGGACCAGCAGGTGCAGGCGCGCCAGCATGGAGTCGGAGATCTGCACCTGCGATTCCACGTGGGTGCCGCCGAAACGCTGGCGCACGATGCGCTCGATGCGCTCGCGGACTTCGGTGTTGTAGCGGTCTCGTGGCACGTACACGAGACAGGAATAGAAGCGCTCGTAGCTGTCCCGGCGCACGAAGAGCCGTACGCGGCGGCGTTCGTAGAGATTCACGATGCCGCGCACGATCGGGATGAGCTCGGCCGCGGGCGTCTGGAACAGTTCGTCGCGCGGGAACGTCTCGATGACGTTCACCACCGACTTCGCGTCGTGACTCTGCTCGGGCAGGCCGAAATGTGCGATGACGGCATCGAGCTTGCGGCGGAGCAGCGGGATCTCCGCGGGTGGTTTGTGGTACGCGCTGGAAGTCCAGAGTCCCAGGAACCGGTGTTCTCCCGTCACTTCACCCTTCGCATCGAAGGTCTTCACACCGACGTAGTCGAGATAACTCCCGCGATGCACGGTGGACGGTGTATTGGCTTTCGTGAGGACCAGTAGTTCGGGCGCCCGCGCCTGGCGGCGCAGGTGTCCCGTGAGCACGATGGGCGCCGGCTTGCGCGCGCCGCCGGAACGCAGGATGCCGAGTGCGCTCGCGGTGTCGCGGACCAGCGCATCGCGCGACCGGCCGCGCTTGAGGTGGTAGTAGCGGTACCCGAGGAACACGAAGTGCCCGTCGTGCATCCACGAAAGCAGGGCGCGCGCCTCGCTGGCATGTGAGGCGGGCACGGGTAGTTTGGCGCGCTCGAGGTCATTGGCCACCGCGCGGATCCGCTCGAGCATCGGACGGAAGTCCGCAACGGCGCGGCGGACATCCTCGAGAGCGTCGCGCACCCGGCGTTCGAGTTCACGGGCCTCGGCGTCGTCGCGTGGCCGGTCTATCTCCATCATCTGCCAGGACTCGGGCGTGGCGGCCCGGCGATCCTCGGACACCGACTTGAGCACGCCGCGAGCGTCGCGACGCACGGCGAGCACGGGGTGCACGATCAGGTGCACGCCGATGTTCATCTGGCTGAATACGATGCTGATGGAGTCCACGAGAAAGGGCATGTCGGGCGCCACCACGCGCAGCAGCGCCCGGTGCGTGGCGGTGGGCGCTTCGGGATTCAGCGGCGCGGCCAGGTCCACCAGCACTTCATCGCCGCGACGCTTGCGGCCGAACTCGAGATGCGCCATCGCGGCGGCGGCGAGATCGCTGGGCTGATGGGCACGCAGGTCCTCCTCGGCCACGCCGCGAAAGTAGGCGCGAAGAAACTCTGCCGTCAGTCCCTGTGAGGTCTTCGACGCGAGGCGCGAGGCGCGCGAAACGATCTTTTCGATGAGTGCGAGTCGAGCCGCGGGAATCTTGCCGAGCATGGGGACTTACTCTCCGGAAGGTGAGCGGCGCGTCAGCGATGGCGCGCGATTATACATTCGGGGTGAATGGTCATTCGGCGTGGGCCGGACCGAGTTCCACGGCGCGGCCCAGGAGTACCCGCATGATCCGGTCCAGGGTGGCGCGATCACGCGACGAGAGCGGCGCTAACAGGTGTCGCTCATAGTTCAGCGCCACGGGGACCACCTGCGCATAGACGTTCTTGCCGCCGGTGGTGAGTTCGAGGTGAGTGCGGCGGCGGTCGTTCTTGGCCGTTGTGCGGCGCAGCCTCCCCGCGGCCAGCAAGGTGGCGACGGCGCGGCTCACCGCCACCTTGTCCATGGCGGTCCGCGCCGTGACTTCAGCGGCCGAAAGTCCGGGATTCGCCGCCAGAACGGCCATGACCCGCCACTCGGGGATCGACAGGCCGAAATGGGCGAAGTAGGCCGCGGCGATCGCCCCACTCACGGTATTGGACAAGACCGACAGCCGGTAGGGGAGAAAATTCTCCAAGTGGAGTTTCGGACGCGTGCTCATTGGTTACAATTGAAACTAAATCAATTTCGCGCCGGAGGCCAGTGATGGCTGCCCTTGACAATGCCCGTCCCGACAATCCCCGTCCTGATAATCCCATGGGTACGGACGGCTTCGAGTTCGTCGAATACACCGCGCCCGATCCCCAACTCCTTCGCAGCCTGTTCGAACGGTTGGGGTTCCCCGTGGTCGCCCAGCATCGCAGCAAGAACGTCACGCTGCATTCACAGGGTGGCATCAACTTCGTGATCAACGCGGAGCCCGGTTCCTTCGGGCAGAAGTTCGCGCAGGCGCATGGGCCTTCGGTTTGCGCGATGGCCTTCCGCGTGCGGGATGCGGCGGCCGCGTTCGAACGCGCCATCCAGCTCGGCGCCGAGGCGCATCGCGGGACCGTGGGGCCCATGGAGCTCAACATCCCCGCGATCGTGGGTATCGGCGGATCGCTCATCTACTTCGTGGATCGCTATGGCGAACAATCCATCTACGACGTGGATTTCAAGACGGTGCCGCGTCAGCCGATGGAGCAGGCCGGGCTGCTGCAGATCGATCACCTCACGCACAACGTCCATCGCGGCAACATGAACAAGTGGACGGAGTTCTACGAACGCCTGTTCAACTTTCGCGAGATCCGCTATTTCGACATCGAAGGCAAGAAGACGGGTCTGTTCTCGCGTGCGCTCACCAGTCCCTGCGGCAAGATCCGGATCCCGATCAACGAATCGCAGGACGACAAGTCGCAGATCGAGGAATACCTTCGCGAGTACAAGGGTGAGGGCATCCAGCACATTGCGCTCTCCACCGAAGACATCTATCGCACCGTCGACGTCTTGCGTGGCCGGGGCGTGAGCTTCCAGGACACTCCGGACACCTACTACGAAGGCATCGACGCGCGCGTGGCCGGACATCGCGAGTCGGTGGCCGAGCTCGAGAAACGCCGCATCCTCATCGATGGCAACGGCGGAACGGATGAAGGCGTGCTGCTGCAGATCTTCACGGCGAACGTGATCGGGCCCATCTTCTTCGAGATCATCCAGCGCAAGGGAAACCAGGGCTTCGGCGAGGGCAATTTCAAGGCCTTGTTCGAATCCATCGAACTGGATCAGATCCGCAGGGGTGTCATTTGAGTCTGGAGCTCTACACGTTCTGGCGCAGCTCGGCTTCCTACCGGGTGCGCATCGCGCTCAACCTCAAGGCGCTGCCCTACGTCCCGCACGCCGTGAACCTCACGAAGGACGGAGGCGAGCAGTTCGCGGAAGGGTACCGCGCGGTGAATCCGCAGAGCCGCGTGCCGACGCTGGTGCATGACGGCCAGCGCTTCGCGCAGTCGCTGGCCATCATCGAATACCTCGACGAAGTCTTTCCGGGTGTGAAACTCATGCCGAAGGACCCCGTGGATCGTGCACGCGTGCGCATGTTGTCGCAGATCATCGCTTGCGACATCCAGCCGCTGCAGAACACGAGCACCACCCGGTACCTCAAGGAGAAGCTCGGGCTGGCCGACGCCGTCATCGCGGACTGGTTGCGTGAGTGGATCACGCGCGGCCTCGATGCGTTCCAGGCGCAGCTCGATCGCGATCACCTGGGCGGCAAGTTCTGCCATGGCGATACACCGACGATGGCCGACTGCTGCCTCGTGCCGCAGATGTACGCCGCCGACCGATTCGGAGTTCCTGCCACTAAATATCCCCGGCTCGCGTTGATCGCGGAGAACTGCGGCGCGTTGGCCGCGTTCCAGCACGCCCATCCGTCCAAGCAGACCGATGCCCACTGAGAAGGCGACATCCGCGAAGGTGTTCGCCGACGCGAAAGCCGCGTTGGCCGGGCTCACCCGTGATGGCATGACGGTCATGTCCGGCGGCTTCGGCCTCTGCGGCATCCCGGAGAACCTCATCTTGGCGTTGCGTGATAGCGGCGCGCGCAATCTCACCGTCATCTCCAACAATGCGGGCGTGGATGGCTTCGGCCTTGGCCTGCTGCTCGAGACGCGACAGATCCGCAAGATGATTTCGTCCTACGTGGGTGAGAACAAGGAGTTCGAACGGCAGTTCCTCTCCAGGGAGCTCGAGCTCGAGTTCAACCCGCAAGGCACGCTCGCCGAGCGCATCCGCGCGGGCGGCGCCGGCATCTACGGTTTCTACACGCGAACGGGTGCGGGAACCGTGGTGGCGGAAGGCAAGGAAACCCGTGACGTGAACGGCGAGACTTTCGTGCTCGAGACCGGGCTCACCGCCGATCTCGCCATCGTGAAGGCCTGGAAAGGCGACACCGAAGGCAACCTCGTCTATCGCAAGACTGCGCGCAACTTCAATCCGATGATGGCGACCGCGGGCCGGGTCACAGTAGCGGAAGTGGAGGAACTCGTGTCGCCGGGTACGTTCGATCCGGATCACATACACACACCGGGTATCTTCGTGCAGCGCATCTTCCAGGGATCGAACTACCAGAAGCGAATCGAGCAACGCACCACGCGCAAGAGGGAAGGGTAGGTCATGCCGTGGACTCGTGACGATCTGGCACGCCGCGCCGCGCAGGAGCTGCGCGATGGCTACTACGTGAACCTGGGGATCGGCATCCCCACGCTCGTCGCCAACTACATTCCGAAGGGCATGAGCGTCGTGCTGCAGTCCGAGAACGGCATGTTGGGCATGGGGCCGTTTCCGTTCGAAGGTGAAGAAGATCCGGATCTCATCAACGCGGGCAAACAAACCATCACCGAGCTGCCGAGCTCTTCGTATTTCTCCTCATCGGACAGCTTCGGCATGATCCGCGGCGGCCACATCGATCTGTCGGTGCTGGGCGCACTCGAGGTGGCCGAGAACGGCGATCTCGCCAACTGGATGGTGCCGGGCAAGATGGTCAAGGGGATGGGTGGGGCCATGGATCTCGTGGCGGGCGTGCGTCGCGTCGTGGTGGTCATGGAGCACAACTCCAGGGACGGCTCGCCGAAATTCAAGGCCCGCTGCGATCTGCCGCTCACGGGAGCCAACTGTGTGGACATGCTGATCACCGATCTCGCCGTGTTCGAACGCCCCGATCGCAAGAGCCCGTTCCGCCTCGTGGACCTGGCTCCCGGCGTGACCGCGGAAGACTTGCGCGCCAGGACCGCCGCGAGATATTGCGCCTGACGGAGTAGTTGGGCGCGTTTCGCGACGAAAGTCGCAAGACATTGCAGGACAATCGGCGAGACAGCCTCATTACCGTGCAAAACTGCGCATGTCCCCCGGTGGCAATACACCTTCGGACGGGGGCTGGGTAACTACCAAAAGGTAGGTACTTCTCATGAGCATTCCGCGATTAACCTCTCCGCATGTGGAATGACACGGCAGTCGCCCGGCGGCTCAAGTTAGACGCGCCCATCGTGCAGGGGCCCTTTGGGAGTGGATTGTCCGCGGTGGATCTCGTGGTCGCCGTGAGTGAGAGCGGCGGGCTCGGGAGCTTCGGCGTGCACCATCTGGATGGCGCCGGCATCCGGGATGTGACCGCGAAGATTCGCGCGCGTACCTCGCGCCCGTTCGCGCTCAACCTGTGGATTCCGATGCGCGACAGCGAAGACCCGCAGCTCAGCGATGCCCAGTGGCACGCGGCGCTGGATGTCTTGCGGCCCTATTTCCAGCAGCTCGGGCTGCCGTTGCCGGTGCGGCCCGCGCGTTTCTCGCCGCGCTACGTCGAGCAGGTGGAGACCGTGCTCGAGCTCAAACCCGCGGTGTTCAGCTTCGTGTTCGGCGTGCCGAGCAGCGATGTGCTGGAGCGTTGCCGTTCTTCGGGCATCGCGACCATCGGCGCCGCCACGACCGTCGCGGAGGCCAAACTACTGGCGGCGGCGGGCGTGGACATGGTGGTGGCGACGGGTATGGAAGCCGGCGGACATCGCGTGGCCTTCCTGCGAGAGCCGGAAGAGAATCTCATCGGCACGCTCTCACTGGTGCCGCAGGTCGTGGATTCCGTGAAGGTGCCGGTGATCGCCGCGGGCGGCATTGCCGACGGGCGTGGTGTCGCGGCTGCGCTCAAGCTCGGCGCATCCGCCGCGCAGATCGGTACGGCGTTCCTCGCCTGCGAGGAATCCAACGCTGCGCCGCTCCACCGGGAGAGGTTGTTCAGCGCGGACAATCGCCGCACGTCGCTCACGCGCGCCTTCACCGGCCGGTTGGCGCGCAGCGTCCACAACCCCTTCTGCGACGCGTTCAAGGGCCGCGAAGCCGCGTTGCCGCCCTATCCAGTGCAGGCATGGCTGACCGCCCAGTTCCGTCAGGCCGCGCTCGCGGCCAAGCGCACGGATCTGATCTCGTTGTGGTCGGGGCAGTCGGCGGCGTTGCTCGCGCACCGGCGGGCGAAGGAATTGATGTCATCGCTCGTGGCCCAGGCCACGACGGCGATGAGCTGACGAGTCACGCCGCGCGGTGTGCCCGCGCGAGATATTCCTCGCTCTGCATCTCGGTCAATCTGCTCGCCGTGCGCTGGAACTCGAACTTGAGCTTCTCGCCCTTGTAGAGCTCATTGGGCGCCGCCGCGGCTGACAGGATCACGTTCACGCCGCGATCGTAGAACTCGTCGATCACGGAGATGAACCGCCGCGCCGAGTTGTCCGCTTCCACCGTGAACACCGGCACGTTCGCGATGATCACCGATTGGTACTCGCTGGCGATCGAAACATAGTCCGCAGGGCTGCGCGGTCCCTCGCACAGTGCGGCGAAATCGAACCAGATGACATTTTCGCTCTCGCGCACCACCTTGATCTTGCGGTTGTGCACCGAGATCGTCCCGTCGGACTCGACGTCATCATCGGAGAGATCGTCGAACAATTCTTCCAGCCGCTTCTGGGTATCGGATGCCGTGGTCGACAGGTAGATGGGCGCGGCCGTGAGTTGCCGCAGCCGGTAGTCCACGCCGCCGTCCGCGTTCACCACATCGCAATGTTTTTCGATGAGCGCGATCGTCGGCAGGAAGCGGTCGCGCTGGAGGCCGTTCTTGTAAAGATCCTTGGGTTTCACGTTGGACGTGAACACCAGCGCCACGTCGCGCTTGATGAGCGCGCCGAACAAGCCCGCGAGGATCATCGCATCCGCGATGTCGGAGACGAACAACTCGTCGAAGCAGATCACGCGGGACTTCTTCGCGATCTTGTCGGCGACGCCATCGAGCGGCGACTGCATGCCTTTCAGCCGCTTCAGATCCGCATGCACTTCCTGCATGAACCGATAGAAGTGCGTTCGACGCTTCGCGGTCAGCGTGAGGCTCGAATAGAAGAGATCCATGATCCAGGTCTTGCCGCGGCCGACGCCGCCCCAGAGATAGACGCCTCTGGGCGCGCTGCTGCTGCTCGTGAGCCCGCGCAGCAGGCGCTTGCCGAGCGGCGCGGCCGCGGCTTCGGCGAGCTCGGCGCGCAGCCTCTCGAGCTGTCGGATGGCGTTGAGCTGGGCTTCATCGGCGGCGAAGCCGCGCTTCTGGATCTCCGCGGCGTACAGATCGCCGAGGACGTTCTTCGTCGAATTCACAAGAGCTGGTAGTTGGGGCCCGAGCCGCCTTCCGGCGTGGTCCAGTCGATGATCTGGTAGGGATCCTTGATGTCGCAGGCCTTGCAATGCACGCAATTGGCCGCGTTGATCTGCAGCCGTTTGCCCCCGGCGCCGTCATCCACCATTTCGTAGACGTGGGCGGGGCAGAAGCGGGTGCAGGGATTTCCGTATTCGGTGGCGCACTTCGTGGCGCAGATGCTGGTGTCGCGGACCTTGAGATGCACGGGCTGCACTTCATCGTGCGCCGTCACGGCGAAGAACACCGACGACAATCGATCGCGCGGCGGCAGGTCGCGATGGACCCAGTGGCGATTCGGCGACGTGTACTCGTCGAGCTTCTCCATCGGGAAGCTGGCCTTGTTCCGCAGCGTCCAGGGCGTCTTGCCGCCCAGCAGGCTCTCGAGGCCGGCATTGAGCATGCCGAGCTTGAGCCCGCGCTTGAAGCCCGGCTTCACGTTGCGCACCTCGCGCAGCTCGGCCACGGCTTCGGTCTTCCGCCAGATCGCGTCGAAGCCGATGCTGGTGTCGTTCTCGGCGAAGTAGTCAGCCGCCGCCATCGCGCAGCGCAGGGCCTGGTGGATGCCCTTGATCTTGGGCACATTGAGCGTGCCCGCGGAATCGCCCACCAGCACGGCGCCGGGCATCTCGAGCTTCGGCATCGACTGATAGCCGCCCGCGGAGATGGAGCGCGCGCCCGCGGAGAGGATCTCGCCGCCCTTGAGGAATTCATGCATCGCCGGGTGATGCTTGAACTGCTGGAAGGCTTCGAACGGAAAGAATCGCGGATCGCGATAGTCGAGACCGGCGACGAAGCCGACGTAGGCGCGGTTGTCGTCGAGGTGGTACACGAAACTGCCGCCGTAGGTCCGTGAGTCCAGCGGCCAGCCGACCGTATGCTGCACGAGCCCGGGTGTGACTCGTCCCGGTGGAAGCTGCCAGAGCTCCTTCATGCCCAGCGCATACACCTGCGGATCGGCGTGTTCGTCGAGCCGGTACTTCCTGATGAGTTCCTTCGCGAGGCTTCCGCGGCAGCCTTCGGCGATGACGGTGAGCCGCGCGCGCACCTCGGCGCCCGGAGTGTAGTTAGGACCGCGCACGCCATCGTGCTGCACCCCCATGTCGCCGATCTGAACGCCGGCGACCGACCCGTCGTCGTCGAACAGCGGCAGCGACGCGGCGAAGCCGGGGAACACGTCCACACCCAGCGCTTCAGCCTGCGTGGCCATCCAGGCGACGAGCCCGCCCAGCGAGATGATGAAGTTGCCTTCGTTGTGCAGATAGCTCGGGATCCACGGCACGCGCGTGGCGCCCGAGCGCGACAGCATGAGGAACTCGTCGCGCGCGACCGGCACTTTGATGGGGAGCGGGGCATTCCGCCACTCCGGCAGCAACGCATCGAGCGGTCCTGGTTCCAACACCGCACCCGACAGAATGTGCGCGCCGATCGTGGAGCCTTTTTCGAGCACGCAGACGGTGAGCTCCGGCTTGCGTTGTTTCAGGCGGATCGCGGTAGCGAGGCCCGCGGGGCCGCCGCCCACGACCACCACGTCGTACTCCATCACATCGCGCTGAGCGGGACCCTGGGCCATGGGTTACTTCGGCTGCATCCGGATGGCGCCATCGAGACGGATGGTTTCGCCGTTGAGATAGGGGACTTCGAAAATGGTCTGAACGAGTGCGGCGAATTCCTCGGGCCTGCCGAGCCGCGGTGGAAACGGGACCTGCTTGCCCAGCGATTCCTGCACTTCCTGCGGCATCGCGCCCAACATCGGCGTGGCGAAGATGCCGGGCGCCAACGAACACACGCGGATGCCGAACATCGCGAGCTCACGCGCGATCGGCAGCGTCATGCCGGAAACCGCAGCCTTGGTGGCCGAGTAGGCGGCCTGGCCGATCTGGCCCTCGAACGCGGCGACCGACGAGGTGTGGATGATCACACCTCGTTCGCCATCGGCGCTCGGCGTGTTCGCCTGCATGATCGCCGCGGCCGCCTTGTCGCAGAGGAATGTGCCGATGAGGTTGATGTGCACGACGCGCGTGAAGAAATCTCCCGCCATCGGTCCGTTCTTGCCGAGCACACGCCCCGCGCCGATGACGCCGGCGCAGTTGACGAGCAGGTTGAGCCCGCCGAGAGAAGTGCGCGCGGATTCCATGGCGGCATTCACTTCGGTCTCCGAGGTGACGTCGCATTTGGCGAAACTGGCGTTGGCGCCGAGCGCGGCGGCCGCGGCCTGGCCGGGCCCTTCCTGTACATCTAACAAGCACACGCGGCCGCCCGCGGCCACGATGTGGCGCGCGACGGCGTTTCCGAGACCCGAGGCGCCGCCGGTGACGACGGCCCGTGCTTCAGAAATTTTCATCGGCGGGGTACCTGCAAGGGTGGGCGCGGGCGCAAAGCATAACGGACGCCGCGCCCGGCGTCAGATTCAGGCCACTTCGATGGTCATGGAACTTCAATGGCAATGGCCGTGGCTTCGCCGCCGCCGATGCACAACGAAGCGATGCCACGACCGCCGCCACGCGCTCGAAGCGCATGCACCAGCGTGGCGACGATGCGTGCACCCGTGGCGCCGATGGGATGGCCCAGGGCGCACGCCCCGCCGTTGACATTGGTGCGTGGGTGATCGAATCCCACGTCGCGCATCGCGGCCATGGTGACCACGGCGAACGCTTCGTTGACTTCATAGAGCGCGACGTCGCCCGGCTTCCAGCCGAGCTTCGCGAGCAGCTTCTGGATCGCGCCCGCCGGCGCGGTGGTGAACCACTCCGGCTCGCGCGCGAAACTCGAGTAACCCACGATGCGCGCGAGCGGCGTGAGACCGCGCGCCTGCGCGGTCGCGGCATCGGCCAGCACGACAGCCGCGGCGCCGTCGGAGATCGAAGAAGAGGAGGCCGCGGTCACCGTGCCGTCCTTGCGGAACGCCGGCTTCAACGTCGGAATCTTGGCGAGGTCCACGTTGAACGGCGTCTCGTCCTTGTCGACCACGGTCTCACCCTTGCGGCCTTTGACCGTCACGGGCGTGATCTCCGCGGCGAACGCGCCGCCATTGACGGCCGCGAGCGCGCGCTGCGTGGACTCGGTAGCGAATGCATCCTGCTCGGCGCGGGAAAACGAATACTTCTGCGCCGTGGCCTCCGCGAACGTGCCCATGAGCTGGCCGTCGAACGGACTCTGCAGGCCGTCGTAGAACATGTGGTCCAGCACTTCGCCGTGGCCCATGCGCAGGCCGGCACGGGCCTTGGGAAGTAGATAGGGAGCATTGCTCATGGACTCGAGCCCGCCCGCCACCGCGAATTGCACGTCGCCCGTGCGGATCTGGTCGGCCGCCATCATGATGGCCTTCATGCCCGAGCCGCACATCTTGTTGATGGTGGTGGTCGGTACGCCCTGGGGAATGCCGGCGCCCAGCGCGGCCTGACGGGCGGGAGCCTGTCCCAATCCCGCGGGGAGCACGCAGCCCATGATGACTTCCTGCACGTCCGTTGGCGGAAGGCCGGCCGCGGTCAGCGCGCCGCGGATGGCCGCGGTGCCGAGCTGCGGCGCGGTGGCGGGGGACAGCACCCCCTGGAAGGCGCCGATGGGCGTACGAGTCGCGGCGGCAATGATGACGTCTTTCACGAATGTTCTCCTTGCACTCAATCGCGGCCGCGCAGGCCCCGGTTGAAAAAGTCGATGAATCGGTCCGCGATCTCGGGCGGCTTCAGTGAGGCGTCCTCGCGGTACCAGTGGCCCATCCAGTTGAGCGCGCCGGCCAGGGCGAAGGCCGTCATCTTCGTGTCGCACTCGCGGATGGAACCGTCGGCGACGCCGGCCTCGATGAGCGCACGCATGCGCCGGTCGATGCCGGCCTTCAGTAGTTTGATGCGCCGGCTCATGGCGGCGCCGAGATGCTGATCCTCGGCCCGCAGCATGCACCAACCGTAGTCACCCACGATCGCCGCCGCGTAGCCGCGGATGAAAGCGAACAGGCGCTCCCGCGCAGGGCCCGGCGCTCGTTCGCATTCCTCGAGCGTGGTCTGGATCTGCTTCAAGCCGGCCTGGAAGCACTCGAACAACATGGCTTCCTTGTTCTGCACATATAAATAGAGCGTGGGCTTGGTCACCTTGAGGCTGGCCGCCAGGCCGTCCAGCGACGTGTTGTGATAACCGCGCGCGGCGAAGGCCCGCGCCGCAGCAACGATCACGGCCTCGCGTTTCAGCGCATGTTCCCGCGGACGGCGACCGTCCGCCCAGGGTGAACCCGCGGCGGGCGATTCCTTGCGCGACTTCGATCGTGTGGCGGCGGCTGGCATGGGTGTGGGGCGCATGTTACTTTGCGGTAACTAAACTTACCAGCCAGTAACATGAAGCCACCAGAGCCCGGGCGTCCGCTGCGTTTCGTCAGCGCCGCATCGCTGTTCGACGGTCACGACGCCGC
>JBKPPO010000095.1:0-4040 GCA_046733635.1 Pseudomonadota bacterium | reverse complement strand
TTTCGTTCTCGGACGCTATTTTTTAACAATCGGCGTACTAGAATCCCCGACCAGAAGACCCCAAGGGTCCAAACGGTTCAGGGATCGAGTATGAAAACCAAGAATCAGACCGAGCACTCACTGCTCGAGTTGGCGGTCGCGAAAGCGGCGAACGAAGACGGCATCTCCTCGCGTGATGTGGACACGGTCCGCACGAAGGCGTGGAGCCCCCTCGAAGTCTGGCGCACGCGCGTCAAGACGCCCCCGCGGCACGATCAATCCAAGCCCGCCTGAATTCAGCGTACCGCGCGCAGGTTCGAGCGTGCGGCTTGCACTGAACCGCCTGAACACATAAAAAGCTCTCTTCCAGGGAGACGGTCCAGGCTCGAATATGGCGGCCGCTAAATCATCGGCAAGCAGCACGGAATCGGCGCGCGCCATGGCCCGCGGCTTCCGTTTCCTGCGTTTCGACGAGCCGCTCGAAAGCGAATTCCGCGCCGATCACCGCGAGCGACTGCGCGTCTGGAATCGCCTGGCCATCTGGCTGTCCGCGTGCACGGTGCTCGGCTACGCCGTGCTCGATCACTTCATCCTCTCGACGGAACACGCGCGCATCACGCACATCGTGCGCTTCACCATGCACGTGCCCGCCGTGATCATCATGCTGGTGTGCACGTCCAAGCGCTTCTACATGCGCTGGTACGACCTCGGCATCACCATCGTGGCGCCGCTGTTCGGCATCGGCATCGTGCTCATGGCGGCGTTCTCGCCGCCGGACGAAGTCCCCCTCGTGGGCGGGCGGCTGCTGGTCGTCGCGTTCTTCTTCTACTTCATGATCGGCCTGCGATTCCGCGAGGCCGTGCGCGCCAACCTCATCGTGTTCGCGGCGCTGGCGGTGGCGGCGTTCACCGCCCACATGCCGGGCGCCATCGCGACCTATCTACTGTTCATGCTGTTCGTCGCCAACCTCATCGGCATGGTCGGCTCCTATGCACTGGAGCATGCGTACCGCACCGTGTTCCTCGAACACCGGCAGCTCACGGAAGTGGCCACGCACGACGGCCTCACCACCTTGCTGAACCGCGCCGCCTTCGAGGACCAGATCCGCCGCGTGTGGCAACAGGCGCAGCGCGATCGGCAGACGGTCGCCGTGATCATGATCGACATCGATCACTTCAAGGGCTACAACGATCGTTACGGCCACATCGCCGGCGACGATTGCCTGCGCCGCGTGTCCAGCGCGCTGCGTGAAGCGGCGCGCCGCCGGCCGCTGGATTTCGTCGCGCGTTATGGCGGCGAGGAACTCGTGGCCGTGCTGTATGGCGCGGACAAGACCTACGGCGAGAGCATCTCGCGCAGCCTGCTTGCCGCGGTGCGCGAACTCCGCATTCCGCATGCGAATTCGGGCACGCAGCCCTACGTGACGGTGAGCGTGGGCGTGGTGTCGGTCGAGGCGTATCGCGTGCCGACGCATGACGCCGCCGTCCAGCTCGCAGATCAGGCGCTCTATGCCGCCAAGCACCAGGGCCGCGATCGCTATGTGATGGCGGAACCGGGTGCTTCGGCCAAGGTCGACGTGGCCTCCACCACGGTGCTGCCGCTGCGCACCGCCGAGCAGTTCCGCGAGGCGGCGGGTAGCTAGCGGTGGATCGCGACTTCGTCGCGTCCGCGTGAATCCCTTGCGCCGCGGAACATTCCCGCGGTGTTGAAATCCAGCACGAGCTCGCCGTCCGGCGCCACCGCGATCACGCCACCATTGCCGCCCAGCGCCTTCATGCGCGCCAGGGTGTTCGCGACCGATTCCCCGAGCGGGCGCTTCGCGTACTGCATCTGGGCGGCGATGTCGTGCGCCACCACCGTGCGGATGAAATATTCGCCATGGCCGGTCGCCGATACCGCGCACGCCGCGTTCGACGCGTAGGTGCCGGCGCCGATGATGGGCGAGTCGCCGACACGGCCCCAACGCTTTCCCGTCATGCCGCCCGTGGAGGTGGCGGCGGCGACGTTGCCATGTGCATCCACCGCCACGGCGCCGACCGTGCCCTTGCTGCCGTCATCGTGATGCGCGAGCAGATCGTTCTCCTTCTCGGCCTCGCCCTGCAGCAGCCGATGCAGCTGCATCTGCCGGACGGGTGTCCGGAAATACTCGTTGGAGACGAGCTCGAAGCCCTGGACTCGCGCGAAATCCTCGGCGCCTTCGCCGACGAGCATCACGTGCGGCGAGCACTCCATGACCCGCCGCGCGAGCACGATGGGGTTGCGGATGTGTTTCACGCCGCAAACCGCGCCGGCGGCGAGCGTCGCGCCATCCATGATGGAGGCGTCCAGCTCGGCCAGGCCATCGCGCGTGAGTACGGCGCCGCGGCCCGCGTTGAACAGCGGATTGTCTTCGAGCGAGACAACGGCGGCGGACACGGCGTCGAGCGCAGGCGCGCCGCGCCCCAGCAGCGAATAGCCGGCATCGAGCGCATCGGATAGCCCCTGCAGATAGGCACGCTCGTGCTCGGCGGATGTCCCGGCGCGGGACAGAGTCCCCGCGCCGCCGTGGATGGCGATCGCGAACATGAATTCTCCTGTCGTCCGCACGAACGAAGTGCGAAGAGAGCGGTAACAGCACCGAAATTGACGTCGGTTCCGCCCGTCGACCCCGCTACAATTCCGCGTCCGGGAAAGATACTAGAAAGAAGTCTCAATTCATGTTGACCCGCATCAAGAGCCTGCTCGTCGCGAACCGCGGCGAGATCGCCATCCGCGTCATGCGCGCCGCCAACGAGCTTGGCATCCGCACCATCGCCATCTATTCGCAGGAAGACCGCTTCTCGTTGCACCGGACCAAGGCCGACGAGGCCTACCTGGTGGGCCGCGGCAAGGCGCCCGTCGATGCGTATCTCGACATCGAGGACATCCTGCGCATCGCGGTCGAAGCCAAGGCCGATGCGATCCATCCCGGTTATGGATTCCTGTCGGAGAATCCGGAGTTCGTCGAGGCCTGCAATGCGCACGGCGTCATCTTCGTGGGCCCGACGCCCGAGATCATGCGTTCGCTCGGCAACAAGGTCGCCGCGCGCAACCTAGCTACTTCCGCGAAGGTGCCCGTGATGCCGGCCACGCCGCCGTTGCCCGCGGACATGGAAGCCTGCAAGAAGCAGGCAGCCGAAGTCGGTTATCCGGTGATGCTCAAGGCGAGCTGGGGCGGTGGTGGCCGCGGCATGCGCATCATCGAGAACGATGCGCAGCTCACGGAGCTGCTGCCCGTGGCTCGTCGCGAAGCCAAGGCCGGCTTCGGCAACGACGAGGTCTATCTCGAGAAGCTGGTGCGCCAGGCGCGTCACATCGAAGTGCAGATCCTCGGCGACACGCACGGCAATCTCGTGCACCTCTTCGAGCGCGACTGCACGGTCCAGCGCCGCAACCAGAAGGTGGTGGAGCGCGCGCCCGCGGCCTTCCTCACGGAAGCGCAACGCAACGAGCTCTGCGGTTACGCGCTGCAGATCGGCAATGCGGTCAGGTATCGCAACGCCGGCACCGTGGAATTTCTGCAGGACGCCGAGAGCGGCAAGTTCTACTTCATCGAGGTGAATCCGCGCATCCAGGTGGAGCACACCGTCACGGAAGCCATCACGGGCATCGATCTCGTGAAGGCGCAGATCCGCATCGCCGACGGCGCGAAGATCGGCGATGAGAACAGCGGCGTGCCCGCACAGAAGGACATCCACATCACGGCGCACGCGTTGCAGTGTCGCGTGACCACGGAAGATCCCGAGAACAACTTCTCGCCCGACTACGGCAAGATCACCGCGTACCGCTCACCCGCGGGCTTCGGCATCCGCCTCGACGCCGGCACGGCTTACGCAGGCGCCATCCTCACGCGTTCGTACGACTCCATGCTCGTGAAGGTGACGGCCTGGGCGCCGAATCCGGTGGAAGCCATCGCGCGCATGCATCGCGCGCTCTGGGAATTCCGCATCCGCGGTGTGGCGACGAACCTGCGTTTCCTCGACCAGGTGATCACGCACCCCAAGTTCGCGCACGGTGAATACACCACCAAGTTCATCGACCAG
>JBKPPO010000094.1:0-5442 GCA_046733635.1 Pseudomonadota bacterium | reverse complement strand
GCTTCACGAACGGCAGCGTCCAGCAACACGTTGAGCCCGATGCCGATGACGACGTGCACGGGCCCGCCTGCCTCGGCGCGCATCTCGATGAGGATGCCGCCGAGTTTTCCGTTCGCGGTGACGAGATCGTTCGGCCATTTGAGCTGCACGCCTGGCACGCCCACGTCGCGCAGACCGCGCACGGCGCACAGACCCACTACCAGCGAGAGCGCCGAGAGATCCGCGGGCATCTCGCCGTACTGCCACGCCAGCGAGAGGCAGATCGCCCCGCCCGGCGGCGCCACCCAGGAGCGGCCGCGCCGACCTCGTCCGCCGGTCTGATGTTCGGCCAACATCACCGCCGCGCAATCGGCGGCGGGCGGCAGCGACTCGAGCAACCGGGTGTTCGTGGACTCGAGCGTCCACTCCACGTCGAGCGATTCGACTCGCGAGCGCACGCCGGCCGTCAGCAACTCTGCGATGCGCGCGGACGAGAGCGCGCTCACTCCGGGCGCCAGCTTGTAACCCTTGTGCGTCTGCGCTTCGAGCGTGACTCCGAGCTCACGCAACTGCTCGACGGCTTTCCACACGGCGGCCCGCGTGACCTGCAGGTCCGCCGCCAGCGCCTCGCCCGACTGGAACTCCGAATCGGAGAGCCGCTGGAATACGCGCTGCGGCAAGGGAGCGGATGAACTCACGCGCCGCGGCGCCCGAACAACCACAACTTGCCGGCGCGTGGCTCACGGCCTTCCCGCATGCGGCGCACGTTGCCGCGATGGGTGAACACCACGAGCGCGGCGCAGGCGATGGCGAACGCGAGCTCGGGCGTCATCGCGAGACCATCGCGGATCAATAGATAGAGCGGCAGCGCGACGGCGGCGCAGATCGAGGCCAGGCCCACGAATCCGGAGACGGCCACGACCGCGAGCCACGTGGCGAACATCGGCAGCAGCAGCCAGGGATCGAGACCTGCGAATGCACCCACCAGCGTGGCCACTCCTTTGCCGCCGCGGAATCCATGCCACACGGGGAAACAATGCCCGAGGATCGCGGCGAAGCCGCAGACCGCGGGAAGCCAGGCGGCTTGCTCCGGCGTCGCGGGCGGCACGCCGATGACCGACAGATCCAGGCCCGGCAGCCAGGCCGCGGCCAGCCAGCCTTTCGCGATATCGATGATGAACACCGCAATGCCGAACGCCTTGCCTTGCGTACGCAACGCGTTCGTGGCGCCGGCGTTGCCGCTGCCCATCTCGCGGATGTCGACGCCCTTGAAGCGGCCGACCACGAGGCTCCCGACGATGGAGCCGAGAAGATAGGCGAGCAGGATCTTGAGGCCGAAGTCCATGGGGGCGGAGTCAAACACGAATCATGCACGCAACGGAGGGAGGAAAACCTCCGCGAGCATACATCGAACGCTGCCGCCCCCGTGGCGCTCGATCGTCTCCACGGGTACGGCGAGCACCGCATCCACCGAGGAATACAGCCGCTTGTACTTCTCCGTTGCCAGTGCATGTCGGGCGGATTCCGACATCACGAGGATATTGTAGTCCCCGAGGTATTCATCCCAGCTCCCGACCTCGAGCATGTTGCCAGCGAAGGACTGCATCTCCGCATGGTCGATGGCAACGATGTCGCGGCCGGAATTCTCGAGCCGCTGTGCCACGCGGGCGCGATCCTGCTCGTCGATCGCATCCAGTGCGACGACGGCGACGCGAGTGCCCACGTGCATGAGCACATTGGTGTGGTAGATGGGCGCGCCGTCCCGGTCGGTGGCGGCGAACATCTCGAGGTCGTAGCCCATCTCGCGCGCCCATTCCGCCGCCACGGCATCGTGCGTGCGCGGCGAACGGCAGGCGTAGGCCACGCGCCGTACGTTGTCCAGCACCAGACTCCCGGTGCCTTCGAGGAAGCGGCCTTCCTTTTCATGGTGAGTGAGATCGACTCGACGGCGGATCTGAAACCCCGTCGTGCGCACGACGGTTTCGATGATCTCCTGCCGCCGTTCGATGCGCCGGTTCTCGGTCAGCATGGGATACAGCACCAGCGTGCCGTCGGCGTGGAAACTCACCCAGTTGTTGGGGAACACTGCGTCGGGTTTGCGCGGCGCATCGGAATCCTCGGCGACGCAGACCTCAACGCCTTCTCCCTTCAGCGCCGCGACGAAGGCGTCGAATTCCTGGAGCGCCCGCTGGGCGACGTCGGGCGCCCCGCCTGCCGTTTGAAATCTGTTGGTCACGGCGGTCTGCGCGTTGTAGCCAAAATGACGGGGACGAACCATGAGCACGGCGCTGGCGCACTGGCCGGCACCGCCCCCTCCCCTGGGAATCTCCTGCATTGCCTGCTTCTACATCCCGGACCCGGTGTGCACAATAGCCCGCCATGTCCGACGCAGTACCCACACTCGACGCCCGCGATGTCGAAACCGAGGAATTCGCCCGGGACATCGCCGCGGCCTATGCCGAATACGGCTTCGTCATCATCCAGAACCACGGCATCGACAAGCAGCTCATCGATCGTTGCCTGGACTGCTTCCAGCGCTTCTTCGCGCTGCCCGTCGAAGAGAAGCTCAAATACAAGGTGCCGAATGGCGGCGGTGCGCGCGGCTACACCGCGTTCGGCATCGAGACGGCCAAGGGCGCGAAACACCATGACCTGAAGGAGTTCTGGCACGTGGGGCGTGAGCTGCCGCCCGGCCATGAATTCAACGCGGTGATGGCGCCTAACATCTGGGTGGATTCCATTCCCGGTTTCAAGGATTCCGCTTACGGGTTGTTCCAGGCGTTCGACGCGCTGGGCGCGCGCCTGCTCTCCGCGATCGCGCGCGCAGCGGGACTTCCGCCCGACTTCTTCGACGACAAGGTGGACCTGGGCAACAGCATCCTGCGCGTCATCCACTATCCACCGCTGCCGCCCGATCCGCAGGGCTCGGTGCGCGCTGGCGCGCACGAAGACATCAACGTGATCACGCTGCTGCTGGGCGCGGAAGAACCGGGCCTCGAAGTGCTGTCGAAGAAGGGCGAGTGGCTGTCCATCAATCCGCCGCCCGGATCGCTGGTGTGCAACGTCGGCGACATGCTCCAGCGCCTGACCAACAAGTACCTGCGCTCGACCACGCATCGCGTGGTGAATCCGCCGCGTGATCGCGCGACGAAGGCCCGCTACTCGCTGCCGTTCTTCCTGCATTTCAATCCGGACTTCCTCATCAAGACCATGCCGCAGTACGTGGACGCTGCGCATCCGGATCAATTCCCCACGCCCATCACCTCGCACGAGTACCTGCAGGAGCGGCTGCGGGAGATCAAGCTGATCTGATCCTTCCATGGCGAAGCTCTACTTCTACTACTCGACGATGAACGCGGGTAAATCCACCGCGTTGCTCCAGGCCAGCCACAACTACGAAGAACGTGGCATGCGCACCCTGCTCTACACGGCGCTCATCGATTCCCGCGATGACGGCCGGATCGCTTCGCGCATCGGCATCGCGCGGGAGGCGAAACACTTCGGTCCGGGAACCGACCTGCGAGGCGATATCGCCGCCGAGCACGCGGCGGGCCCGCTGGCCTGTGTGCTCGTCGATGAATCGCAGTTCCTCACGCCCGCGCAGGTCAGGCAGCTCGCGTCCGTCGTCGATGAGCTCAACGTCCCCGTGTTGTGTTACGGATTGAGGACGGACTTCCGCGGCGAGCTCTTCCCCGGCAGCGCGCAGCTCCTGGGTTGGGCCGACAACCTGGTCGAGCTCAAGACGATCTGTCATTGCGGCCGCAAGGCCATCATGGTGGTTCGTGTCAAGGCCGATGGCACCGCCGAGCGCGAAGGCGCGCAGATCGAAATCGGCGGCAATGAACGCTACGTGCCACTGTGCCGCAAGCATTTTTCGCAAGCTCTTGCCGGCGCGAAGATTCCCGCCTGACCAATCCCCGCGGTTGATCAACATTTGATCAGCGCTTCTCCGGGCGCGGCGCGTGCGCCGCATCGGAGCAATGACGTAATCGCTGCACGGTATCGGTCACACTGCAGCAACAAAGCAACACGAGATCGTTTTCGGGTTGTAACTCAATCGTCATCTGATTACCGTGTACTCCACAAAACGCGCAGGGCCGCAGAGATGGCCGCGTCCAATAACCGGAGAATCCTCATGACCAATCGCAACGAAGCGATGTTGCTTCGCTTCCACAAGTTGTCTCTCATCTCGGCCGGGTTGTTAGCCGCGGGCATGTCTCAACATGCGATCGCGCAATCCTCGGGAACCGAGGCGATCGAAGAGAGCATGTCGGAAGTGGTGGTCACCGCCACCCGCGCGAAGCTCATCGGAATCGTCGGCGAGAACACCGCGCCGAAGTCGAAGACCAGCCTCACGGGCGAATTCCTCGAGACGCAGACCGCCGGCAACACGCTCTTCAATGCGCTCAACCAGCTCCCCGGCGTGAACTTCACGGGCAACGACGCCTATGGCACCTCGGGCGGCAACCTGCGCATCCGCGGCTTCGATGGCTCTCGCGTCTCGGTGACGTTCGACGGCATCCCGCTGAACGATTCGGGCAACTACGCGCTGTTCACCAACCAGATGCTGGACAGCGAGCTCATCGATCGCGTCGACGTCAACATGGGCACCACCGACGTCGACAGCCCCACGGCCTCGGCCACGGGCGGCACGGTAGCGTACCGCACGCGCAGGCCGCAGGAAGAGTTCGGTGGCCAGGCGACGGTGGCTTTCGGTGAAGACAGCTATCGCCGCGGCTTCGCTCGCCTGGACACGGGTGCGTTCGGCCCCTGGGGCACCAAGGCCTTCGTCGCCGCGTCCTACCAGACCTACGACAAGTTCAAGGGCCCGGGCGAACTCGAGAAGAAGCAGTTCAACGCCGCCATTCGCCAGGATTTCGAGAACGGCAACTTCATCAGCCTGGCCGGCCACTTCAACCAGAACCGCAACGCGTTCTACCGCACGACGAGCGCCGCGAACTTCGCGCTCTACGGCCGTGACTACGAGAACATCGACGTCTGCACGCGCGATGCGCCCACGCCGAACGTCCGCGATGACGAAGGTGCGACTCCGGTGGCCACGACGCCCGCGCTCTTGAACCTCGACAACCCGGCCAATCCGGGAAGCTGCACCAACTACTACGGCGTGCGCATCAACCCGTCCGACACGGGCAACATCCGCATGCAGTCGTTGTGGCACCTCGGCGAGAAGCTGCGCCTGACGTTCGATCCTTCGTGGCAGTACACGCTGGCCAACGGCGGCGGCACGACGACGATCAATGAGCGCCCGGGCACCTCCGCCGACGTGCGTCCCATCGGCACCGCCAACGTCATCGGTTTCGATCTGAACGGCGACGGCGACACGCTCGACAACGTGCGTTTCTACACGCCTAACAACACCAACACCAAGCGCTGGGGCGCCACTACGTCGCTGATCTGGGACGTGAACGAGGACAACCGGCTGCGCGTCGCTTACACCTGGGA
>JBKPPO010000093.1:0-5909 GCA_046733635.1 Pseudomonadota bacterium | reverse complement strand
GTCCCGGCGTGCCGGTGCTGATGACCGCGCTCACGCCGGCGACCGTGATGCTCCTCGGCGGCGAGCCGCTGGGCGAGCGCTTCATCGAATGGAACTTCGTGTCCTCCTCGAAGGAACGCATCGAGCAGGCCAAGGCCGACTGGCGCGCGCAGCGCTTCAAGCTGCCGGACTTCGACAACCAGGAATTCATTCCGCTCGCATGAAGAAGCTGGCCCTCGCGCTGGCGCTGGCCTGCGCCGGCCTCGCCATCGTCTCGCACGCCGCGCCGATGGCGCGCTCCGGTGTGGCCGTGCGCCATGCGCCGTTCACGCCCGACAGCGGCACCGTCGCGGTGTTCTGTGGGCGCCTCATCGATGGCATGGGCGGCGAACCCAGCAAGAACACACTGATCGTCATCCGCGACGGCCGCATCCAGAGCGTGCGCGCCGACGCCAGGCGCCGCGACGCCACGGCCACCTACCTACCCGTGCTGGACTTGTCGAAGTACACCTGCCTGCCCGGCCTCATCGACATGCACACGCACATCACGGACCGGCCGGAAGACACCGCCGATCTCACCGTGTACTTCAAGCGCGGCTTCGAGGAGTCGCAACGTCAGGCGCGCGAGAACGCCGCGGCCACCGTGCTCGCCGGGTTCACCAGCATTCGCAATGTCGGAACGTACGTGTTCGGTACCGACACTGCGCTGCGCGACGACATCGAGGCAGGCAAGGCCATCGGGCCGCGCATGCAGGTCAGCGGACCGTATCTCACCATCCCTCAGGGCGGGGGCGATCTGTTCGTGCCCGACTTCAAGGAGCCCGAGGACAACGCGAAGTTCCATTTCGGCGTGGCGCGGGGTGAGGAGAACTTCCGGCTGCGCGCGGAGGCGCTCGTGGATTCGGGCGTGGATCTGCTCAAGGTGATCGCATCGGGCGCGGTGCTCGCGCACGGCGGTGTGCCCGGCGCGCCCGAGATGACGCCCGAGGAGATCCTGGCCGTCACCGACATCGCGCATGCCGTGGACAAGAAGGTGGCCGCGCACGCGCACGGCGCGGAGTCCATACGCGCGGCCATCGCGTCGGGCGCGGACACCATCGAACATGCGTCGTATCTCGATGACGCCGGCATCGCCGCCGCGCTGAAGCGCGGCACCGTCGCGCTCGCGATGGATGTGTACAACGGCGACTACATCGATACCGAAGGCCGCAAACAGAATTGGCCCGAGGAGTTCCTGCGCAAGAATCTCGAGACCACGGAGATCCAGCGGCAGGCGTTCAGCAAGGCAGTCAAGGCCGGCGTGCCCATCGTGTACGCGACGGATGCGGGCGTGTTTCCGCATGGGCTCAACGCGCGGCAGTTTCCGATCATGGTGGCGCGCGGGATGACGCCGATGCAGGCGATCGAATCGGCAACGCGCGTGGCGGCCCGCTTCATGGGGTGGAGTGGAGAGGTCGGGACGATCGAGGCGGACAAGTTAGGCGACTTGATTGCAGTGCGCGGGGATCCACTGGCGGATATCAGGTTGCTGCAGAAGGTAGATGTGGTGGTCAAGGGCGGGATGGCCCTGAAGCTTCCCGAGCAGCAGTAGTCACTGCCGAATTGCTCTCCAAGCTACCCCAATCCCTTCAATTGCTCCTAAGACCCGATCACCGCGCCCGAAGGAGAAGTCATTCGAAGTACTTCGAGTACCTCGAAGGGATCCCATCAATCTTCCTGATCGCCACATCCTTGAAGTAGATCTCCGCCGCCTCGCTCTGAATCTGGATCTTCCCTTCCGTCATGCGCTCCGCCTTCTCCCCGGTCGTGCGCGCATTCTTCAACGCCATCACCACCTTGCCATTGACGATATGCAGGCACCGATCCTGCTCGCAAATGAGCTCGATCTCATTCCATCCCGGCCGCTCTTCATCCGTCCCGGCCAACGCGTGGTTGTTAGGCGACTGGAACGCCATCCACGGCGCCTTCGGATCCCACCGCGGCACTTCCTTCTCGCCCTTGACCGGAAACGCACGAATGTCGATGGCCACATTGGCGATGGTCCAGTACTCGCCGGTGTTCTTCTCCATCACGTTCATTTCCTGCGCCTGGGCCCAGGACTTCCAGTAGTCGACGCCGAACTCGCCGCGGCTGTGATACAGGATTCCCGAATCCTTGGGTTCGGTGAGCCGCGGCTCCCAGACCTTCTCGCCGTATCTGTACTTCGCGCGGAAGTGGTAGTTCGAATACACCTGCTTCGTCTGAATGCAGCCGTAGATCTCGCCGCTGATGCGCAGCACGGGCTGACCGCTCTCCTCGATCACGGTGAACACGTCCTGCTTCGGCGGGTTCAGGCCGATGGGTTTGAGCGATGCAGGTGCGGTCTTCTGCAGCACGCTCATGATCTGGTCGCCGCGATAACTCAGGTAGACGTCGAACTGGCTGAGGTTCTTGTCGAGCAGTGGCTGCCATCCGGCAGCGGTGGCGACCTGGGCAGTAGTGGCAGCGAGAGTGGCGATCGCAAGCTTGAGCAGTGTTTTCATGGGCCGCGAGTATGCAAAGAGATGCCGGCTTTCTCCAGCCCTTTGCGCAGGCGGTCCACGTCGCGCGTGTCCTGGAACTTCGTGCCGAACAACAGCGAATTGAGTTCCGGATCGCGACGGCGCAGCTCCGCGGCGGAGGACGCGGCGTCGGCGGCGCGATCGTTCATGGCGAATGCGGCGGCGAGAACCGCGAGGTTGTAAGTGGCTTCCGGGTTTTCGCGCAAGTTGAGCTGACCCTGCTCGATCGCCTCGGGGTACTGGCCGCCGAGGTAGTACGCGAGAGCGAGCGCGAACCGATCGAGCTCGTCGAGCTCGGGATCCAGGCGCTCCGCGAGCTCCAGGGAGTCGATCGCCTGCTTCACGCGGCCGCGCCACAACAGCGCATTGCCGTATCCGGCCAGCGCATCCGCATCATTGGGATTCAGGACGATGGCGCGCTGCAGTTCCATCTCGGCGTCGGCGAGCCGGTTGAACGCCAGGTGCATGCGGCCTAACAACACGCGGGCGCGAACATTGTCGGGGTCCTCTCGCAACGCGTCGTTGGCGTGTGCGGTGACTCGCTGCCAGGAATCCTGCGGGGACTCCTCCCAACCGCGCCTCACGGCGGCGAGGAAGGAATCACCGAGCGCAGCATGCGCGGCGGCGTAGTCGGGATCGAGCACGAGCGCCTGGCGCAGGAGCTGACGCGCCTCGGCGAGCCCCGCGCGCGTGGGCTCGCGCAGGTGAGGCCGGGCCTGCAGGACCAGATCATGCGCCTCGCGATTCGTCGTCACCCTGTCGGCGCTGGGCTGCGCGGGGACTTCGGTGGCGTCCTTCGACAACGCCCGCGCGATCTCGTCCACGATCCGCCGCCGTAGTGCGAACAGCTCGGCAGCGGGCTCGTCGAACCGCGATGACCATAGCACCCGCCCCTGAACGTCCACGAGCTGGGCGCCGATGTGAACACGATCGGCGTCGTGCCGGATGCTGCCCTCGACCTGGTAGCGCACGTTGAGCACACGCGCGATCTCCCCGGGCTGCGCGACCGCGCCCTTGTAGGTCGAGACTGCGTTCCAGGTCACCACGATGAGGCCGGAGTAGCGGCCCAGCGAGTCGATGAGATCCTGCGTGAACCCGTCCGCGAAGTACTCGCGCCCGGCCTCCTCGCCCTGATCCTGGAATGGGAGGATGGCGATGGCCGGTTTGATCTCGGGCGCGGCTCGCGCGGGACCGGTTCGCGAGGTCACGAACCAGATGGCGACGAACGCGGCGAACAACACGAGCGGCGCGATGAGCCCGTACATCCAGCGCCAGCGGAAGGCCTTCTTGATGCCGGCTGGATGGCGCCGTTCGGGCAACGCCGCCTCGGGATCGAAGCAGTAGCCGCGCGCAGGATCGGCGGTGATCAGGGACCCCTCGGCGCCAGTCAGGACGCGCCGCAACTCGGCGATGCTCTGCTCCAACGCGTCGTCGGCGCCGATGAGCCCGGGCCACAACGCCTCGAGCAACTCTTCTTTGGGCACCCATTGCGCAGGACGGGCGGCGAGGTAGGTCAGGACCTCGAAGGACTTGGGGCGGAGCGGGATGTCGCGCCCGTCGCTGAGCAGGCCGCCGCGCGCGAGGTCGATGACATACCGGCCGAACGAAAGCTGGCGCTCAGACATTGTCGCGATGATTAACGCATCGAGCTTTGCCGCGCAATCGCCGCACCGGCAAACTACGCGTCGGCGTTTTTCGAGGGGACGAACATGCAGATGATGTGGTTGGCGATCGCCATCGCGGGCACCGTGGCATATCACATAGTGCTGAAGCTGACGCCCGCCGGCGCCAATCCGTATCTGTCGCTCGCCGTGAGTTACGCCGTGGTGACGGTGGCTTTCGCCGGCGTCTATCTGGTGGCGCCCGGCGCCGCGCCGCTCAAGACCTCGTTATCCGCCCTCAACTGGACGGCTTTGGGGCTGGGCGTCGCAATCGTTTTCCTGGACCTCGCGCTGCTCATGCTCTACCGCGTGGGCGTGGACCTGAGCCTCGTCCAGCCCATCACGCAGTCCGCCGGCGCGCTCGCGCTCCTGCTCGTCGGAGTCGCGTTCTTCAAGGACAAGCTCAGCGCCGCGAACATCACGGGCATCGCACTGTGCATGATCGGGTTCTGGCTGATCAGCCGGAAATGAGTCGCTTCAAGCCGCCTCGTCGTGCGGATCCTGCGCCTTCGCTTCGAGATTGCTGATGAGCCACTTGCGCGCCTCGACCGCGCTCCATCCCTTCCGCGACGCATAGTTCTGCATCTGGTCGAGATCGATCGGCCCCACGGCGAAATACTTCGCCTCCGGATTCGCGAAGTACCAGCCGCTGACCGCAGCCGTCGGATACATCGCGAAGCTCTCCGTGATCTTGAGATCGATGGCGCGCTCGACGTCGAGCATCTGCCAGAGCGTGCCCTTCTCCGTGTGATCCGGGCACGCGGGATATCCCGGCGCCGGACGGATCCCGCGATATTTCTCCGCGATGAGCTGATCGTTCGTGAGCCGCTCCTCGGGCGCATAACCCCAGAGCTCGCGGCGCACGCGCAGATGCAGCGCTTCGGCTGACGCTTCCGCCAGGCGGTCCGCCAGCGACTTCAGCAGGATGTCGTTGTAGTCGTCGTGCGCGGCGATGAACTTCTCTAGATGTTTCTCGATGCCGATGCCCGCCGTCACGGCGAATGCGCCGATGTAATCCACCTTGCCCGAATCGCGCGGCGCGATGAAATCGCTCAACGCATAGTGGGGCTGACCGGCCGGCTTGCCCTTCTGCTGACGCAGGTGATGCAGCCGATGCAACACGCGCGACCGCGTGACATCGCTGTAGATCTCGATGTCTTCGTCCACCGCGTTGCAGGGGAAGAACCCCACCACCGCCCGCGCCGTGAGCCAATGCTCGCGCAGGATGGTGGCCAGCATGTTCTGCGCATCCTTGTACAAGGAGCGCGCCACTTCGCCGCGCGTGGGATCGTCGAGCACGGCCGGGAAGGTGCCACCGAACTCCCAGGCATTGAAGAATGGCATCCAGTCGATGTACGGCGTGAGATCCTTCAACGGCACGTCGTTGAACACCTTGCTGCCGAGGAATCGCGGCACCGGCGGTGAGTAGTTCGCCCAGTCGATCTTCGGCTTGTTCGCCCGCGCCTGCTCGAGCGTGAGCTGCGCGCCCTTCACCTTCTTGCCCGCGTGTTGCTCGCGACGGCGCACGTTGTCCGCCTTCACCTCGGCCACATAGCCGGGCTTCATGTCCGGCGTGACGAGCTGACGGCACACACCCACGGCGCGCGACGCGTCCTTCACGTACACCACGGGGCCTTCGTACTGCGGATCGATCTTCACCGCGGTGTGGGCAGGCGACGTCGTCGCGCCTCCGATCAGCAGCGGGATCTTGAACCCGCGGCGCTGCATC
>JBKPPO010000092.1:0-15477 GCA_046733635.1 Pseudomonadota bacterium | reverse complement strand
CCAGCATTCGACTCCATCGTGACTCCGCCATTGAAATTAGCTCCCTCGGTGATGCTCACACTCGGCGCGCGGATGTTGCCGCGGACCACTGCTGAATTGCTGACCTTGACGGCCTTGCGGGCGGTGATGTCGCCCTGGACCTTGCCGTCGACGTCGATGCTCTGGGCAATGACGGTGGCGACGACTTCACCCTTGGAACCCACGACCACCTTCTGCTGGTGGTGGATGGCTCCTTCGATGCGGCCTTCGATGCGGATGTCTTCCTGGGCTTTGAGTTCGCCCTTGAAGCGCAGCGTCGGACCGAACACCGACACGCGTTCATTCGATGCACTCATGAATTACTCCCTGACTTGCTGGCGCGAAGCGATCCGTAGGGTGCGCCGGGTGCATGAAGTAAAACCGTGTCGCGGTTCTCACCGCGTAGGGAAACGCCCGAGACGACTGCGTCACGCTCGGCAATATGTAATGGGGTCACTCCCCATTTGCTGGCAAATCGGGTCAAGCCTGGGCAGGCGGAGGAGGTCTGACCCCTTTTGCTAACAATTGGGGAGTGACCCCATTTCTAGATCATCAACGCCAGCGGACGACCATCCGGATCCTCGAAGAACGCCATCCACTCCTCGCGCCCATCCGCGTGCTTGTGGATCAGGTGGGGCGCGTGCGTGAATTTGACGCCGCGCGATTCCAGCTCTCGATGCGCCGCGACGATGTCCGGCACGCGTAGATAGAGGATGGATTCCCTGCCGGCGCCGCCTTCCTGCTGCGAGAGCATGAGCCGCGTGCCGCCCAAGTCGAGGAACGCGAGGGTCCCGAACGTATAAAGATGTGTCAGGCCCAGCACGTCGCGGTACCAGGCTTCCGACGCCGCGGTATTCGACACCGACCTCGCCACCTGCCCCAGTGCTGCGATCTTCACTCCCACCCCCTTCACGCTCACCCGGGCGAGCGCGCTGTCGCGCGGCGCCCTGAACCACGCCCGCAATTCCCGCCGGTTCTTCAACCCCAGCTTCCCCAGCGCGTTCGTCACGTGAAACTTCACCGCGTTCACGCTGATGCCGCGCCGTCGAGCCACTTCGGCATTGCTCATCCCATGCTGCAACGCATGGACCGTGCGCCACTCGGCGGGCGTGAGCAGATCCGCGTGGGGTGGCCGCCCTCGCGGCCGGGCGCCTGATTTCGTCGGCATGCCCCATCGTAATCCGCCGCGCCGATCATTTTCCCTACCCCTGTCGTCTTTGCCCCGCGAATTCCGATTCTCTGGATAGGAGCCCGCTATGTGCAAAGCCTGCGCGAGGAGAAAAGTCATGGCCGATATTTCCGACCTGGAATCCCAGTACGAACTGGATTCCAACGAAGACTCCGAATTCGAGTATGGCGAAGACGCCGAGCTCGATGACGAGTTCGAGACCGACGAAGAGTACGAACTCGGTGACGAACCCGAAGGCGAGCTCGACCAGTCGCAGACCTACGGCGAGCGGTTCCACGAGCTCGCGCTGCGAGAATTCGAAACCGAGGAAGAACTGGAAGTCGGCCTGCGCGACATCCTCGGCGAAATGGAGCAGCAGTACTTCATCGGCGGCCTGCTGAAGAAGGGCGTGGGTGGCCTGGTGAAGCGCGCCAAGAAGGCCGCGGGTGGCCTAGCACGGCGCGCCGCGAGTGCGGCAGCCAGTCATCTCAAGAACCTTCCGATCGCGGGGGTGTTGAAAGGCGCGTCGGGTCTGCTCGGCAAGAGTCTGACCGACAAACTCATGCGCCTCGCGGCATCGGTCGTGCCAGGGGGAGCGATCGGACTGCCCGCGTTGCAGGCGCTGGGCATCCTGCCGGGTGGGGCATCGGGTGAAAGCCCCGCCGCCAACAGTGAAACCTGGGACCAGTTCGCCGAATTCGCGCAGGAGGTCTACGAGACCGCGGCCGACCAGGTGAATACTTCCACGCTGAATCCCGTCACCGCACTCAGCCAGGCCGGTCAGGTGATCGGCAATGTCGTGCAGCGACGCACGGGGTTCGCGCGCGGCGCGTTCCAGGGCGCCCGCCGCGCCGCCGTGTCCGGTCGCCGCATCATCCGTGTTCGCCCCGGCGAATCCGTGCTGGTGGTATGCAAGTAGTCAGGAACAACCTGAAGCAGGCGCGCCGCCCGGGCGCGCCCGCGTCGCAGCTCGTCCGCCGCACGGCGGCGCTGCGGCGACGCATCGAGTCGCTCACCTCGCTCAAACCTCTGGTGGGCCTCGATGCGGCGGCCGATCTGTCGGCCGGCGAATGGGACAGTGTCAATGCACCACTGACGACGCTGCGCGATCGGCTGCTCGCCAAACTACCCGACGACAGCGCGCGCGCCACGCGAGCCGGCTTCGCCGCGCTCGGCGAACTCGAGCTCGAAGCGGCGCGCGCCTTCGGCTTGTTCGACACCTTCATGGACATCCTCACGCAACGGCACTCACCCGCGCTGGGCCCCCTGCTGCGGGGCTGCGATGTGCTGGCCGCCGAGGCGCTGCAGCGGGATACGCCCGGGCTGCAGGGTTGCCGCACGCCGATCGTGTACTTCAACCGCGGCTACGGCGCCGCTGTGGTCCGATCCGACGCGCGGCTCTATGCCGACATCCCCAACATCCTGCCGCTGATCCAGATCCCCTACGCGCGCCTGCAGGAGAAGATGCAGCTCACTTCGCTGCTGCACGAAGTCGGGCACGAAGCCTTCGGCCGGCTCGCCTTGCTGGATCCGCTGCGCGCCGCCATGCAAGCCGAACTGGCGAAGCGCGGCGTCAGCAACGCAGTGTGCGAGTTGTACGCGCACTGGATGTCCGAGATCGGCGCGGACTTCTGGTCGCTGCTCGCCAGCGGCGTCGCACACGCCGCCACCCTGCGCGAGATCCTCGCGCTGCCGCCCGAACACGCGTTCCGGCTCTCCATGCAGGTGCCGCACCCGCCGCCGTACCTGCGCGTGCTGCTGGGATTCCAGCTCTGCCGCGACGCCTGGGGCGCGGGTGTCTGGGATGAGTGGGAGCGGCACTGGCTGGTCCAGTATCCGCGCGAGGTTTGTCCGCCGACGACGCGCGATCTTTTCGACGCGGCCCGCGCGGCGCTGCCGCAGGTGAGCCACGTATTGCTGCACGCCCGGTTCCGCGCGCTGGGCGGCCGCGCATTACCCGCATTGTTCGACCTCGACTCCCTGGCGCCCGCGCGTCTCGAGCGCCATGCGCGCGACCTCGTGGGCGGACGTAATCTCGCGCCGTCGCTGAGCGGCTGCGCGCGCCTTGCGGTGTACCGGCACACGCGCGAGTCCGGTCTCACCGGCGAGGACACGATCGATCGCCACATGAGGCAGTGGCTGTATTCGCTCGCCGGCCGGCGTGCCTCCCTCAATACCGCGCCCCTCGGCGCGCAGATCAGACAACTTCCGTTACGCAGGTAGCCAGTCATGACCATCATCGACACCATCCGAACCAATCTCGAAGCCATTCCGCCCGTGCCCACGGTCATGCCGCATTGCGCGGACATGTTGCTCTCGCTGGTGGGGCTCAACCTGCCCGGCGGCACGCCCGGCGAGAAGCCGGACTCGCTGCGCATGTTCGAGGGCTACTTCCGCTTTGCGCATGCGCCGGTATTCCCGCCGACGAAGTTCGACTTCCGCACGCCGCCCAACCAGTTGCACCAGGACCTGCTGAATTGCCTGAACCACTACGACAACAATCCCCAGGGCGGCCCCATCCTCAAGACCAAGGGAGAGGGGCTCGCGGCGACGGGCGCGTACGGCGCGTGTTTCCCTTCGAAGAGTTGCCGTCCCAATCCCTGTCTTTCGCTCGCGGGAAATCGCCACGGCGGTGACCGTCATGCCCTGCAGCGCCTGCTGATCGCCGACGCCGTCTGGCTGTTCTACATGGAGCGCATGGGCACGTTCCAGATCCTGGGTGCGTTGCTCGACGACTACGCCACGCAGGGCAAGCTGCCGATCTCCAGCCACACGCTCACGGCGTTCGTCATGGAGGAAATGATCGACTCGATCAAACACGGCGCCTCCTCCACGCAGCAGGCGCGGGCGGTCGCCTGCCGCCGCGCCGTCGGCTGGACGACGCAGGGCTGGCGCGAGCGCAATTACGACTCGGCGGTGAACAACAGCTTCTCGCAGTTGCTGCACAAGCTGATCCCGTCGGCGCTCGCTTTCTATCGCGACAAGCGCCTGGCCGTGGCCATCCAGGGCGCCAGCGCCGGCACGCCGTCGATGGCGACGATCACCGAGATCGGCGAGACGATCAAACTACTGCGGCTCGCGTTCGCGCCGTTCGACTACGGCCGCGTGTACAGCGACGTGCTCTCGGGCATCGTGTGGACCATCGCCACCCACGCCCTGGTCGACGAACTGCGCGATGACATCGGCATCCCGCGCGACTTCACGCGGCCCGACCAGTTCATTCCCGCCGCCTACGACATGCTCGTAGCCAGGCAGCCGATCACGAACAGCGATGTGAACCGCTATACCGTGCATCGCACGCTCGCGGATCAGGGCCGCCGCATCGTGCTCGACGTGCAGGGATTGCCCTCCGATCCGTCGCCTTCGCAGCTCCAGGAATGGCTCAACGACCCGAACACCGAGGCCACCTTCGAGGCGTACCGCGCGGCGTATCGCAACGTGACGGGCACCGACCTCGGCGCCGCGCCGGCCGGTGCGCCCATCATCATCGAACAGGCCGCCTGAAGCGGGGTGCCCCATGCGCGATCGTGAACTCTTCGACAACGAGATCTCGCAGCTGCTGCCGGCCGGGGAGCCGGCGGACACGCAAGGTGAGATCACCGAGGTCGTGACGCCCGGCGCCACGCACTATCTACCGATCGCGCTGAGCCGCCACACGCACAAGCGGGTGGGCGCGTTCGTGCCCACGGCAGCCCGGTTCGCCGACAGCGTGGACGTGATCGTCTACTTCCACGGCCACGCCATTCCGGCCTGCCAGACGAACACCGCGAAGTTCGTGAAAGGCGGCATGCAGTACTACTGGAATACACCGCTGTTCACCTGCCTTCGCCGCGATCTCGAGCAGAGCGGACGGCGCGCCGTGTTGCTGGCGCCCGCGATGCACTCCCTCGTGGGCGGAAAATACGGTGCGCCGGGTTACGGCAACCTGGGCGACGCGGGGAAGTTCGACGAGTTCGTGAGCAAGTCGCTCACGCTGCTCAAGGACAGGGGGTCGCTGCCTCGCAATGCGACGATCGGCAACGTGGTGCTGGCCGGCCACTCCGGCGGCGGCGAACCCATGCAGGCCGTCATGAAGGCGAAGAACACGCTCAAGCCCAAGATTCGCGCGGCCTGGGGTTTCGAGACGCTGTACTTCGGAACCTCCGCCATCAACAACTGGCTCGAATCCGATCCCGCCTTGCGATACCGGCACTTCCGGCGTCCCGGCTGGAAAGCCGCGCGCGTGAAGGCGCTCGGCGTCAACCAGAACTTCGTGGACACCGCGAAGGCCAGCACGCACTGCCATGCAGTGCAGGAGTTCTGGCGAAAGGCGCTCGATCACATGCCGACCAGTCCAGGCGGCTCGATGCAGTACGAGCTCGCGCCCGTGGCGAGTCCCTCCTCCCGCCACGCGGTGCCGCTGCACGCTTCGCCCATCACCATCGCGAAGGCGGGCAGCAAGGCTGACGGCACACTCACGTGGATCACCCAGGCGCCCGCCGACTTCCTGCCGCGCGTGATCTCCCGCGCTCGGGTGCTCGCGAGCGAGGCGGGTGATGCCGCGGCGGCCAATGCGCTCGATCCGCAGCAGTGGTTCAAACGCTTCACGCAGATCCGGTTCCTGGGGCGCAGCTTCAAGAGCGGCCAGTACGTGCACGAGGAGATGGCGCGCAAACTCCAGTCGATCGAGACCGAATTGGTCACGCAGCTCGGTGGCGATGCGAAGTCCGTGGGCGACACGCTTCTCAACCACTCCACCGAAGGCATATCGGGGTCACGCCTCAAGTCGAGTACGGCGACATTCTCGATGCACATGTTCGGTGTCGCCGTGGACGTGAACTATCTGGGCAATCCGTTCATCGAGGGCGGCGACATCGCGACGCTGAACTCGGTGCTCTCGAATGCGGCGACCTTGTTCGGCTCGGCGCAAAAGCCGTACGCACACAAGGACCGCTACGACGCCATCGCGCGCATCGACAGTCTGCTCGAGCGCTACTTCTCGCTGCAGGACAATCCGGTGCAGCTCACCGCGTTGACCATGGCATCGACGCGCAAGCCCTGGGCGGGCAAGACGCTGCCGCAGGCGCTCGCGCTCGTGACCGCGGATCTCAAGCGCCTGTCGGCCAAGTTGGCGCGCGGCAAGACGGCGGCCCGCGCACACTTCAAGACCCACGCCATCCTCGACTTCGACAAAAGGTTCGTCGAAGGCATGGAGAAGGGCGGCCTCCACTGGGGCGGTGAATACGGCGACATCATGCATTTCGACATGCGCACCTCGGGGCCGGGCAAATACATCCAGGAAGCGCGCGGCGAATACTCGCGCAAGGCCAAGGCGCTGGCGCGCAAGTTCCTGAACGCGAAGTCGTACGGCTCGCATGCCATGGAGTCGTGAACCGCATGGGGCTGCTGAGGTATCTTGTCGGCATGGAACAGGCCGTCAGCTGGCGGGAGCACCTGGATCGTGCGGAGGAGGGCGACCGGCACTCGCGGGACTATCTATTCGCCGCGATGTACGACGAGCTGCGCCGCCTCGCGCGGCGAGAGCTGCAGCGCGGTGCGCAGTACGGGCTCTCCGCGACCACGCTCGTGCACGAAGCCTATTCGGCGCTGGCCGGCCGCGAACAGCTCGATTTCCCGGATCGCGGCCGCTTCATGGCCTACATGGCGCGCGCCATGCGCGGGCTCATCGTCGACGCGGCGCGCGAGCGCCAGACGCAGAAGCGCGGTGGCGAATATCAGATCACGCGGCTGGATACGCACATCGCCGACAGCCTCGCCGAGCCCGCCGAGATCGTGCGCGTGTCCGAGGCGCTGGACGATCTCGCGACGCGGGATTCCAAACTCGCCGAGGTGGTGGACTACCGTTACTTCTGCGGCCTGTCCTTCGCGGAGATCGCGTCGATCCGCGGTGTCTCGGAGCGCACCGTGCAACGCGACTGGGAGAAGGCCCGGATGCTGCTGTTCAGTCAGCTCGAGCGTGGTGATTGACGGGTTCGAGCGCGCGCCTGGCCGCCAGCGTGCGCGGATGGCTGCTCCCATAGCCGTTCAGGAAACATCGCAGCGCGCGCTCGTAGAGATCGCGTGCGGCGGCATCGCCCTGCAGCTCGGCGGCGCGCGCCTCGAGGAACGCGAGTTCACCCACATCGGCGCTGCTGTCGTCCTGGCGTGCGAATTCGCGCGCGATCGACCCGCCGCGGTGGGCGAAATCCCGCGCGGCCGTGGCATCGTTCATCGCCAACGCGGCCTCAGCCGAGATCTGGAGCGCGCGATGCATGTAGCGGCGAGCTGCTTTCGACTCGGCGTCCGAGTACGCCGCTTGCATGCGGGTGATCGCCGCCTGCGGTGCGCCGGCCACGATGTCGCGCCGCGCCTGTGTCTCCTCGTAGTCGAACCGCTCGCGATTGGGTAGTTTGCGCGCCGGGTCATGCATGAGCTTGCCCACTTCGGCGAGCGCGGCGTCGATCCGCGGCAGGGGCTCCGAGGTCTGCAACGACAACGAGATCTCGCGCAGCCGCGCCGTGATCTCGTTGACCAGGTCGCCGCGAGCGCGAGCATTTGCGGCGGCGCCCTTCAGCGCTTCGCGCGCCGCATCGTATTGCTCGAGGCGCAACAATGCCGACGCGAGGTTCGCCTTGAACATCTCCATGCCGCTGGGATCGATGAGCGCCATTCGCTGCTCGATGTTCTGGCGCAACGCGTAGGAAGCCGCGATCTCCCCCATGTCCCAGAGCAGCACCGCCTCGTTGTTGTGAGCCAGCATTCGCGAACGGGTGCGCCCGCGGCCGTTTGCCTCGTGGATGCGGCCGCCTTCGCGGATCAACTCCAGCGCACGTGGCAGTTCGCCCAGCGATCGATGCACCACGGCCTGATAGGAGATGACCGAGGTGTAGCTGCGGTCATGCGTCATGCCGGCCGATTCGATGCGGGCGCGGGCGCGGGCGAGCAGCGCCAGCGACTGCCGGTACCCGGCTTCATCCATCGGTGTGACATTGGCTTCGGCGCGCAGGCATTGGACTTCGGTTTCCCAGGCGGCGGCAGGCGCGTTGCGGATCCACCCGGCGCGCGCGATGCGCTCCCTCGCCTGATCCTCGAGCCCCTGGTCGGATTCGTTGAAAGCGATCGTGCACTCGGCCCGCATCCGGAGCGACTCGTCGCCCGCCTGTTTCGCGGCCGCGCTGGCCAGTTCGAGCAGCTCGTTGGCCTTGGCGTATTCATTGCGGCCGCCTCGTTCGCTGGCGAGCAGCATGTACATCTGTGCGACGAACGCCCGGTCGTCGCCGTACTGCAGCTCCAGTAGTTCGGCGCCGCGATCGAGGAGCTCGTCCATGGTCAGCGGCTGCGCGCGTGGGCGGTTCTCGGCCAGCATGAGCTGGAGGAAGTCCGCGGATGCGTCGGCGCGCCGGCCTTCCAGCAGGGCGGCATCGCGCTGACGGCGCGCCTCCACCATCTGTGTGCTCGTGACGAATACCGCGCCCACGAGCGCGAGGCTGGTGAGCAACCCCGCCGCGACACCGCCGCGATGCCGCCGCATGAACTTGCCGACGCGATAGGGCAGGGTGTCGCGGCGAGCCGTGACGGGTTCGTGCCGCAGGTAACGCTGCAAGTCGTCGATGAAGGCGCTGGCGCTCAGATAACGCTCCGCTGGCGGCTTGCGCAGCGCCTTGGCCACGATGTTGTCGAGATCGCCCGCGAGCTCCTGGCGCCGCAACGTGGCGAGCTCGGCGATGTTCGAAGGCAGCGGCGGGTCGCGCTCGAGGATCTCCGCGATCAATGCGCCACGGCCTTTCTCGAAGTTCTGCACCGCATGCCGCCCGGTGAGCAGGCGATACAACACCAGGCCGAGGCAGTAGATGTCGGTGCGCGTGGTGACGAACTCGCCGAGGATCTGCTCGGGCGCGGCGTACTGGGGGGTGAGAGCGAACACACTGGAGCGCGTCTGGTCGCTCTCGTCGTCGGCGAGCCGCGCGATGCCGAAATCGAGCAGCTTCACGATGCCCGTGCGAGTGACCAGGATGTTGGATGGCTTGACGTCGCCATGGATGACGAGATGGCTGTGCGCATGAGACACCGCCTGCAGCACGTCGATGAACAGCCGCAGCCTCGCCGCCAGATCCAGGGCCTGCTCCTCGCAGTACACGTCGATGGGCACGCCATCCACGTACTCGAGCACGAGATAGGGCTGGTGGGTCTCCGGTTGCACACCCGCATCCAGAAGCCGCGCCACGTTCGGATGATCCAGCTTGCCTAACAACACCCCTTCGCGGCGGAAGCGCCTTTCGCCCTGCGTGTCGAGCGCCGCGAGATTGAGGAACTTGATGGCGACCTTGCCTTCGAAGTGTCCGTCGTCGCGGCGCGCTCGCCACACGCTGCCCATGCCGCCGCGGCCGGCTTCGGCTTCGATCACGTAGGGGCCGATCCGCGCACCGATGAGCGCGGGCGAGGGCCGCGACGCGAGGCCGGCATGTGCGACGCCTTCGAGGAAGCCGCATTCGGCGATGTGATCGCGCTGCCGCAGCAGCGGACGCACGCGTGAGGCGAGCGCCGGATCACGCGCGTCGAGCTGCGCGAGCCAGGCTTCGCGCGCTTCCGTGCGAACGTCCAGGGCTTCATCCAGCGCTTCGGAAAGCGCTCGCCAATCCATGGTCTGCGTCATCGCGGTCGAGTACACGTTATGTAGACGACTAGGGTCAAGCCTGAGCGGACACGATGTTGTTGCGAACTGAGACGTTTGCCCGTTGCGACAATTGCCACTGCCGGCGGGCGTGAAGTACGGTGCGCCTGCACAACCGGGGGGTCTGGTGCAAAAACTCGACATCGATGGCATTGAGGTCACTGCGGAGTCTTCTTCGGAAGAGTCTTCGAGTCCGGGTGTCCGCTCATCGCCGGAAAAAGCGTCTGAAGCGGAAGCGAGTGGCTCGCCCACTGCCGCCGCGGCTCTGGCGTTACTCACGGGCGCGGCACTGGCGGCTTGCGGTGGCGGTGGCAGCGACAGCTCGCCATCCGCGCCTCCGCCTTCGGGCAGCAATCCGCCGCCGGTGACCCCTCCGCCTCCGCCGCCACCACCGCCGCCGCCTCCTCCGTCTCCCGCGGTGGCGCGAGCCGCCACCGATGCGGAAGCGGCACGCTTCGCGCTGCAGGCGCAGTTCTCGGTGTCGGCCGCCGACATCACCACGCTGCGCAACGACGGCTACCTCGCCTGGCTCAACACGAACTACTCCGCGGCGCTCGGCCAGACCGGCGTGGCCTGGCTGGATTCCCGCGGGCACAACTCCATCACCGCCGAACAGCGCTACTTCTGGCCGCAGTTCGGCGACTGGATGATCTGGAACCAGTTGCTGACCGGTCCCGACCAGATGCGCAAGCGCGCCGCGCTCGCGTTGTCCGAGTTCTTCGTGGTCTCGCTGAGCCCGATCGACGGCTTCTATCCGCCATATGTCATCGGCGCGTACTGGGACCTGCTCTGCGCCAACGCTTTCGGAAATTTCCGCGAGCTGCTCGAACGCATCACGCTGAATGCCGCCATGGGCTTCTTCCTGAATACCAAAGGCAACCTGCGCGAGGATCCCGCCACCGGCCGCCAGCCCGACGAGAACTACGCGCGCGAGGTGATGCAGCTCTTCACCATCGGCCTGTACGAGCTCAACCCGGATGGCACACACCGGCTGGACGCCAACAACCAGCCCATCGAAACCTACGGCCAGAGCGACATCACCAACCTAGCGCGCGTGTTCACGGGTTACGACTGGGACTATCTATCCAACGGCGGCACCTTCACGAACGTGGCCTGGCACGACTACGACGTGCCCAATACGCGTTTCGCCACGAATCCCATGGCGTTCCGCGCGCAGAATCATTCGACCCTGGCGGTGAGTTTCCTCGGAACCAATATCCCTGCGAACACGCCCGGACCGGAGGCGCTGCGTATCGCGCTCGACGCGTTGTTCAATCACGCCAACACCGGGCCGTTCTTCGCGCGGCAGATGATCCAGCGGCTCGTGACCAGCAATCCTTCGCCGGCGTATGTGGGCCGTGTCGCGGCGGCGTTCGCCAACAATGGCGCGGGTGTGCGCGGCGATCTCAAGGCCGTCTGGACGGCGATCCTCATGGACGAAGAAGCGCGCGCCGCGCCGGCGGCGTCGAACACGTTCTCCGGCAAGCTGCGCGAGCCCGTGGTCCGGCTGGTGCAGTGGTGGCGCTCGGTAGGCGTGACCTCCACGAACAACACCTACGAGATCTACGATCTCTCCGCCAGCGACAACGCCCTGGGCCAGAGTCCGCTGCGTTCGCCGTCGGTGTTCAACTTCTTCCGTCCCGGATATGTGCCGCCGAACACGGCGATCGCGACGGCGGGCAAGCAGGCGCCGGAATTCCAGTTGCTCAACGAGACGACCACGGCGGGCTACATCAACTTCATGCAGAACGCCACGCGCAACGGCCTCTGGGACGTGCGGCCTGCCTACTCGGAGCTGCTGCCCATCGCGCACGACGTGCAGGCCGTCATGAACTGGTTCAACCTGCGCCTGACGGCGAACCTCATGTCGACGGACTCGTTGACCGTGATCCGCAACGTGCTCAACGGCTTCAACATCACCGCGGGAAGCGCCGAGAGCGCCAAGCTCAACATGCTGGCCACGGGCGCATTCCTGTTCCTCATTAGCCCCGAATACCTGGTGCAGAAATGAGCAGTAGTCAGAAGTGGACGCGCCGGCTCGTCCTGCAACGCGGCCTGCAGCTCGGCGCCATGGGCGTGGCGGCGCCGCTGGCCATCAATCTCGCCGCCATGAGTGAGGCGGCGGCCTTCGACAACGCCGACTACAAGGCGCTGGTCTGCATCTTCCTGTACGGCGGCAACGACTACGCCAACACGGTGGTCCCCTACGATCCCGCCAACTACGCGCTGTATCACCAGATCCGCGCCGGTGGCCCGGGTGAGCAACAGGCGGGCATCGCACTCGCGCGCGCCGATCTCGCCGCTACGGCGCTCACGCCGAACAACGGGCAAGTGCTCACCGACAACCTGCAGTACGCGCTGGCGCCGCAACTCTCCGGGCTCAAGAGCATCTGGGATGCGGGGCGTCTCTCCGTGCAACTCAATGTCGGTCCCCTGATCCAGCCGACCACGCTGGCGCAGTATCAGAGTCCGAATCGCGTGCTGAATCCGCTGCCGCCCAAGCTGTTCTCGCACAACGACCAGCAATCGGTGTGGCAGTCGAACGGCACCGAGGGCTCGACGGTCGGTTGGGGCGGACGCCTGGGCGACATCGCGCTGGCGCACAACAGCAACTCGCCGAACACGCTGCTCACCTGCATCTCCGCGTCGGGCAACGCCGTGTTCGTCGCCGGTCAGGATGCATTGCAGTACCAGACCAGTCCCAATGGCGCGATCCGCATCAACGCGCTCAACAGCGGCAACCAGGCATTCCGGGACGCCGTCAACACGCTGATCACGCGCAGCAGCTCGCACGTGTTCGAGAACGAATACGCCCTCGTGACGCAGCGATCCATCGACTACGAAGGCGTGGTGAATGGCGCGCTGACGCCCGTGCAGCCGGCCACGGCGTTCCCGGCCAACAACCCGCTCGCGAGCCAGCTCAAGATCGTGGCGCGCATGATCGGCGCGCGCGGTGCGTTGAACATGCGCCGCCAGGTGTTCTTCGTCTCGCTCGGCGGCTTCGACAATCACAACCTGCTCATGCAGGACCACCCGAACCTGCTGGCGCGATTGAATGGCGCGATGAGTGCGTTCTACGCGGCGACCGTGGAGCTCGGTATCGCGGACCGGGTGACCACGTTCACCGCGTCGGATTTCGGCCGCACGCTGAGCTCGAATGCCGACGGATCGGATCACGGCTGGGGCAGTCATCACTTCGTGATGGGCGGCGCCGTGAACGGCGGGCGCTTCTATGGCACAGCGCCGCAGGTGTCGATCACCTCGGACGACCAGGTGGGTCAGGGACGACTGCTGCCGACGACGTCGGTAGATGAATTCGCGGCCACGCTCGCGCGGTGGTTCGGCTGCAACGCGTCCGAACTACCGGGCATCCTCCCCAACGTCGGCAATTTCTCGAACACCAGCCTCGGCTTCGTCTGATCGGAATTGGGGTCACTCCCCATTTGCTGGCAAAAGGGGTCAGGCCTCGATCCCGATCGAGCCGCCGGCCTTGAATGACGGTGTTCGGCGCCTCGCCGGCGTCCGACAGCTTGAACAGCCTTTGACCATCGGCTGCTTAAACTCCGGATGCCGCGCGACCATCCTAACCACGATGTCATCACTGAGCCGATCGTTGCTCCTGTTGCTCGCCTCCGTGCCCGCGGTGGCTTGCGATCTGGATTGCAGTCTCGAACGCGAGCTGCGCGCGCAGGGACTCGCCGGCGCGGTGTATGCGATCGTCGAAGGTGATGTCACGCGCACCGGCGCCGTCGGCGTCGCGAACGCGGCGACGAATCAGCCCATGCGTCCCGATTCGAAAGTGCACATCGGCTCGGTGACGAAGACGATGCTCGCGCTCGGCGTGATGCGCCTCGCGACCCAGGGCCGCGTGGACCTGGATGCCCGCCTCGCCGATCTGATGCCGCAGATCGCGCACGACAACCCCTGGCACGCACGAAGCCCCGTCACCCTGCGGCACCTGCTCGATCACACCGCGGGCCTCGACGATCTGCGGCTCTGGCAGTTCTTCACGCAGCGCGTTGGGCCGCGCGCGCCGCTCTCCGACGCGTTCGCTCATCCGAAGCATCTGCTGCGCGTTCGCGTCGAACCAGGCACGAGGTTCTCCTACTCGAACATGGGATACACGCTCGCCGGCATGGTGATCGAAGAGATCACGGGGGAGCGTTACGAATCCTGGCTGCATCGCGAGCTGCTGCACCCGCTGCAGATGAGCGACAGCACGTTCGAGTTCGTCAGCCAACGAGGGCCGCAAGCGGACTCCCGCCTCGCCTGGGGTCATTTCGATGACCTGAGCCTCGCCGAAGCGCAGCCGGTCTGGCTGCGCCCCGCCGCGCAGTTCACCACCACGGCGGCCGACATGGCTCGCGTCGCCCGGCTCTTGTCGGATGACGGCCGGATTGGCGGCGTGCCCTTCATCGACGATGCATTGTTGCGCCAGATGGGCGGCGCACGCACCGAGGCGGCGGCTGCGGGCCTCGGCGTGGGATACGCCCTCGGCCTCACTACTCGCGATCGCCATGGCGCGGTGGGTCGGTGCCACAGCGGCAACATCATCGGCTTTCGGGCGATGTTCTGCGTGTACCCGTCCCAGCAAAAGGCGTTCTTCATCGCCCAGAACAGCGACAGCGAGACCGCGCAATACGGCCGCTTCGATGAGCTCCTGATTCGCACGCTGGGAGTCGCGACGCCCGGTCCGCCTGTCTACCCGAACGCGGCTTCACCCGCAGCCTGGCAGGGCAGATACGTTCCGGCGCCTTCTCGATTCGAGACGTTTCGTTATCTGGATCTGCTGTTCGACAGCGTGACGGCCCATGCGGATGGCGCGCAACTCGAGCTGCGGCGATGGGGCGCCGAGCCACTGCGGCTCGAGCCCGTGGGATCGCACCTGTACCGCGCCCCCGATCGTCAGTGGGCATCGCACGTGCTGCTGGCGAGTGGCGAGGATCACCTGATCAGCGAAGGCACGCGCACGCTCCGGAAGATCCCCGCGTACGTATTCACGCTGAACTGGCTGAGTCTGTGCCTCGGCGCGGCAAGTCTTCTCACGCTTTTGATCGTGATTCCCTGGCGCGCCTGGCGGCAGGGAGAGCTGTGGCTGCAGCCGGCATCCCTTGCGTGGGTGCTGCTGCTCCTGCCGGCGCCGTTGTTCGCCGTCCAGCCCTTCCTGGCGCTGGGCGATCTCACCGCCGCGAGCGCCTCACTATTCGTCGCGAGCGTCGCGTTGCCGCTCTTGATGGCAGCTCACGCAGTCTGGGCGCTGCGATCACGAGGGCGCCTGATCTCCTGGCGCGTGCACTTCATCGCATCGGCGCTGGTCTTGCAGTGGTGCGCGGCGCTGGCCGCGTGGGACCTGATGCCCTTCGCGACCTGGAGGTAATCGCCGGGAAAGCGCTGGCAGTGTCGAGGGGGGATGACTCCGCCAGCACTTCCCCGACGAAACCGGTTCAGTCGATCGGCATGAAGTTGATCGTGCGGTCTTTCACGCGATTGGCGGCCCACTTGGCCACATCGTCCGTGAGGATGAAGAGCTGCTCGACCTCCATGAGCACCGCGTTGTGATACGCGGCCAGGAGCTGCTTGTTGGCCGAACTCTTCGCGGCGCCGCCGTACTGCGCGGGCGCGAGATACTTCTGCGCTTCGG
>JBKPPO010000091.1:0-64578 GCA_046733635.1 Pseudomonadota bacterium | reverse complement strand
TCCGGCTGCGCCATGCTGCATCCCGGCGACTGCTCGCCGTCACGCAGCGTCGTATCGAATATGAGGACTCGATCGCGTTGTGCGGACATGGGTAACCTCGACGTGAGGGAAGTGGTTAGCGGCCCTGTTCCAGCCAGGGCATGCGGGCGCGCAGTTCCTTGCCCACCTTCTCGATCTGGTGGTCGAGGTCGGCCTGCATGAGCTTGTTGTAGTTCTTGCGGCCGCCGGAGTTCTCTTCGATCCACTGCTTGACGAACTTGCCCGTCTGGATCTCCTTGAGGATCTTGCCCATCTCCTTCTTGGTCTTGTCGTTGACCACACGCGGGCCGCGCGTGAGGTCGCCGTACTTGGCCGTGTCGGAGACGTACTTGTGCATCTTGGACAGGCCGCCTTCGTGCAGCAGGTCGACGATGAGCTTCAGCTCATGGAGCACTTCGTAATACGCGATCTCGGGCTGGTAGCCGGCTTCCACCAGCGTTTCGAAGCCCTTGAGCACGAGGTCGGAGGTGCCGCCGCAGAGCACGGCCTGTTCGCCGAACAGATCCGTCTCGGTCTCTTCCGCGAACGTCGTCTCGAGAACGCCGCCGCGCGTGCCGCCGATGCCATGGCCGTACGCGAGCGCCTTGTCGAAGGCCTTGCCCGTGGCGTTCTGATATACCGCGATCAGCGAAGGGACGCCGCGACCCTGCTGGTACTGGCGGCGCACGAGGTCACCGGGACCCTTGGGCGCGATCAGCGAGACGTCGAGGTCCTTGCGCGGCTTGATCAGCTTGAAATGAACGTTCAGGCCATGCGCGAAGAGCAGGGTCGCTCCCTTCTCGAGCGACTTCTCCACCTGGTTGTAGAGCTCGGCCTGCGCGAGGTCGGGGACCAGCATCGCGACGAGCGACGCGCCCTTCACGGCTTCGGCGGGTTCGGCGACCTTGAGGCCATCCTTCTTCGCCTTTTTCCAGCTGTCGCCCTTCTTGCGCACGCCAACGACGACGTCATGGCCGCTGTCCTTCAAGTTGAGCGCATGCGCGCGGCCCTGGCTGCCGTAGCCCAGGATGGCGATCCGGGCTTTCTTGAGCGCCTTCTTGTCTACGTCTTTGCCCGAGTACAACTTCGTCATTGTCTGCTCCAGTGTCCTTCAAACGATCATAAGAAAAACCCCGCATCGGCTTGGCCGGTGCGGGGTTTTAGGTGAATGCTTGTCCGTGTGTTAGCGCGTCAAGCAGGCGTCCCGCACCGTACTCCCGATAAGGAGCAGCGGAAGGGATACCAGTACGACGCCCACGAGGTCGCGCGCCGGATCAGCGCTGCGGAGTTTCGTGAGGGACTGGGAGGTCTGGGCCTGCATACAATGCGCGCGATGACACCACGGGTGTTCATCCATTGTCAACGACGGTGCCCGTCGAGAGAGCGCGTAGGAACCTGATCCTTTAAACTTTTTCCCGTGAGTCACCTCCTCAGCGAAGCCGACGCCCAAGGCGCACGACCCATCTGGTTGATGGGCGAACAAGGTCTGTCGTCCTGGCTCGAGCTGCAGCCCGCTGCAGTGCGGTCCTGGGCCCGGGCGCAGGGCTTCCTGGCGGAAAAGCAGAAGATCCTGGTCGTACCCGGGGCCCAGGGCGAGATCGCGGGCGTCGCGGTGGGTCTTGGAGCGATGGCGGATCTCAGCGAGCCAACCTTGTGGACCTCCGTGGGACTGCCCGACCGGCTCCCACCAGGCAAATACCGCTTCGCGGGCAGCTTCAGCTCCGTCGGCGCCACGCAGCTCACTCTCGGTTGGGAGTACGGCGCCTATCGATTCACCCGATATAAGAAGTCTTCGGCCGAGGTGCCCGCGCTCGTGGTGCCATCCGGAACCGACCTGGAATACGTGCGGCTCGCGAACGAGGCGCTCAGCGAGGCGCGCGACCTGATCAACACCCCCGCGAACGATCTCGGCCCGGCAGAACTCGGCGAAGCCGTGCAACGGCTCGCGCTGCAGCACGAAGCCGAGTGCCGGATCCTGGTGGGCGAGGACCTGCTTCGCCAGAACTATCCACTGATCTATGAAGTGGGAAAGGGCAGTGCGCGGGAGCCGCGTCTCATCGATCTTCGCTGGGGCAAACGCGGCGCGCCGCGTGTGACGCTCGTCGGCAAGGGCGTCTGCTTCGACACCGGAGGTCTCGACATCAAACCGTCGAGCGGCATGATCCTCATGAAGAAGGACATGGGTGGCGCCGCCCTGGCGCTCGCGCTGGCGCGCATGCTCATGGGCGCGGATGCGCCCATCCAGTTGCGACTTCTGATCGCTGCCGTGGAGAACAGTGTCTCCGGGCGTTCGTTCCGGCCCAGTGATGTGTTGCGGTCCCGGCAGGGTCTCACGGTGGAGGTGGGCAATACCGACGCCGAAGGCCGCCTCGTGCTCGCGGACGCGTTGACCGAGGCGGATCAGGAGCAACCGGAGTTGCTCATCGACCTCGCCACACTCACTGGCGCCGCGCGCGTGGCGCTCGGGCCCGAACTACCCGCCATCTACTCCAATCCGCCGGAGCTCGCAGAAGAGTTGCGACGGGTGGGGGAGCGCGAAGCCGACCCCCTGTGGCCCATGCCGCTGTGGGCCGGGTATGACGACGACTTCGGCAGCCGGATCGCGGACCTTAATAATGTGTCGCCCGGCCCGTTTGCGGGATCGATCATCGGCGCGTTGTTCCTGAAGCGCTTCGTGACCCGCACGCGCAACTGGCTGCATGCCGATGTCTACGCGTGGAATCCCAAGGAGAGACCCGGCCGGCCGGTGGGTGGTGATCCTCATACCGTGCGCGCGCTGTACCGGATGATCCGGCAGCGATTGGGTTGATGTTTCCGAGATTCTGGCGGGCGGCGCCCCCCGATTCGCTGGCCGCAGAAGCGGCGTTCCGACGGGAGATCGCTCCTTGGGCGCTGCTGGGTCTCACCCTGGGACTCGTCGAGGGCGCGACTGCCGCGGTCCTCATCAAGAAGACGTTCGCCGACGCCGCTGATCCGTGGATGGTGAACCTCGCCGTCGCCTTCGTGAGCGGCGCCCCCGCATTGTCGAATGTCGTGAGTTTCGTCTGGGCCAACCTGGCTCACGGCCGGTCCCGAATCGCACTGATGACGGGGTTGCAGGCCGCCTTCGCGCTGCTCGTGGGACTCATCGGCGCCGCGCCGCGAGCGATCGGCGGCCTGGCGTTCGCCGTGGTCTCGATACTCGTCGCTCGCGTGGTGTGGACAGGCTTGCTCACCGTACGCGCGGCGGTCTGGAGTGCAAACTACCCGCGCTCGGCGTTGGGCCGGTACACCGGTCGCATCGTGATCGTGAGCTCGCTGGCGGTGGCATCCGCCGCGGCGCTCGCGGCATGGACGCTCGACAAGGGCGCCATCGACTCACGATGGTTGTTCGGCGCGGGCACGGCGGCGGGCCTGCTCGCCGCCTGGCTGTATCGCGCGGCACGCGTACGCCGCGAATTCGCGCTGCTCGCCGAAGAAAATGCGGCGGTGGGCCGGAGCGAGCCCTTCAGCCTCGGCATGTTGTTCGAGATCCTGCGCAAGGACGCTCATTTCCGCGAGTACATGTTCTGGATGGGTGTATTCGGCGGCGGCAACCTCATGCTCACGTCGCAGCTCGTGGTGATCTTCAGCGAACACCTGCATCTCTCGGCCAGCCTGCAGATCGCGCTGTTGTCCGTGGTTCCACTGGGACTGCTGCCGCTGTTCGTCCCGTTCTGGGCCCGGATGTTCGACCAGGGACACGTGGTCGAATACCGGGCGCGGCAGAGCTGGGTGCTGGTGGCCGCCGTGTTTGCCTTCACACTCGGGACGGCGCTGCACGCCATGCCGATGTTGTGGTTCGGCGCGTTGTTGCTCGCCATCGCTTCCGCCGGCGCAAACCTCGGATGGAATCTCGGGCACAATGACTTCGCGTCGGTCGGCCGCGCGCAGCATTACATGGGTGTCCACGTGACGCTCACCGGAGTGCGCGGCGCCATCGCACCGCCCGCCGGAATCCTGATCTATCAGGGGCTGGAGTCGCTCCGGCCTGGTTCGGGCATCTTTTCGCTGGTGCTGCCGCTGTTGTTCGTGACGGCGGGCGCCATGGGTTTTTCGCACATGCGGCGCGTGATGCGCGCCAACGTCTAGCTAGAGGGCACATCGATGAAGAAGCAGAGTGGGGCGGTGGACCAGCGCAAGTATTCGAAGCTGGTGGTCGACGGCGTCAAACAATCGGCCTCGCGCGCGATGCTGCGCGCCGTGGGGTTCCAGGACGCGGACTTCGAGAAGCCGCAGATCGGGGTGGCCTCCACCTGGGCCAATCTCACTCCCTGCAACATGCACATCAACGATCTCGCTTCCGAAGCGATCACCGGCGCGGATGCGGCGGGCGGCAAGGGCGTGTTGTTCAACACGATCACCGTCTCCGACGGCATCTCGATGGGATCGCCCGGCATGCGTTACTCGCTCGTGTCGCGAGAGGTGATCGCCGACTCCATCGAGACGGTGGTCGGCGCGGAAGGCTTCGACGGCTTCGTCGCCATCGGCGGTTGCGACAAGAACATCCCGGGTTGCGCGATCGCCATCGCGCGGCTCGATCGTCCCGCGGTGTTCGTCTACGGCGGCACCATCCGTCCCGGCGTGAACCGCCGCGACATCGTCTCGGTGTTCGAGGCGGTGGGCGGCCACGCCGCCGGCCGCGTGTCGGCGGAGCAGTTGCTCGAGGTCGAACGCACGGCCATCCCCGGACCGGGAAGCTGCGGCGGGATGTACACGGCGAACACGATGGCGTCCGCCATCGAAGCGCTGGGTCTCTCGCTGCCTAACAGCTCTGCGCAGGAAGCAGTGGGAAGCACCAAGCGTGACGATTGCCGCAGGGCGGGCGCGGCGGTGGTGCAACTCGTCAAGGCGGGAATCACGCCGTCACGCATCCTCACGAAGAAGGCTTTCGAGAATGCGATCGCCGTGACCATCGCGCTCGGTGGCAGCACCAACGCGGTGCTGCATCTGCTTGCGATCGCCCATGCGGCCAAGGTCAGATTGGGACTACAGGACTTCACGCGCATCGGAAAGCGTGTGCCGCTTCTCGCTGATCTACGTCCGAGCGGCCGCTACCTAATGTCGGAACTCATCGCGATCGGTGGAATCCAGCCATTGATGAAGCGAATGCTCGATGCGGGTCTGCTGCACGGTGAATGCCTCACCGTCACGGGCCGCACGCTCGCGGAGAATCTCGCGGACGTCGCCGATTACCCGGCGGGGCAGGACATCGTTCGGCCGCTCTCGGAGCCGATCAAGAAGGACAGTCATCTGGTCGTGATGTACGGCAACCTCGCGCCCGAAGGAGCGGTGGCGAAAATCTCCGGCAAGGAAGGCCTGCGATTCGCGGGTGTCGCGCGGGTGTTCGACGGCGAAGAACGTGCGACCGCGGCGATTCTCGCGGGCAAGGTGAAGCCGGGCGATGTCGTCGTGATTCGCTACGAAGGTCCGCGCGGTGGCCCTGGCATGCGCGAGATGTTGAGTCCGACCGGCGCCATCATGGGCCGCGGACTCGGCGACAAAGTTGCTTTGATCACTGACGGAAGATTCTCCGGCGGGAGTCATGGGTTCGTGGTTGGACATATCTCTCCGGAAGCTGCGCTCGGCGGACCCATCGGCCTATTAAGGGACGGTGATCGCATCGCAATCGATGCGGTGAAACGCACGCTGCAGATCGATGTCAGCGCCACGGAGCTCAAGAAGCGCCGCGCGAAATGGAAAGCGCCGAAGCCTTATGCGACGAAAGGTGTGCTCGCGAAGTACGCACGGAATGTGTCAAGCGCATCACTCGGCGCAGTGACGGATTGACGCAGCGTTATGCACATCGCAATGCAAACAGAGTTGTTGTCAGGCACTCCGCCTGCGGTTACAGTTCGGCGGCTTCGGACCGGCGCCGAAGCACAACACGCAATTACTATGAATTTTTATAAGGTCATGCCCGCAAGCGTGGGGGCACGACTGGGGACGGAACGAACGAACGGTTGCACTGGTCGGAAAGCTTGGTTACTTTCCGCCACCCGTTTGATACGCGCCGAAGTTTTCAACTAGTTTTCACTCGCGAACCTCGGGAACACATGCCCGCATACGCACAAGATTCTTCTTTCTTCACCCGCCGCGGAATCGTGGTGGTGATCATCATTGCTCTCCACATCTTCATCGCTTGGGCGCTGGCTTCCGGCCTCGCGCGCAAGGTCGTCGAAGTCATCGCGCCTCCGATCGAGGCCGACATCGTCGACGAAGTGAAGCAGGAGGAAGAGCCGCCGCCGCCGCCGCCGCCCGAGATGGAGCGTCCGCCGGTGGAAGTGCCGCCTCCGGAAGTCTCCATCGACCTACCGATGGAAACGACGACGACGGCCATCCAGGACGTCACCGACAAACCGCCGCCGCCGGCTCCGCCGCCGCCGCCGCGTGTGGCCGGTCAGCCCGCGAAGATGCGTAGCGCCGCTGATCCGGATCAGTACTACCCGCCTGGCGCGAAGCGTCGTGAAGAGCAGGGCTCGCCTGTCGTACAGGCTTGCGTTGGTCCGAACGGCCGCTTGCTGCGCGATCCCGTCGTCACCGAGACCTCCGGCTACCCGGAACTCGACGGCGCGGCGGTGCGTGTGGCCAAGGCCAGTCGTTACACGCCGGCCACTGAAAATGGCGCCGGACTCGATGAGTCCTGCATCAAGTTCAAGGTCAAGTTCGTCATCAAGAACGACAATTAATTCACGGTGATGCGGCGCTAAGGGCGCCGCGTCGCATTTTCGTAATCGAGGAAATCATGCAAAACGCTGCCCCTGCTGCCGACGCTGTCACTGTCCACAACCCCTACGGTATCGAGGCCCTCTGGGGTCAAGGTGACGCCGTGGCGCGTGGCACCCTGATCATCCTGGTCGTCATGTCCGCCGTCTCCTGGTACATCATCTTCACGAAGCTCTGGGATCAGCGCCGGCTGAAGCAGGGCGCCAAGGTGGTCGAGAAGCAATTCTGGAGCTCCGGTTCCCTCAAGGAAGCCGTGGACCGCCTGCCGAAGGACAATGATTTCCGCGCCGTGGCCGAAGACGGCCTGCGTGCGTCCGCCCACCACGAAGGCCGCCTGACGGACCGCATCGACCTGCACGAGTGGGTGACGATGTCGCTCCAGCGTTCGGTCGACTCCGTGAACAGCAAGATGAGCAACGGCCTCGCGTTCCTCGCGACCGTGGGTTCGACCTCGCCGTTCATCGGTCTGTTCGGCACGGTGTGGGGCATTCTGAACGCCCTCGTGTCGATCGGCGTGTCGGGTCAGGCCTCCATCGACAAGGTGGCCGGCCCCGTCGGTGAAGCTCTGATCATGACGGCCCTGGGTCTCGCGGTCGCCGTGCCGGCGGTCATGGGTTACAACTGGCTGCTGCGCCGTAACAAGGCGATCGGCGAGAGTCTGCGCAACTTCGCGTCCGACCTGCATGCCTACCTGGTGGGTGGTGCTCGCGTGTCGCAGGGCGCCCCGGTTGCCGGAGTGAAGAAGTAAACCCGCTTCGCGCAGGTTTACGTTTCACTTACTGACGACTCTCTGAGGTAACGCGTCATGGCAATGAGTGTGGGCCCGGCTTCCGATGAAGAAGCCTCCGCCATTTCGGAAATCAACACGACGCCGCTCGTGGACATCATGCTGGTGCTGCTGATCATCTTTTTGATCACGGTTCCCGTGATCCAGAAGATGGCGAACGTGGAGATCCCGAAGGCGGTGAATCAGCCGACGCAGACCAAGCCCGAGAACATCACGATCTCGATCGATGCCAAGGGCCAGGTCTATTGGAACGCGGGAATGATCACCGACCGCCAGGTGTTCTTTCAGCGCATCGTTGCTGAAGCCCGCAAGGTGCCCCAGCCGGAATTCCATATCCGCGGCGACGTCGCCGCGCGATATGAGGCGGTCGGCAGGGTCATCAACAATCTGCAGCGTGGCGGCATCGTGAAGGTCGGTTTCATCACCGAACCGGATCGCGGCAGCATTCGCGTTACGCGCTGAGCATAGAGGTACTTATCCATGGGTATGAGTGTTGGCAGCGCCGATGCAGATGTCCCGATGATGGAGATCAATACGACTCCGCTCATCGACGTCATGCTGGTGCTCATCATCGTGCTGATCATGTCGATTCCCGTCATGACGCACGCGACGAAGCTGGATATGCCTCAGACCAATGCGCCGCCTCCGACGACGCGCCCCGAAGTCATTCAGATCGACATCGACTTCGACGGCACGATCGTGTGGAACGGCACGGTGGTCAGCGGAATTCCGCAGCTCGAGTCCTTCTTCCGCTCGGCGCGTCAAGGCGCCGAGGCTGCTGGAAGGCCTCAGCCGGAAATTCACCTTCGCCCTGATCGGCGTTCGCGTTATGAACAGACGGCTCTCGTGATGGCCGCTGCGCAGCGTAATCGCATGCAGAAAATGGGCTTTGTGAATACCGCGGAGTTCAGGGACTAAATAAGCCTCTGAAATCCCTCAGAAACTTTCTGCCGTCGCAGACATCCAAATTGCTGGGTGTCTCGACGGTGGATCTGATCTAAACGAGCCGCGGCCCATCTGGTCCCGCGGCTCCTTTGTAAGGAGCGTCGGAAGTGTCCAAACGGATTGGTTTTGGGATTGTCGTCGGCGTCATGGGCCTGCTGGGCTCCACCGCCGTGTTGGCGCAGGAACCCGGATGCCCGGGCCAGAAGATCACCAAGAAGGTGGACAAGCCCATCGGCGCAGCGGAGAAGGCGTACCAGGGCAAGCAATGGGACGAGGTCATCGCGAAAGTGGCCGAAGCCGAAGCCCTCGACATCCCGAAGTCCGACTTCGACAAGTACTGGATGAACGAATTCCGCGGCCGCGCTTACCTGAGCAAGCAGCAGTATCCGGAAGCGTTCGCGGACCTCGAAGCTTCTTACAACTCCATCTGCATGGTGGAGGCCGAGAAGCCTGCGCGCGCCAAGCTGCTCGTCCAGCTCGCGTACCAGACCAAGAACTATCCGAAGGTGGTCGAGATCGGCAACAAGGCGATCGCCAGCACCTATGACGCGGAACTCGCGTCTTACGTGGGCAACGCCTACTACGCCACGGACGATTTCCCGAACACCAAGACCGTGATGACCAAGGTCATCGAGACCCAGGAAGGTGCCGGCGCCAAGCCGGAAGAGATCACGTACCGCATCCTCCAGGGCGCGTGCATCAAGACCAAGGACAACGCCTGCATCGTCGACATGCTCGAGAAGCTGGTCACGCACTATCCGAAGCCCGACTACTGGCAGGACCTCGTCTCGCTGATGCTGGGCCAGACCAAGAACAACGTTCAGTTGCTGAACATCTGGCGCGTCGCCGATGGCAAGGACGTGCTCGTGGATCCGGCGGAATACACCGAGTTCGCGCAGCTCGCGATCAGCCAGGGCCTTCCGGGCGAAGCCCAGGCCGCGCTCGACAAGGGATTCCAGAAGGGCGTGTTCGCCAAGACGGGCAAGGAATCGGCGACCACGCTGCTCAACGAAGCCAAACAAGCTGCGGCGCTCGACAAGACCTCGCTCGACAAGCAGGACGCGTCGGCCAAGGCCAAGCCCACCGGCGACAACGACGTGAAGCTCGGCGCCGCGTACATCAGCTACGCGCAGTACGACAAGGCGATCGAAGTTCTCAAGCGCGGAATCGCCAAGGGCGGCGTGAAGAATCCCGACGAGGCCAACATCCTGCTGGGCATCGCGTACCTGCGCGCCGGCAACAAGGCGGAAGCCGCGACGGCCTTCACCGCGGTGAACCAGGATCCGACTTACGCGCGCGTCGCGCGTCTTTGGAAATTGAGCACGATTTGAGATCCGGAATGGTGCGAGGGATCAGCGTGAACCGACAGCAAAATCGGCCATCGCTGTTCCTCGGGTGGCTTGCAAACCCCAGGGGCCACTGAAACCATTAGGCCCATTACAGGTTGCGGAGAAGGGCCGCGGCCGCTTTGAGAGGAGCGTTAGACAGTGTCAATTCGTTCGCGTTTCGGCGTCGCAGCGGCGGCGGTTCTGATGATGGGCGCGGGTGCCAGCACCACCGCTCTGGCTCAGGGCGGCTGCACCGGTGGCGGCAAGATCAGCAAGCAGATTGCCAAGCCCATGGACGCGGCGAACAAGGCGATCCAGGCCCGCAAGTGGCAAGAGGTGCTCACGCAAGTGCGCGCCGCAGAAGCCACCACCGGCTACATCAAATCGGCCTTCGACCAGTTCTACATGAACGAATTCAAAGGCTATGCGTACAGCCAGACGAACCAGCTCGGGGAAGCCGCGCGGGAATTCGAAGCCGCGCTGAACTCTCCGTGCATGGCGGACGCGAAGAAGCCGGATCGCATCAAGGCGCTCACGGCCATCTACTACCAGATGAAGCAGTACCCCAAGGCCATCGAGTACGCGAACCGCGGACTCAAGCTCAAGCAGGATCCGGAGCTCATGGTCACGCTGGGTCAGGCGTACTACCAGAGCGGCAACAACAAGGAAGCCGTTCGGGTGATGAACGATGTCATCGCGCAGTTCGAGAAGTCGGGCCAGCGGCCGAAAGAAGACACCATGCTGCTGGTGCTCGCTTCCTGCCAGAAAGCCAACGACAACAACTGCGTGACGCGGTTGTTCGAAAAGCTGGTGGTCTACTATCCGAAGCCCGAGTACTGGCAGAACCTGCTGGTCGCGCTCACGCAGAGCGATCTGACGGACGAGCAGAAGATCAACGTGATGCGCCTCGCGGTCACGGTGAACGTGATGAAGAAGCCGTCCGAGTACACCGAGATGGCGCAGATCGCCATGGACCTCGGTATCGCGGGTGAGGCTCAGGCCATCCTCGAGCAGGCGTTTGCGAAGAAGCTGTACACGGACCAGCGTGAGATCGACAAGAACACGCGTCTGCTGAACGCGGCGAAGGCTGCGGCTGCCAAGGAAAAGGCCGCGCTGGCCGCCAAGGAAGCTGCCGCGAAGGGCGCTGCCAACGGCGATCAGCTCGTCCAGGTGGGTGCGTCGTACTTCGGCTTCGGCGATAACGCCAAGGCCGTGGAGAACCTCAAGGCAGGTATCGCCAAGGGCGGGCTCACGAGCTCGGACCAGGCGGGTCTGCTCTTGGGCATCGCGAGCCTGCGCGCCAACAACAAGCCGGAAGCCAAGAAGGCATTCAGCTCGGTCAAGACCGATCCCACGCTGAAGCGCATCGCGGGCCTCTGGCTGCTGAACACCTGATTCAGCCTGCAATGCAATTGAAAAGGCCGGGCTCTGCCCGGCCTTATCTTTTCAGGCGTGTGAGTTCATCCGATGCGCTCAGATCACGCCGCGCGACTTCAGCGCTTCGCGTTGCGCGGTGTCGAGCCCTAACAAGTCGCCATAGATCGCGTCGTTGTGCTGGCCCATTTCCGGCGCCGGGCTGCGCACCGAGCTCGGCGTGGCGGACAATCGAGGCGCGACGTTCTGCATTCGAAGTGTCCCGAAGGCGGGGTGCTGGGTCGTGATGATGGCTTCGCGCGCCTGGAAGTGCGGATCCGTGAGCATGTCCGCGGTGCGATAGATGAGGCCGGAGGGGATGCCGTACTGCTCGAGCCGCTCCAGCAGTTCCCTCGTTCCCAGGGTCGCAGTCCAGGCCGCGATGAGCTCGTCGAGCTCCTGCTGATTCTCGCCGCGCGCCGTGTGGTCCCGGTAACGCGCGTCCTGCGCAAGCGCCGGGGTGCCCATGGCCTCGCAGAATCGCGCGAACACCGTGTCCTGGTTGGCGCCGATCATCACGATGCCATCCCGCGTGGGATACACGTTGCTCGGCGCGATGCGCGGCAGGATGGGTCCGCTGCGTTCGCGCACGTGGCCTAGCTGGTCGTACTCGGTGACCAGCGACTCCATCATGCTGAGCACGGATTCGTAGATCGCCGCATCCACCACCTGACCCGCGCCGGTCCGGTCCCGATGATGGAGCGCGGCCAGTGTGCCCATGCAGGCATGTACAGCCGCCAGCGAATCGCCGATGCTGATGCCCACCCGTGACGGCGGCCGGTCCGGCTCGCCCACGATGTATCGAAGGCCACCCATCGCTTCTCCGATGCCGCCGTAGCCCGCGCGTTGTGAATAGGGACCCGTCTGGCCGTAGCCGGAGACGCGGACCAGGATCAGTCGAGGATTGATAGCCGACAGCTCTGTCCAACCGAGATTCCATTTCTCGAGAGTGCCCGGCCGGAAGTTCTCGATGATTACATCCGCTTTGCGGCATAAGTGTTTGAAAAGGCGTTGTCCTTCAGCCTGTCGAAGATCCAGGGTGATGGCCTTCTTGTTTCGCCCGATCACCGGCCACCATACCGACGGCATGCCGCGCTTCTGCGGGCCCCAGTGACGCATCGGATCGCCCTGGCCGGGCGCTTCGATCTTGATGACCTCGGCCCCCATGTCGCCCAGCAATTGACCGCAGAAGGGCCCGGCGATGAGCGTGCCGAGTTCGAGCACGCGAAGGTCGGCCAGGGCGCCGGTGTTGGGTATCGGGGTGTGATTCATGGCGCCGGGTTTGTACCGGCGCGCGGACCGCAGGGTCAAGCGCGTGCCCGTATAGAATCCGCGCCATGTCAGCCAATGAGTCCGGACGAATCGAGATCGTGGAGGTGGGGCCTCGCGATGGACTGCAGAGCGAGCCGCGTGTCATGCCCACCGAGCTCAAGGTGGAATTCGTGCGCCGCCTGCTCGCCGCCGGGCTGCGACGCATGGAGGTCGCGAGTTTCGTGAATCCCAAGCGCGTGCCGCAGATGGCGGACGCGGAAGCGATGTTCGCCGCGCTCCAGGCGACGCCGCAGGCGGGATTCATCGGGCTGGTGCTGAATCGCCGGGGCTTCGATCGCGCCCAGGCGGCCGGGTGCCCGGAAGTGGGCATGGCGATTGCGGCCACCGAGAGTTTCAGTCAACGAAACCAGGGCTGTAGCGTCGACGAGGGAATTGCGGCCTGGCTGGACATCGCTTCGGCCGCGAGGTCGGCCGGCCTCCGCGCGCAGATCACCATCTCCACGGCATTCGGCTGTCCCTTCGAAGGCGAGGTATCGGTGGCGCGCGTGGTGGCGATCGCCCACAAGCTCGCGGCGGGCGAGCCCACCGAGATCGCCGTCGCGGACACGATCGGCGTCGCCGTACCGACGCAGGTGACCTCGCTCATCGGCGCGCTGCGCGCCGAACTCCCGCACATCGAGTGGCGCGCGCATTTCCACAACACTCGCAACACCGGCCTCGCGAATGCTTACGCCGCGGTGGAAGCGGGCGTACGCGCATTGGATGCAAGTTGTGGCGGCATCGGCGGCTGCCCGTTCGCGCCCGCGGCCACGGGCAACATCCCCACCGAGGATCTCCTGTACATGCTCCACCGCATGGGTCATGAGACCGGCGTGGATCTGCCCGCGTTGCTCGACACCAGCCGGTGGCTGCAGGACACACTCGATCACGCCGTGCCCGGCATGGTCGTCAAGGCCGGACTGTTTCCGGCGACAACGAGAAGAACGGAGAACGCGTGAGTCAGACTGTGTGGCGGCCGGCGGCCGCGATGGCGTTTGCGATGTCGATGCTCGTGCTGGCGGCCTGCGGCAAACAACCGCTGGAGGAAGCTGTCGCGAAGAACGACCGTGAGGCCGTCGCCGAAGCCTTGAAGAAAGGCGGCGACGTGAACGCGAAACTGTCCGGCGGCGACACCCCCTTGCTGCTGTCCGTGAAGAACGGCCAGAGCAGTTCGGCTCAGGGCCTCATCGAAAGCGGCGCCGACATCAAGGCTCGCGACAACGATGGCAACAGCGTGCTGCACTACGCCGCGCAGAGCGGCATGACGGGCATCTGCGGATTGCTGATCGACCGCGGCATCGACGTCAACGACAAGGGCTCCGCGGGCGGCACGCCACTGCACTTCGCGCTGCTCGGTGGGCGCCAGGAGACGGCGAAATACCTGGTGCGGCGCGGAGCCGACTACACGATCAAGGACGAGTCGGGCGCGAGCGCGCTCGACGTCGTCGAACGCAGCGGGGACTTCCGCTTCAAGGCCGATCTGGAATTCGCGGCGCAATCGCGCCCGAAGTGATTCAACGAAGGAGCTGACACATGGCGATCAAGGCAGGCGACAAGATGCCCGCGGGCACGTTCAAGACCAAGACCCAGGATGGCATCCAGGATCTCACCACCGACCAGCTCTTCAAGGGCAAGACCGTGGTGCTGTTCTCCGTGCCTGGCGCGTTCACCCCGACCTGCGACGCCAAACATCTGCCCGGGTATGTCGAGCACGCGGCGGCGATCAAGGCCAAGGGCGTGGACACCATCGCCTGCATGGCGGTCAACGACGTGTTCGTCATGAGTGCCTGGGGCAAACATTCGAACGTTGGCGACAACGTGCTGATGCTCGCGGACGGCAACGGTGAATACGCCAAGGCGCTGGGTCTCGAGATGGACGGGCGCGGTTTCGGCATGGGCACGCGCGGTCAGCGCTTCGCGCTCGTGGTGAAGGACGGCGTGGCCACGCAGGTGGAAGTGGAGGCGCCGAAGGAGTTCAAGGTCAGCGCCGCGGACTACATTCTCGGGAAGTTGTGATCTCGGGAGGGGACAGACTTCAAGTCTGTCCCCTTGCCAACCAGCTCACTTGGGATTCGAGGCGATCAGCTTCTCGAGTTCGGGCACCACGGTGAAGAGGTCCCCGACGAGCCCGATGTCGGCGATCTCGAAGATCGGCGCTTCCGGATCCTTGTTGATGGCGACGATGGTGCGCGCGTCCTTGATACCGGTCAGATGCTGGATGGCCCCGGAGATGCCGATCGCGATGTACAGCTCCGGCGCGATGATCTTGCCCGTCTGGCCCACCTGCATGTCGCTGGGCACGTAACCCGCATCCACGGCCGCGCGCGAAGCGCCGACGGCGGCGCCGATCCGGTCCGCCAGTGAATAGATCACCTTGAAAGCATCGCTGCTGGCCAGTGCACGGCCGCCCGAGATCACCTTCGTGGCGCTCTGCAGGTCCGGTCGATCGCCGCCGGCCGCCGCGAGATCCACGAACCGCGTATGCGCGGGCAGGGCAGCGGCAGGCGTCACGCTCTCCACTGTCGCGGACCCGCCGGCAGCGGCCGATTCGAAAGACGCGATGCGGATCGTAGCCACGATCTTCACGCCGGCAGCCACCTCCACGGTGGTGATGGCGTTGCCGGCATAGATAGGCCGCCGGAAACGCGTCGCGCTTTCGATGGCCATGACGTCGGACACCTGCGGCGCGTCCAGCAGTGCGGCGACACGCGGCATGAGGTCCTTGCCGAACGTAGTGGAAGGCCCGAACACATGGGTGAACGGCTGCGCGAGCTCTGCCACCTGCGGCGCCACGGTCGCGGCCAGCAGATGTGCATGCGCGGGATTCGACACCTCGAGCACGCGGGACACGCCGGCCAGCGCCGCCGCCTGTGCGGCGACCGGAGCGCCTGGCGCGGCGAACACGGCGACGGCGATTTCCGAAGCGCCGAGTGCACCCGCGGCTTTCACGACCTTGGCCGTGGAGCCGTTGAGCTTCTGGCCATCATGTTCGGCGATCACGAGTACCTGGGTCATACGAGCCCCCGCTTGCGCAGTTCGGCGAACAGTTCGCCCGCATCTTTCACGAGAATTCCCTTCTGTCGCCCGGCGGGCGCTTCGGTCTTGAGCACCTTCACGCGCACCTCTCCCGCGCCGCCGACCTCCGCCAGGGGGATCGTCGTCAGGGGTTTCGATTTGGCCTTCATGATCTCCGGGAGCTTCACGAAGCGCGGTTCGTTGAGCCGCAGGTCCGTGGTGATCACGGCCGGCAGATCGATCTCCAGGGTTTCGAGGCCCGCGTCCACTTCGCGTGTGACCTTCGCCTTGCCGTCCGCGATCTCCACCTTGGAAGCGAACGTGGCTTGCGGGCGGTCCCAGAGGGCGGCGAGCATCTGGCCCGTCTGGTTGTTGTCATCGTCGATGGCCTGCTTCCCGAGGATGACGAGCAGGGGCGATTCCTTCTCCACCAGCTTCCGCAGTACGCGCGCGGTGGACAGCGGCTCGAGCGGCGCATCGGCCACGACGTGCAACGCGCGCTGCGCGCCCATGGCGAGCGCATTGCGCAGCGTGGCCTGCAGATCGGCAGGGCCGATGCTGGCGACCACGACCTCATCGGCGAGCCCGCGCTCCTTGATGCGCAGGGCTTCCTCGATGGCGATGGCGTCGAAGGGATTGATGCTGAGCTTGACGCCGTCGAGCATCACGCCGGCGCCATCCGGTTTCACGCGGATGCGCACGTTGTAGTCGACGACGCGTTTGATTGCGACGAGAATTCGTCGGGAATTCGTTGGAGTATCCATCGTTCGAGTGTATCGGGAGTCTCGCGGGTGATCGAGGTCGCGGCGGAGGTTTATTAGTACGTGTTTGCCTACGCATTGCGCCGTATCGCCGGGCTCGTCCCGACCCTGTTCGTTCTCGTCAGCCTGTCCTTCTTCATCATCCGGCTCGCGCCGGGCAGCCCCTTCGACCAGGAGCAGGCGCTGCCGCCCGCCATCCGCGCCAACCTCGACGCCGCCTATGGGCTCGATCAGCCGCTGCTCACGCAGTACGGCCGTTACCTCGCGGGGGTGGTGCAGGGGGATCTCGGTCCGTCGTTCCGGTACAAGGATTTCCGCGTCGACGAGCTCATCCTCACGGGCCTGCCGCTCAGCCTAACTATCGGCCTGGCCGCGGCCGCGCTGGCCTTCCTGACAGGCGTGCCGCTGGGTGCGCTCGCCGCGTGGCGAGCCGGAAGTTTCACGGACCACGCCACGATGAATCTCGCCATGCTGGCGGTGGTGCTCCCCGGGTTCGTGGTCGGTCCGCTGCTCGCGCTGATCTTCGGCATCTACTGGCCGATCTTTCGCGTCGCCGGTTACGAACCGGGGGAACTCGGTTTCCTGGTGCTGCCGGTGATCACGCTGGCATTGCCCGTGGCAGCCTACGTCGCCCGCCTGATGCGCGGCAGCCTCCAGGAGGTGCTGCGCGCCAACTACATTCGTACGGCCCGCGCCAAGGGATTGCCGGCGCGGGTGATCTTCCTGCGGCATGCGCTTCGGCCGGCGCTGATTCCCGTCGTGAGTTACCTCGGCCCCGCCATCGCCTTCGTGATCACCGGCTCGCTCGTGGTGGAGTCCGTGTTCGGCCTGCCGGGTTCGGGGCGTTATCTCGTGCAGGGCGCCATCGACCGCGACTATCCACTGGTCATGGGCATGATCCTCGTCTACGGCGTGTTCACGCTGGTCTGCAACCTGATCGCCGATCTGCTGTACGGATGGCTGGATCCGCGAGTGCGTTTATGAGCTTTCTCAACCGGCAATCGCGCATCGCGCTCGGGATCATCCTGGCGTTCACGGCTGTGGCGCTGGCGGCGCCCTGGCTCTCGCCGTTTCGCCACGACTTCATCGACTGGCAGAACCTCGCGGTTCCGCCGCAATGGGATTCCGCGCACTGGCTGGGCACGGACCGGCTCGGCCGGGATCTGTTCGCGCGAGGCATGCAGGCGCTGCGTGTTTCGCTGTTGATCGGACTCGTGTCCGCGATCGTCAGCGTGATCATCGGCGTGGCCTGGGGCGCGGTGGCGGGATATCTCGGCGGTCGGACGGACGCCGTGATGATGCGCTTCGTCGACATCATCTACGCGCTGCCCTACGTGTTCATCGTGATCATCCTGTCGACGCTGTTCGAGCGCGGCAGCCTGGCCGCACTGGTGCTCGCGATCGGCGCCGTCGGCTGGCTCACGATGGCGCGCATCGTGCGTGGCCAGACGCTGAGCCTGCGCCGCCGCGAGTTCATCGATGCCGCCATCGTGAGCGGCGTGAGCACGCCGCGGATACTGTGGCGCCACATCGTGCCCAACGTGGCGGGTCCCGTGATCGCCTACGCCACACTCACCATTCCGCAGATGATCCTGTTCGAGAGCTTCCTGAGTTTCCTCGGACTGGGCGTGCAGGAGCCTTTCGCCAGCCTGGGCAGTCTCATCAACGAAGGGGCCCACGAGATGGAGAGTTCGCCCTGGATGCTGCTCGTGCCGGCGGGATTGCTCACGCTGCTGCTGATCTCGTTCAACCTGCTCGGTGACGGTCTGCGCGCGCGGCTCGATTCATCGCAGGGGAGCGTGCCATGACGGAGTCCTTGCTCGTCGTGCGCGACTGGAGCGTGTCGTATCGGGGGCAGCGCGTGGTCGATTCCCTGTCGATCGAGCTGTCACGCGGCAAATGCCTGGGCGTGATCGGAGAATCCGGCGCGGGCAAGAGCCAGGCGTTCCTGGCGATGATGGGTCTTGGTGGGGAGGGCGCGGTCGTCTCGGGCAGTGCGAAGTTGGGAGACGACGACCTGATGCGCAACGCCGCGGCGCTGCGCGGACGGCGCGTGGCCATGATCTTCCAGGATCCACTGACTTCGCTCACACCGCATATGCGGATCGGCGAGCAGATCGCCGAATCGCTGATCCTGCATCGCAAGCTCGATCAAGCCGCGGCGCTGGCGCGCGCCGCCGAACTGCTGGAACAGGTGCGCGTCAACGACGTGCCGCGCCGGCTGCGTCAGTATCCGCATGAGCTTTCGGGCGGCATGCGACAGCGCGTGATGATCGCGATCGCTTTGGCTTGCGATCCGGAGCTGCTGATCGCCGACGAGCCGACCACCGCGCTCGACGTGTCCGTGCAGGCGCAGCTCCTCGCGCTCCTGCGGCAGCTCCTCGAGCAGCGTGGCCTCGCGCTGGTGGTGATCACACACGACATGGGCGTGATCGCCGCGCTGGCCGATGACGTCGCGGTGATGAAGTCGGGGCGCGTCGTGGAGCGGGGCGAGGTGCGTCGCGTTCTCGAATCGCCAGAGCACGAATACACGCGCTCGCTGATCGCGGCGACGCCGCGCATGGATTCGGCGATCGCCGTGTCCACGGCAGCGCCGGCAGCCGTCACGCTCGAAGTGAGGAACGTGTCCGTGCATCACCGTCTGCGAGGGCCCGTGCTGCGCGCGGCCCCGGTGCTCAAGGCGGTGCAGGACGTCTCGTTCGAAGTACGTGCGGGCGAAGCGCTGGGAATCGTGGGCGAGTCGGGCTGCGGAAAATCCTCGCTCGCTCGAGCGTTGTTGGGACTCAACAGTGTCGAGACGGGCCACGTCGTGTGGCTGGGCAAACCCATCGAAGGACTGGCGGGCCGGGCGCGGCACGAGGTCCGGCGCGGGCTGCAACTCGTGTTCCAGGATCCGGTCGCGAGCCTCGATCCGCTGCAGAGCGTCGCCGAAATCGTCGAAGAACCGCTGCTGGCGTTGCGGCCCGATCTCGGCGACTCGCAGCGCGCCGCCCGGGTACGCGAGATGCTCGACGGCGTTGGCCTGGGATCCGCGCTCGCCGCCAGGCGCAGCCGGGAACTCTCGGGCGGTCAATGCCAGCGTGTCGCCATTGCGCGGGCCATGGTGGTGGAACCCCGGCTGCTGGTCTGCGACGAGGCGGTGAGTTCGCTCGATGTATCCATTCAGGCGCAGATCCTCGAACTACTGGCGGCGTTCAAGCGCCGGCAGGGGACGAGCATCGTGTTCATCAGCCACAACCTCGCCGTCGTGCGGCAGCTCTGCGAGCGGGTGCTCGTCATGTACCAGGGCCGCGTGGTGGAGGAAGGGCCGGTCGAGTCGGTGTTCGAGCAACCCCGGCATCCGTACACCCGGATGCTGCTGGATTCGGTGCCGCTGCTCGATCCGGCGGCCGAGCGCGCCCGTCTCGCAAAAATGTCGCAAGGTGGCCTGCCCGCGGTGTGAGCCGGTGCGCGCAAGCCAGCGGCGTTCGCGTTATTCTCCGCGCAACGCTCAAGGAACCTCGATGTCCCAGGAACACCACATTCGCCCGAGTGAAGGCCTCCGCCACGTCAAGTACGAGATCCGTGGACGTCTGGCCCGTCGAGCTCAGGAGCTGGAGCGCCAGGGCTACGAGATCGTCCCGCTGAACATCGGCAATCCCGGCGCCTTCGGTTTCCGTACGCCCGAGACCATGCGCCTGGCGATGATCGAGAACATGCCGGTGGCCGAAGGTTATTGCCATCAGAAGGGTATCTTCCCGGCGCGCGAAGCCGTGGTCATGCAGCAGCAGATGCGAGGCGTGACGGGCATGAGTGCGGAAGAGGTGTTCATCGGCAACGGCGTGAGCGAACTCATCGACCTCTGCCTGCGCGCGCTCCTCAACGACGGCGACGAAGTCCTGATCCCGAGCCCTGACTACCCGCTGTGGTCCGCGGCGGTCACGCTGAACGGCGGCAAGGCCGTCTACTATCCCTGCAAGCCCGAGAACGATTTCATCCCGGACCCGGCCGACATCGCCGCGCTGGTCACGCGCAAGACGCGCGCCATCGTCGTGATCAATCCGAACAATCCGACAGGCGCGGTCTATCCGCGCGAAGTCTGCGAAGCCATCACGCGCATCGCGGAAGAAAAGAAGCTCGTGGTCTTCTGCGACGAGATCTATGACCAGATGACCTATGACGGCATCGAACACGTGCCCATGGCCACGCTCGTGCGTGACACCGTGTGCTGCACGATGTCCGGTCTGTCCAAGATCTATCGCGCCTGCGGGTATCGCGTGGGTTGGGCCGCGTTTTCGGGAAACCTGCGCGGCGCAGGCGACTACTTCCAGGCGCTCGAGCTCCTGTCTTCATTGCGGCTCTGCTCCAACGTGCCCGCACAGTGGGCCGTGCAGACGGCGCTGGGTGGATACCAGAGCATCAAGGAGCTGTTGGCGCCAGGCGGCCGCCTGTATGAATCCCGCCGAGCGATCGTCGACGCCACGCGCGCGAGCCAGTTCCTGCACCTCAAGGCGCCCAAGGGTTCGATGTACGCGTTCGTGCGCGTGAAGACGGACGAACTACCGGACTTCGACGATCAGACCTTCGCACTGGACCTGCTCGAGCAGAAACACGTGCTGCTCGCGCCCGGCACCAGCTTCAACGTGCCGTATCGCGATCACTTCCGCACGACGCTGCTGCCGGACGCGGCGCTGCTCAAGAAAGTCTTCGCCCGCATCGACGAACTGCTGGCCTCGTACGCCAGCCTTCCGACGACGCCCAAGGTGGTCCATGCCGAGTCGCGCTTCAAATAGCCGGAATCTTTCGCGCATCGCACGTTAATTGAACGGACACAGACTTCCGCACGAAATCCGAGAGGGCCTGGCTTCTGGCGCCACGCTCATCTGCGCCTCTGCCCAGCGACAGGCGGCGATCCGGTCGGCCTGGGCCGAGGAGCGGCGCGATTCCGGCCAGACGCTGTGGCAGACGCCGCGCATCCTCACGTTCAACCAGTTTGCCGAGCAGGCGCTCGACGAGGCGTGGGCAGCCGCGCGGCTGCCGGATCGTCTGCTGGTTCCCGGCGCCGAATGGGCGGCGTTGCGCGAATGGCGGCGCAATCAAGGTGGCGGGAGCGCCGAAGCACGCGCATTGCTCAATGCCGTGCGCACCTTGTGGGACTGGCGCATCACGAGATCGCCACAGGCGCTGGGCGGTTCACCCGAGGGCGACCTGCTGCTCGAAGCCCTGGCACTGATGGGCAATCTGTCCGGTGGGCGAGGCCGCAGACCCTTGCGGGAATGGCTGCCGGACATCGAATCGCGCGGGCCGTTGCTGGCCTGCGGAGTCGACGCGATGCCTGCGTCGGCGCAGGAGGCGCTGCAACGCTGGGGCGCGCAGATCGTCGCGGCCGATCCCGGCGCGCAGACGCCCGTGAATGTCGTCACGGCCGAGAACGACGATCACGAACTCGAGCTCATCGCCGCCTGGTGCCGTTCGCAGCTCGAGCAGGATCCGGACAGGCGGCTGCTCATCGTCGACGCGCGGCTTCGGCAGCGCAGAGGGCTCTACGACCGGCTTCTCTCACAGACGCTGTCGCCCTCGGAATGGGTGGGCGGGCAGGCTCGCGGCCAGTCGACTATCTACTCGGTCGAAGGCGGGCGGCCGTTCACCGAATTCCCGGTCATCGCGCATGCGTTGCTCAGCCTGCGGCTGCTCAGCGGCAGCCTGCGCTTCGATGAGTTGGTGCACTGGCTGCGGCTGCCGTTCCTCGACGCCGCGGATCGCATGGCGGGCGCGGCCGTGGAGGCCATCCTTCGCGAAGGACGTCGACTCGAAGTGCGCGCCGAAGAACTCGTCGCGGTGCTCGAACGCAGCCTGATCCCGGCGGCCCTCGCGATGGCAGCCCGGTTGCGCATGGCTGCCGCGACGCTCGGCGGAGAACGCCGCACGCCTGCCGAGTGGTCGCCGAGGCTTCTCCAGGCACTGCGGCAGCTCGGCTGGCATGGCTCGCGCCCGCTGCGCAGCGACGAACATCAGGCCGTCCAGCGCTGGCATGTGTTGCTCGATGAATATGCAGGTCTCGGCGCCTGGCTTCCGCGAGGGGGCGCCGCGGATGCCGTGGCCACTTTGTCGGAGCTCGCCGCGGAGCGGCAGTTCGATCCGGCGAGCGCGGCCACGCCGGTCACGCTCAGTGATTCGCACGACGATCCGGTGGTGCGCTACGACGCCATCTGGGTGGCGGGACTCGACGCCGCGCAGTGGCCTGCGCCGCCACGCCCGGATGTGTTCATCCCGTTGCGTTTGCAGGTGGCTGCCGGGATTCCCTGGGCCAGCGCTCGTGGCCAGACCGCGGCGGCGCGTCGCAGTCTCTCGGGCTGGCGGGCGTCCGCCGCCTCGCTCACGTGTTCCTGGGGCCGCCTCGAGGGCGACGCGCATCGCTCGATCAGCCCGTTGCTTGCGCGGCATCAACCCGTGGAAGTTTCACCCGCGATCGTCACGCTGGCGGCGGAACTGCGGCAGGTCGCGCTCGAGCCCGTCGAAGATGCGCAGGGCGTGGCGGTGGATACGCGCGAGCCCGTGCGCGGCGGCACCACACCGCTCACGCTCCAGGCCGAGTGTGGCTTTCATGCCTATGCCGAAGTGAGGCTCGCCGCGCGCAAGCTCGAGGAGCCGATGCCAGGGCTCGATGCGCGCGATCGTGGCATGTTGCTGCACAAGGCGCTGGAACTGGTGTGGATCAAGCTCAAGGATTACTGGCACCTCGCGCCTTCGGACGAGGTGCTGCGCAAGCCTTTGATCGCGGCGTCGGTGGATGCCGCCGTGGTCTCGGTGTTCCGCGGCCAGGTGCCCGACAGCCTGGCGCAAGCGGTCGATCGCGAGAAACATCGCCTCGAGAAACTCATCGAGATCCTGCTGCAGGAGGAACAGCGGCGGCCCCCCTTCGAGGTGGTGGCGCTCGAAGCACGCCGTGAAGTGAGCATCGCGAACGGCCGGTTCACGGTGCGCATCGATCGCATGGATTCCATCGAAGGCGGCGGCATCGCCATCCTCGACTACAAGTCTTCGGCCGCGAAGTCGCTGCGTTGGGATGAGCGCGCCCTGCGGGAGCCGCAGCTCCTGGCCTATCTATTGGCCGAAGCCGGCCGCGACGTGCAGGCGCTCGCGAACGTTTCGCTGGCCGATGGCCGCGCGAAATTCACGGGCAAGGCGGCGAGCACGGGCCTGTTGCCCGGAGTGAAAGGCCTCGATCCCAGGAAGGTTCCGGGCGACCAGATCCTCCAGGCCTGGCGCGATCAACTGGATCGCTGGCTGGTGGCGCTGGGATCACTTGCGACCGACTATCTGGAAGGCCGCGCACCCGTGCAGCCGGCGTCGGACGTGTGCCGGAACTGCCACCTGACCATCCTGTGCCGCCGCATGGAGATCGCGAGCGCGGAGCTCGACGCCGGGGCAGAGCCATGACGGAGTCCGATCTCGCCGCCATCGACGCCGCGGCGCGTGAGCGCGCGCTCGATGTGCGCCAGTCGTTCATCGTCCAGGCTCCCGCGGGATCCGGAAAGACCACGGTGCTCACGCAGCGATATCTCAAGCTGCTCGCGACGGTGGACGAACCCGAGCAGGTGCTCGCGATCACGTTCACGCGCAAGGCGGCGGGCGAAATGCGCGAGCGCGTGCAGAAGGCATTGGCCGGCGACATCGAAGTCAGATCCGCCGCGGACGCGGTGACGCTGGAACTGGCCGCGGCGGCGCGGGCGAACGCCGAGCGCCGCCAGTGGGGCATCGACGAGAGCGCGGCGCGGCTGCGCATCCAGACCATCGACGCGTTCAATGGATACCTCGCGAATTCGCTGCCGGTGACTTCGCGCAATGGATTCGGCCGCGGCATCACGGACTCGGCGGACGACCTCTACGCACAGGCGGCGCGCGATGCCATGCGGACGGCGGAGACGGATCCCGAGCTGCGTCGCGATCTCGAACGCATCCTGCGCCGGCTCGACGACAACTGGGGACGGCTCGAAAGGCTCATCGCCGGCATGCTGCCGCGCCGTGCGGAGTGGCTGCCGAACCTGCCGCAGCTGTCGGGCGAGGAACTGGCGCCGCGCATCGAGGAGAGCCTGCGCGAAATCGTCGCCGAAGAACTGGCGCAGGCCGCGCAGGTCTTCAGCGCGGACTTCATCCTGCAGGCTAGCAACCTCGCACGTTTCGCGAGCCAGCACCTCGAGCCGGACAAACAAGCCGACCTCGCGCAGTGGCGGGATTTCGCGGGCGCGCTCGACGGTTCGCCCGAACATCTGGCGCGTTGGCGCGGCGTCGCGTTCCTGGCGCTGACCGGTGATGGCGGCGCCCGCAAACGGCTCATCAAAAGCGAGGGAATTCCCGCCGACGACAAGCTCGGCAAGATGCTGCGCGACGACTGGCTGGAACGACTCCGGATCATCGACGACCGATTGCTGGCGTCCCTCCGGAGCATCCGCGCGCTGCCGGATCCCCTGATCCCTGAGGCCGCGCGCGCGGCACTGGATTCGCTCTCGAAGCTGCTGCTGGTGGCATCGGGCATGTTGCGCGCGGCGTTCGACCAGCATGGCGAATGCGATCACACGGAGATCGCCGCCGCCGCGAGGCAGGCGCTGACACAGGACAGCAGCCCGACACCGCTCGCGGAACGCATCGGCACGCACCTGATGCACCTGCTCATCGATGAATTCCAGGACACCTCGCGCGACCAGTTCGAGCTGTTGCGCACGCTCACGTTCGACTGGTCCGATGGTGATGGACGCACCTTGTTCCTCGTGGGCGATCCGATGCAGTCCATCTACGGTTTCCGGAATGCCGAAGTGGGGCGGTTCGCGAGCGTGCGCGACCAGGGCTTGCGAGGCCTGAGGCTGGAATCGCTGACCTTGCGCCGGAACTTCCGTTCGGCGCCCGCGCTCGTGCACTGGTGCAACGAGGCCTTCGGGCGGGTGTTCCCGCCGCACGATGACGTGCGGCGCGGAGCCGTGCGTCATCTCGCGAGTGTGGCCGGGCGCGACAATCTGGAAGGCGCGCAACGCATACATCGTGTGGGCGCGAACTGCGCACCCGAAGCGGAAGCCGAGTCGGTGGCGGCGCAGATCGCCGAACTACGCCGCGTGCAGCCGGATCACAGCATCGCGGTGCTCGCGAGCTTCCGGCCGCACTTGCGCGCCGTGCGCGCCAGCCTCAACACGCGGGGCATCCCGTTCATCGGCGTGAACCTCGAACCTCTTGCCGCGGTTCCGGTGGTGCGCGATCTCGAGGCGCTGGTGCGCGCGCTGGACTCGCCCCTCGATCGCGTCGCCTGGCTCGCGGTGCTGCGCGCGCCGTTCGTCGGTCTCACGCTGCCGGACCTCACTCGGGTGTCGGAAATTGCGGGCGAGAGCACCATCGCCTCGGCGCTCATGAGCGGCGTGCCGGGACTCACCGCGGACGGCATGTTGCGTCTGCTGCGCGCCACGCCTTTGTTGCTGGGCGGTTGGCTGGAGCGTGAGCGCGAGTCGCGCGCGCATCTCGTCGAGCGGACCTGGCTCGCTCTCGGGGGCGCTTCCGCCTGCGGCAAGCCCGCGGAGCTGGCGCATGCCAGACGCTTCCTGGCCGCGCTCGATGAAGAGGACCGCAAACGCCTGCGGGGCCGGCCCCTGAATCTCGCCGCCGTCATGGACCGATTGTATGCGGTCGATCCCGCGCAGCCCGGTGCCGTGCAGCTCATGACGATCCATGGCGCCAAGGGCCTGGAGTTCGATCACGTGTTCGTCGTGGGCATCGGCCGCAAGGGACGCAACGACGACCCGCGCCTGCTGAACTGGCTGGAGCTGCCGCGGGATCAGGACCGCGATCACCTGCTCATGGCGCCCATCCGTCATCGGGCCGACGAGGACGATGAGGACGATGCGATCAACGCGTTCGTGGGCGCCCTGCACAAGGAGCGCGCGCGTGCCGAACGTACACGCCAGGCGTATGTGGCGCTCACGCGCGCGAAGCGTTCGCTCAACGTGTACATCCATCCGCTGGAACGGGAAGTGGACGGTCAGCGTACTTTTGCCGCCGAACGCAATTCGCTGCTGGACAACCTGTGGGCGGCGATGAGCGCCAGTATCGACGACTATCCGGCCATCGAGAGTGATGCTCCGGCGCCTGAAATCGCGGCGACCCCCTCGCAACGCCGGCAGCGCCTGCCGCTACGTTTACCTGAATTGAAGCTGCCCGACGACGTCGCGGCGCGCGGTGAACTCATGCCGCTCAATGCCGAGGAAGAACCCATCGAATTCAGTTGGGCACGGCAGACGGCGAGGCGTGTGGGCACGGTGGTGCACGCGGCGCTGGAGCGGTTCGGGAGATCGGGCATGCCCTCACGCGAGGAGCTGCCGGCACTCAAGGATCGGTTGGAGTCGCGACTGGAGCTGCTCGGCGTCGAACCGGAGGGCGCGAAGGCGGGGGCGGCGAGGGCCATGGCGGCGCTGGATGCCACGCTCGCCGATCCTCGCGGCCGCTGGTTGTTCGATCCGTCGCACCGGGACGTGCATGCCGAACTCGCGTTGTCCGGCGTGCGAGCCGGCCAGATCGTGAACGCGGTCATCGACCGCACCTTCGTCGACGCGGACGGCATCCGCTGGGTGGTGGATTTCAAGACGAGTCCGCACGAGGGCGGCGATCGCGAGCATTTCCTCGACGAGGAGGTGAAACGTTACGAGGCCCAGCTTCGTCGTTACGTGCAGCTCGCGCGCGGTCTGGGTCCGGAACCGGTGCGAGCCGGGCTCTATTACCCGCTGCTCGGCGCCTGGCGGGAAGTGCCGGTCGACTAGCTAGAGAGTGCCTTCGAAGCGGAACTCGCTGCGTCCCGAAGCGTCGGGCGGAACGCCGAAGGTGATCTGACGCACGATGCGCTCGGCGTCGGCGGAGCGGCCGGTGATGTGGCCGATCACGGAGTAGGCGTTGGGCGGAGTCAGTGTGAAAGTGCCGTCCACCATGAACGGACCGCCGAGATCCTTGACCTTGCCCACCGTGCCGCCATCGGCTTGCGTCGCGCCATCGAACGTCAGCGCATAGGAGCCGAGCGCCATGGGCTGCGGCGATACCAGGCGGAAGTCGTGCAGCTCGACTTTGCCCTCGATGAGGCGCGGCACGCCGCCGGCCGCGACCTGGAGTCGCGCGAGCTCCACGATCACGTTGCCGCGCTGATCGCGCGGGAATTGCGGCGAGAGCGCGGGATCGAGCGGGAAGCGCGCACTCACGTTGCGGAGTTCGCCGACGCCGGCGAAGTTCACGTCGAGATCCGCGCGCGCGTTGATCAGGGTGCCGCGCAGGTCCACGTCGCCCCTGATCTTGCCGGTGACCGCCTGGAACGCCGAGAGATTCCAGGTGGCGTCGCCGAGCGCGCCATTCTGGTAGGACAGCCCGAGGCACTCGCCCTGCCAGAGGGAGCCGCCGAGCTCATTGCAGCGGACCTGGGGCGGGAGCATCGAGGCGAACCAGCTCGCCGGTAGATAGAGAACCAGGACGCCGAGGAACACGAGCACGCCCGCGACGATGGTCAGGATCAGCGGGCCGCGCTTCAAGGATCAGCCCGCCTTGAGTACCAGCGACGCGTTGACGAGGCCCGGTTCGCCCGCCGATTCGATCTCGGCGGTGTCCACGCGGACGCCGTGGTTCTGCGAGAGACGAGCAAGCCAGGCGACGAGGCCATCGAAGGCGACCCGTTCGAAACGCACACGCAGGCTGCGATCCGCGGCCGGAGAGCTGCTGGACAGGGATTTTCCCAGTCCGCTTTCACGCGCCGAGCTGTCCACGAGCACGACCAGGTTGTCGGCCGACGCGACGCTCATGCCCGGACCGGCCGATGCCAGCGCGGGCGCTGCGCTCTGGATGAAGGCGAGGTCACCCTGTTTGGTGGTGACGCGTTGCTTGGCCTGCGCGATGTTGCGGTTGAGGGGCAACACCACGGCCAGCACGAGCAGCACGGCGGCGGCGATGCCCCCCAGCAACACCATGCGGCGTTCGCGCTCGGCGAGATTGTCGTACCAGGCGCGCATCAGGCGCCCGCCTTGCGGATCTCGACGCGGCCGCGATAGCTGTCGCCGCTGGCGTTCAGATCCTTGATGTCCGCCTGCCAATTGGTGGCGCGAAGCTGCTGGCTCATCGCGTCGAGGCTCGCGGCGTCCGGCGCGATCACGCGCATGCTCACCACGCCTTCACGAAAGGTGATGCCTTCGATGGTGGCGGCCGGCGAAGCACCGCGGGCCGTGGCGATCGCCACGAGCGCGGGAAGCAGCGTGCCGCCGCCGCCGCTGCGGACCTCGTCGAGACGTTGCGCCACGCGGCGCCTGGCATTGGTGGCGTTCTGCTGGCCGGGCATGGCGGCGCGGAACGCCTCTTCGATGCCGGCATCCAGCGAGGCTTCCGCCTTGCGAAGTTTCTGCAGCTCGAACACGCGTCCGCCGATGTGCAGCGTGAGCAGCACGCCCGCGAGGATCGCGGCCATACGCCAGGACTGCCAGCGCATCTCCATCGGAGAAGCCACCGCGAGTGACCCTTGCAGGAGGTTGACCGCCTCGCCGCCCGCGGCGGCGGGCGCCAGCACGGTCAGCGGACCCGAGGGCAACAACTGCACCTTCACACCGGTGAAGCGATCGCGCAGCGAATCAACGGCGTCCTGATGCGCCTGCCATTCATCGTGTCCGGCATACAGCAGCAGGCCGAGCGGCATGGGCTCGAGGCCCGCGACGGGAGCGGGCTGCGCGGCCAGCGCCATCTCGAATGCATCCGTGAGCGAGAGCGCAGGCATGACGAGCGGCGGGCCGTCGGCGCCACGCAATGTCAGCGTGCCGCCATCGAGCAACGCGATCATCTGGCCGGGCATGGCGGGGAGCAGTGAGGCTTCCGAGTAGATAGCCGTGGGGAACAGGCCGGCCGCGCGGACTTCGGCAAGCCGGGCGTCGAGCTTCGCGCGTTCGATGACCACGACGGGCACGCGGCCGCTCGCGGCATCACGTTCGCCCAGTGCGAAATGCAGGTTCTCGATTTCGTCCGCGACCCGTTCCTCGAGCGCGTAGGGAATGACCTGCGCGAGCTTGGCGGCGTTCTTCGCCGGCGCCTCGCTGTCGGTGACGAGTGCTTCGTCCGCGGGGAGGATGAGCACGACGCGGCGGCCTGTCGCCATGGCCGTGGCCTGGGACAAATCTCCGGAGACGGCGTTGACGACGACGTGCCCGTCTTCGTTGCACACCATCCACTGGGGTGCGGCCCCGTCACGCAGGTGAACGATCAGCGACTCTGTCATGGTTATTCGGTTCCAAAGCTGCGCTGAACGGTACGCACGCGGTTGTTCGGCTCGCGGAGAAGGACACTGTACAAAACGAATTCCGCAGTGCCAATACGGATGTAGGTGCGCAGGCGGAACCAGTCGGATTTCTCCTGGAGGTTGTCGCCCGCCGCCTGTTTGACCTGCGGGTCGGCGATGGCCGCCAGCACGTCGTTCTTGGTGGGAAAACAGCTCTTCTGCCGGCTCTGCTGGAGCTGCGCGTTCTGCCAGTTCGACTGCGAGGTGGGATCGTTGATGACGATGTCGAGCGTGAGCCCGCTGGCCGTGCAGGGATTCACCTTGGCGCTGAGCGGCAGCGCGGTCACATAGGGCGCGATCAACGCGTAGTTCTCCGGCCCGAACCCCGGCAGGGCCAGCAGTTCCGAGGGATGCGTGATGAAGGTATTCGGCGGACGGTAGGGCGGCACCTGCGTGAGATACAAGGTGTCCTCGCCGCCGCCCGTGGACTGCGGCTGGATGTCGGTGTCTATCCAGTCGACCAGCAGGTCGGCGTATTTCTGATCGATGTTCAGCGTGGCCAGCAGTTCGCGAAACGCGTTCACCTGGCGAGGGTCGGCTTCGAAGATTCCGACCGTGCCGTTCCACTTCACCAGGCTGTTGAGATTGAACCGCGAAGTGAGGTCTTCCACCTGCGCCTGGATCCACGCGCCAGTCCCTTCGATCTCGAGAGGGCCCACGGCCTGAGCCCAGGCGTTGTTGAGTTCGGTGCGCGAGTTGGTCGCGTCGTCTTCGAGCGCGACCGCCGCCAGCGCTTCCGCCGCCATGCCGGCCTGCAATGCCTGCTCGAGCGTGAACGTGGCAGCCGCGCGCCGCGCCGCCATCGCCTTGTTGTACGTGATGGCCGCAGCCACCGTCGTCGCGATGGCGAACATCACCACGGCGACGAGCAGGGCGATGCCGCGCTGGCGTACGCGTGCCGCGTTCACGTCGGAATCTCGAACAGTCGCTGCACGCGGCCCCAGTCCTCGAGCACCAGCGTGAACTCGATGAGCAACGGGCGCGTGAGCAGCGCGATGTCCGTCTGGGCGGGGCTGATCTGGCCCGAAGGCTGTGACACCGGCCAGTCCGTGCGCCAGTTGCGCGAAGCCGGATCCAGGAATCGGATCTCCGCGGATTTCACCTTCGTGATGAGGATGCGCTGGCGCGGTTCGGTATTCAGCGCCGGGTCCACGGTGTTCCAGTATTCGCGCACCAGGGAGCCGTCGAGGAACCGGTAACGCACTCGCTGCTCCGCGGGGCGCTGCAGGCCCGCGGGATTGGTCCACCCCGCACGCGTGAACGTGACGAGGACGTTGTCGCTGCCGGTGGCGAACACGGCCGGCATGAGCTGGCCCGTGCCGCTGGTGTCGCGCGCGGCGCGCGCCACGATCTGCGTGAGGTCCTGAGCCACCACCCGCATGCCGCGCTGGATCTCGCTCACGCGCTCCTGCGAGGCATTGATGGAATCGCGATCGCGCAGCGCCTGATTGATCGCCCCGTAACCGATGGCGAACATGATGGCCGCGATGAAGATGGCGACCATGACCTCGACGATGGTGAATCCGCGCGCGTGCGTCATGAGGCCGGAGCTCCCGTGCGCGGCGGCGCAGGCGCCGGGGCGCCGCCCGGACCGGGTTGTCCGCCGGGATTGCCGCCCGGGTTCGAGGTCAGGTCGCCCGTGAATGGCGCGCCGATGGGTGTGCGTGAATCCGAGGTCGAACTACCGAATACCCCGAAGGCCGTGGACGTCCAGGCCACGCGATCCATCTCGCTACCCGCGGAGGTGGAGGGCGCCGGCGTCTGCGAAGTGGATTTCTCCACCGGCTTCGAATCGTCGACGGGTTCACCCAGGCTGTGCGCTCGCACCTCGATGCGGAACATGCCTTCCACGGGTAGTTCGGTGATCGTCTCCTCCCACTCCCAGCGCATGCCGCCCATCACGGAATTGCCCTTGCGCCGGCCCGTGCCTGGTTTGGTCTGCGCGGTGCGGATCTCCGTCACGCGATTGAGCGCCACCCATTCGGCCAGCGTCTTGTCCTTGAGATAGAGCACATTGCTCGCGGAGGAGGTGACGGTGCCGAGCAGCGCGCCCGCCGAGACGGCGACGATGGCGAGTGCGATCAGCACCTCGAGCAGCGTGAAGCCGCGTGAACCCGGGCGCCCGATCATTGCGAATTGGCCGCGACAGCGGCAGCCTTCAGCGACTCCTCGGTCTGACCGGGAAGCAGCAACTGCACGAAGGATTGCTCGTTGGTGTAGATGCGCGCGCGGTTGTCGGGCTCCGTACCCTCACGCGCCAGCGAGACCTCGAACGAGGACAGATCGCCGTTCGCGAAGATCATGACCTGCGGCTTGAAGTCCGTGACGTCGGGCTTGCGCACGTCGAGCACGACATTGCGGCCTTCGACCACGAGCCCCGGGATCAGGCCGTCGGGCCACTTGCGTTCGCGCAGCGCGTCGTCTTCCTCGGCGTAGCGCCATTCATTGCTCAGCGGGTTGAAGACCACGAACCCGTATCCGAGCCGATCCATGCGCACGCCGTAGTCTCGGGTCTGCAGCTCGGCCTGTTCACGCGCGTAGTCGATGAGGGCATGGAGGCGCTCCGCCTCTTTATCGAGTTCGGTGTCGCGCCGGTCGCCGCCGAAGGAGATGACGGCCGCAGCCGTGATGAGTCCGACGATGAACACGACGATCATGATCTCGATGAGCGTGAAGCCCTTCGAGCGGACGCGCGGCGCCCGCGCAGTCATGTTCCCGGCCGCGAAGCGCGGCTTATTGGCCGAGATTCCAGTTGCCGATGTCCGCATTCGGGCCTTCGCCGCCTTCCTGGCCGTCGGCGCCAAACGAGTAGAGGTCGTACTCCTGACCACGCGTGCCCGGGAAGATGTACTGGTAGGGATTGCCCCAGGGATCCGCGCTGATGCGCTTCACGTAGCCGTTTTCGCGCCAGTTGCGGATGGTGGGGTCGTTGGGGCGCTGGTAGAGCGCGGTGAGCCCGAGGTCCGTGGACGGATATTTGTAGTTGTCGAGCTTGAACATCGTGAGCGCGGTCTCGATGGCCTGGATGTCGCTCTTGGCCTTGTTGACCTGCGCTTTCTCGACGTTTCCGAAGACATTGGGCAGGATCACCGCGGCCAGCAGGCCGATGATCACCACGACCACCATGATCTCGATGAGTGTGAAGCCGCGGGCGAGCCGGAGAGAGCGCGAATTCATGTGATGCCTGTGAGGTCTGGAGATGGGGAAACGTGGCGAAAACGACCGGCGCGCATGATAGCAAATGAACGCTGAAGCCCCTGTCGGCGGGTTAGCCGGTGTCCTCAAGTCGCTGAATGCCGACCGGGCCTACGGCTGGGCGCTGGCCGGTATCGTCCTCGTGCTGCTGGCTCCGGAATGGGATGGCGGGGCGGCGGCCCGGGAGTGGATGCGCTACGACCGCCCGGCCGTGCAGGCAGGCGAGCTGTGGCGGCTGTTGTCGGCGCATTTCGTGCACCTGGATCTGGAACACGCCGTGCTCAACAGCATGGGGCTCGTGCTCATGTGGGCACTCTTCGCGCGCGACTACAGTCCCGGCCGCTGGCTGGCTATCTATCTCGGCACCTGCGCGGCCGTGAGCCTGGGCCTGTGGTTCTGGAGCCCGGAAGTGGAGTGGTACGTGGGCGCGTCGGGCGCGCTGCACGGTGTCATGACGGCCGGCACGCTGGCGCATCTGCGGCGTCGGGATCTCGACGGCTGGATCCTCGCCGTGTTCATCGTCGTGAAGCTTTCTTATGAGCAGTTCATGGGATCGCTGCCGTTCGAGGAGAACGCAACGACCATAGTCGATGCGCATCTCTACGGCGCCATCGGCGGTGTAGTCCTCGCGCTGACTCCCGGGGTCCGTGCGAGGTCCTAGCAGGCGAGCGGCTATACTCCGCGCCCCATGTCAAACGTAAACACTTCGAACGACCTGGCCTTCGTCTTTCCCGGACAAGGCTCCCAAGCCATCGGCATGCTCGCGAAACTCGCGGACGAAGCGCCGGTGATCCGCGCCACCTTCGACGAAGCTTCGACGGTGCTGGGTTACGACCTCTGGCAACTCGCAAGCCAGGGCCCGGTGGAAGATCTCAATGCGACCGAGCGCACGCAGCCGGCGATGCTGGCGGCGGGTATCGCCGTCTGGCGATTGTGGCAGGAGCGCCGGGGTGCATTGCCGGGTGTGGTCACCGGCCACAGCCTGGGCGAATTCACGGCGCTCGTGGCCGCCGGAGCGATCGACTTCGGCACCTGCGTCGACCTGGTGCGGTTCCGCGGCAAAGCCATGCAGGAAGCCGTGCCGCTCGGCACGGGATCGATGGCTGCCTTGTTAGGTCTCGAAGACGCCGACGTCGAGGCGGCATGCGCGGAAGCGGCCGCCGGCTCCGTGGTCGAGGCCGTCAACTTCAATGCGCCCGGACAGGTGGTGATCGCGGGCGAGAAAGCGGCCGTGCTGCGCGCCATCGACAACGCGAAGGCGCGCGGCGCCAAACGCGCGATCGAACTACCCGTGAGTGTGCCGTCGCACAGCAGCCTCATGCGGGCCGCCGGATTGCGGCTCGGCGAGCGGCTCGCGTCGACGGAGATTCGCGCACCGCAGATCCGATACGTGAGCGCCGTCGATGGCAAGGAACATTCCGCGCCCGACGACATCCGCGGATTACTCGTGCGCCAGCTGTCGAGTCCCGTGCGCTGGACCGCCACGGTCACCGCGCTGACCAGCGCCGGGGTCACGCGCATCGTCGAATGTGGCCCCGGGGGCGTGCTCGCCGGACTCGTGAAGCGCATCGAGCGCACACGCGATACACAGGTGTTCACGCTCGACGAACCCGAATCCTTCCAAGCCGCGGCCGCCGCGCTTCCTGCCTGAGAACTTCCCATGCTCAATAACGACATCGCTCTCGTCACCGGCGCTTCGCGCGGTATCGGCCAAGCCATCGCAAAGTCACTGGCGGAGGCGGGCGCGCGCGTGATCGGCACCGCCACCTCGGAGTCCGGCGCGGCGTCCATCTCTGCGGCGCTCGGCGACAAGGGTCGCGGCGCGGTCCTCGACGTGAGCAGCGCCGCGTCCATCGACGCCCTGCTGGCCGACCTCGACGCGAAAGGCGAGATGCCCACCATCCTCGTGAACAACGCGGCCATCACGCGCGACATGCTCCTGCTGCGCATGAAGCCGGAGGACTGGGATGCGGTCATCACCACGAACCTCACGAGCGTCTTCCGCCTTTCAAAGGGTGTGCTGAAGCGCATGATGAAAGAGCGTCGGGGCCGCATCGTGTCGCTCACGTCGATCGTGGGCCTCACGGGCAACCCCGGGCAGGCAAATTACGCGGCGGCCAAGGCGGGCCTGCTGGGTTTCACCAAGTCGCTGGCCAAGGAAATCGCGTCGCGCGGCGTGACCGTGAACGCGGTGGCGCCGGGCTTCATCGATACCGACATGACGCGCGCGCTCAACGACGAGCAGCGTACGGCTCTGACTGCGCAGGTCCCGATGGCCCGACTCGGCAACGTGGACGACATCGCCTCCGCGGTGCTGTTCCTGTGTTCCCCGGGCGCCAGCTACATCACCGGCGAGACCCTGCACGTGAACGGCGGCATGTACATGGCCTGAGCGGACGGCCTGGCCGGCCGCCCCAAACCGGTGAAACGGCGTTGTTTGGACCCCACTTTTGGGGTCCCTGCAACAACAAATCCCGACCAAAAACAAACAAAAACAACGACTCACGATTTGACAGCGTGGCCAACAGGGGGCGCTTGCCCTAGAATACGCGCCCGCTGCGGCCACCCCCTGAAGGGGAGGCTGTCAGTGACAACACATTTATTGAGGGCGAATCAGAAATGAGCACGGTTGAACAGCAGGTCAAGGCGATCGTCGCCGAGCAGTTGGGCGTCAAGGCTGAGCAGGTCGTCAATGACGCTTCGTTCGTCGATGATCTCGGTGCCGATTCGCTCGATACGGTCGAGTTGGTGATGGCTCTCGAAGAAGAGTTCGAAATCGAGATCCCCGATGAAGACGCCGAGAAGATCACCACCGTGAGCCAGGCGATCAGCTACATCTCCGAGCGCCGCAAGTCCTGATCACCATTCCGCGGCAGGGAGCCGGCAATGAATGCCGCCGCTGCCGCATTCCATCCGACCTCCATCCAATGAGGATAGTGTGTCCAAGCGACGTGTAGTCGTGACCGGGCTGGGTATCGTTTCGCCAGTGGGCAGTGACGTTGCCACGGCCTGGGCCGCGGTACTCGCGGGCAAGAGCGGCATCAAGCCGATCACCCGCATCGATGCTTCCCCGTTTTCCACGCGGTTCGCGGGTGAAGTCGAAGGTTTCGACGTCTCCCAATACATCTCGCCCAAGGAAGCGCGGCGCATGGATCCGTTCATGCATTACGGCATGGGCGCGGGCATTCAGGCGGTCGCGGACTCCGGTCTGGATTTCTCCAAGGAGAACGCCGATCGCTGCGGCGCCATCATGGGTTCGGGCATCGGTGGCCTCGCGGGCATCGAAGACGAAGCCATCACCTGGGAACGCACGCACAACCCGAAGAAGACCTCGCCGTTCTACATCCCGAGCACCATCGGCAACATGGTCGCGGGACACCTGAGCATCAAGTTCGGGCTGCGCGGTCCGAACCTTGGCGTGGTCAGCGCCTGCACGACCTCCACGCACGCCATCGGCTTCGCGATGCGCAGCATCCAGTACGGTGACGCGGACATCATCATCGCGGGCGGCTCCGAATGCGCGACGACGCCCACGGCGCTCGCCGGCTTCTCGCAGGCGAAGGCGCTCTCAGAGCGCAATGACGATCCGCAGGGCGCGAGCCGTCCCTGGGACAAAGATCGCGACGGCTTCGTCATGGGAGATGGCGGCGGTGCGCTGGTGCTCGAGGAACTCGAACACGCCAGGGCGCGCGGCGCGCGCATCTACGCGGAAGTCGTCGGCTTCGGCATGAGCAGCGATGCCTATCACATCACCGCGCCACCGGAAGACGGCGCGGGCGCACGCCTGGCGATGGTCAATGCGTTGCGCGACGCCGGCATGAATCCCACGGACATCCATTACCTGAACGCGCACGCCACCTCGACGCCGCTGGGCGACAAGGCGGAGACGATCGCCATCAAGAACGCCTTCGGCGACTACGCGTACAAGCTGCCGGTGAGCTCGACGAAGTCGATGACGGGGCACTTGCTGGGAGCAGCCGGTGTGGCGGAAGCGTTGTTCTCGATCCTCGCGATCCGCGACAACGTGGCGCCGCCGACGATCAACTACCACACGCCGGATCCGGACTGCGATCTCGACTACGTGCCGAACACGGCACGGCAGGTCTCGATCGACGCCGCGTTGTCGAACTCCTTCGGATTCGGCGGTACGAACGGCTCGCTGATCTTCCGCCGCTTCAAGGGCTGACGCTTCGCGTTCCGCGTGGACGCCGGCAAACCAGTCGCCGCACCTCTCGTCACGCGCCTGACCGTGGACGGAGCCGCGCTGCGCATGCTCGCGCAGCACGACCCCGCGCGGTACCCCGTGTTTTTCGACAGCGCCGCGCAGGGTCCGCTGGCGCAGTTCAGCTTTCTCGCGACTGCGCCCGTGGCCAGTCTCACGAGAGGCGCGCAGGGTGAGCTGCGTGCCGACGGCGTGCCGCTAGTTGCCGGTGGATTCCTCGACAACCTGCAGGCCTGGCTGAAGCGCGAAAGGCAGCAGGGCCAGCGACCCGACGATCTGCCATTCGCGGGTGGCTGGTTCGTCTACCTCGGGTACGAGATGGCCGAAGAGGTGGAGCCGCACCTGCGACTTCCACCGGCGCCGCTGCCATTCTCCGCTTTCGCGCTCCGGGTGAAGACGCTGGCGATCCATGACCAGGTTCGCGACACCGTGTACGTCATCAGCGAAGCCGACGACGCCGGCTCGCATCGGTCCCTCGTCGACGCGATCCGCGATGTCGACGTCGATGAATCTCCGATCCCGGCGCCACGTTTGAAGGAACTGCGCGAGGAATCGCCCGAGAAGTTTCTCGAGCGCGTGCGGCACGCCAAGGCCCACATCGCCGAGGGCGACATCTACCAGGCCAATCTCTCGCGCGCCTGGCGGCTCACGCTTGCGGAGCCGGATGCGTCTCATGCCCAGGTGTATGCAGCGTTGCGCCAGGCGAATCCGGCGCCGTTCGCGGCGCGCGCGACCTGGCAGGGAGTGTCCGTCTTCTCGTCGTCACCCGAGCGCCTGCTTCGCATCCAGGGCAGTGACATCTCGACGCGCCCGATCGCCGGTACGCGCGCACGACATGCGGCCACGGAAGGTGGCTCCGACGAGCAGGACCGGCGGGACATCGCGGCGCTCGTCGAGCATCCGAAAGAGCGCGCGGAACACGTGATGCTCATCGATCTCGAGCGCAACGACCTCGGGCGGGTATGCGTGGCGGGCTCCGTGATCGTGGACGAATACATGGTCACCGAGTCGTATGCCCACGTGCACCACATCGTCTCGAACGTGCGCGGCCGGCTGCGCGAGGACGCCACGGCCGTCGATGCGCTTCGTGCGCTGTTCCCGGGCGGAACCATCACCGGCTGCCCGAAATTCCGGTGCATGCAGATCATCGCCGCGCTCGAAAACGAGGGGCGGGGCGCCTACACGGGTTCGCTCGGGTGGCTGGGCCTCGATGGCGACGCGGATTTCAACATCCTGATTCGCACGCTGGCGTTGCAGGGCTCGGAGATCGAGCTGCGCGCCGGCGCGGGCATCGTTGCCGATTCCATTCCCGAGCGCGAGCTCGAGGAAACGCGCGCAAAGGCGCGCGGGCTGTTGCGGGCCTTCGGTGCCGCATGAGCGACGCACTGGCTACCTGGGTGGATGGCAAGATCACGGGCACGGTGCCTGCCGATGATCGTGGACTGCAGTATGGCGACGGTCTGTTCGAAACCATTCTGATACGGCGTGGCAAGCCGCGGTTCCTGGATGCCCATCTCGTGCGGCTTCACGCCGGCTGCAGGAAACTCGGCATCCACTTCGACGCTTTCGAAGCACTGCGCGGCGAGATCGACAGCGCGGCGGCGCAGGCGCCGCCGTTGGCCATCCTCAAAATCATCGTCACGCGCGGCAGCGCCGTGCGTCGCGGATACGCGCCCGGCGGCACCGAGACGGCGCGTCGCATCGTGTCGCTGTTCTCCACGGCGCCGCTCGCGGCGGAGCTTCAGCAGGGCGTGGAACTCGTGATGAGCAGCATTCGACTGGCGGCGAATCCGGCGTTGGCCGGCATCAAGCATCTGAGCCGGATCGAGAACGTGCTGGCGTCTCGTGAGGCCCACGCCGCCGGCGCGTTCGATGCGCTGCTGCTCGATGGCGCGGGCCGTGTGATCTCGGGCGCGATGACCAATGTATTCGCGATCCGTGACCGTGAGCTGTTCACGCCGTCACTGCATGACGCGGGTGTGGCCGGCGTCCTGCGCGGCGTGGTGCTCCGGGAGAGCGCGACGCTGGGCTTCCGTGCCGCGGAAGGCAGCTCGACTCTCGAGGATCTGCTCGCCGCGGATGAGCTGTTCGTCACCAATGCACGCATCGGGGTTGTGCCGGTCCGGCGCGTGGGCGAGCATCGCTTCCCCATGAACCAGTCCGCGCAGAGGATCGCGCGGCAGGTGGAGACGCTCGATGCGTAAACTGCTCTGGGCCGTTCTCGTGCTGGCGCTGCTCGCCGCCGCCGGCGCGGCTATCTACTGGCAACGTATCGAGACCACGATGCGTTCTCCCGGACCGCATGCCGAGCCCGTGCAGTTGCTCGTGAAGCCCGGCACGACGGTGCGCGGCGCGCTGGCGGAGCTAGATTCGCTGGGTGCACTCGCGGATCGCCGCGCCGTTGAGATCGGTCTGCGCCTGCGGGGCTGGCCGGGCATCAGGACCGGGCGTTACGAAATCCCCGCGCAAGCCTCACCCGCCGACATCCTGCGCCAGCTCGAAGAAGGCCGCGTGGTGCTGGAGACCCTCACCGTCATCGAAGGCTGGACGTTTGCCGACATGCGGCGCGCGGTGGAACAGCATCCGCAGGTGCGGGTCACGCTGCGCGGCAAGGAGCCCGCCGCGATCATGGCCGAAATCGGTCACGCGGGCGAACATCCCGAGGGACGCTTCTTCCCCGATACGTATCGCTTCGCCGCCGGTACCACCGATCGCGAGATCTACTCGCTCGCGTATCGCAAGCTCGCCGAGGCGCTGGAGACGGCCTGGAACGCGCGCGCCGCGAATCTCCCGCTGCGCAATGCCTACGAGGCGCTGATCCTCGCGTCCATCATCGAAAAGGAAACCGGCCTCGCGAGCGAGCGCCCGCGCATCGGCGGCGTGTTCGTCACGCGGCTGCGAAGGAACATGCGGCTGCAGACCGATCCCACCGTGATCTACGGCATCGGCGCCGCCTACGACGGCAACATCCGCACCCGGGACCTGCGCACCGACACGCCTTACAACACGTATACTCGCGACGGCCTGCCGCCCACACCGATCGCCTTGCCATCGCGTGAAGCCATCGAAGCGGCGACGAAACCGCTGGAGACCGGCGACCTTTTCTTCGTCGCCACGGGCATCGGCGACGGCTCACATGAGTTTTCCGCAACGTACGAAGAACACAACGCGGCGCTGAAGCGGTATCTCGCGCGGCTGCGAGGCAACAGGCAATGACGCAGGCCCGATTCATCACACTCGAAGGCATCGAAGGCGCGGGCAAGACCACGGTCGCGGACCGGCTCACGCAATCGCTGCGCGCGCGCGGCATCACCGTGCATCCGACGCGCGAGCCGGGCGGCACGGCCGTCGCCGAGCGCATCCGTTCGGTGGTGCTGGATCGCGGCGAGGAGCACATCAGTGCCACCGCCGAGACTTTGCTGATGTTCGGAGCGCGGCAGATCCACGTCGACAACCTGATCCGCCCGGCGCTCACGCGCGGCGAATGGGTGCTCTGCGACCGCTTCACCGACGCGACCCACGCCTATCAAGGCGGCGGCCGAGGCGTCGACCGGTCGCTGATCGAACGGCTCGCGCAGGCCGTGCATGGCGATCTGCAGCCCGACTGCACCATCCTGCTCGACGTGCCCGTGCGCGTGGGCCTCGAGCGCATGCAGGCGCGGCGTGGCGCGGTGGACCGTTTCGAGATCGAGTCGGCGCAGTTCTTCGATCGCGTGCGTAATCGTTACCTGGACCTGGCGCGCTCGCAGCCGGAACGGTTCCGCATCGTCGACGCCACCCAGAAGCTCGACCAGGTCTGCGAAGCCGCCATCGCGGCACTGGAGCAGGCGCTGGGGCTGCCCGGAACGACGGCCTAGATGAAGCCCATGCCCGCATGGTTCGCCGCCGCGCAGGCGGAAGTGAACGCCGCGATCACGCAGCAGCGGCTCTCGCATGGGCTGTTGATCCACGAAGACCCCGGTGCGGGTGGTTTGGAACTGGCGCGGTGGATCGCGATGCGCGTCAACTGCACGGACACTTCGCGGGCTCCTTGCGGCGAGTGCCAGAACTGCAAGTGGCTGCTCCTGGACCAGCATCCCGATGTCACACGCCTCTCGCCGGAAGAAGACTCGCAGTACATCAAAGTCGAGCCGGTGCGCGATCTGATCGCGGACCTCGCGCTCACGGCCCACGGCCGCGGCTACAAGGTCGCCATTTTCGAACCCGCGGATGCGTTGTATCCCAACGCCGCCAATTCCTTGCTCAAGACGCTGGAGGAGCCGCCGGCGCGCACGTTGATGTTGCTCGTCACGAGCCAGCCTTCGCGCCTGCTGCCCACGCTTCGCAGCCGTTGCTCCAAGCTTCGGCTCGCTGGACCTTCGCGCACCGACGCGGCACGGTTCCTCGCCGACTCCCGGGGGGAGGGCCCTTGGGCAGACGCGCTCGCCGCAACCGGCGCGGGTCCCTTCGAACTTCTGGAGGCGGACGTGCAGGCGCTTGCCGAACTTCGTGCCGATACGCTGCGCACATTGCGGGAGGTTGGCAGCGGCAATATCCAGCCGCCGGCCGTGGCCGACAAATGGGCGAAAGGAGAGCTCGGGATACGCCTGGCCTGCGTTGAGAGCTGGATCACAGAACGAATACTGGAATCGACGGCAAACCGCGACGTAACGCACTTGTCAGGTTCGGGCGCAGCACCGAACATATGTCGCCTGTTCGAACTCTCCGACGCCGTCCGCGACATGCGAAAGCTTTCCCATACCTCCATCAACAAGACCATGGCCGTCGAGGCCTTGCTGTGGCGATGGGCTGCATCCGCGGGGAATCGCGCATGAGCGAGGGACGTACCGGCCGCACTGGCACCAACAAGCCGGGCCTGCTCACGCTCACCATCAAGGACAAGAGCGCGCTGTACCTGGCTTACATGCCCTTCGTGAAGAACGGCGGCCTGTTCATTCCGACCAACAGCAATTACCGCCTCGGTGACGAGGTGTTCATGCTGCTGAACCTCATGGGTGAGGACGAAAAGCTGCCCGTGGCCGGACGCGTGATCTGGTTGACGCCCAAGGGCGCGCAGGGCAAACGCACCGCCGGCATCGGCGTGCAGTTCTCGGATCAGGATCGCGGACAGACCCAGAAGAAGATCGAGACCTATCTGGCCGGCGCGCTCGCGGGCGACAAGGCCACGCACACGATGTAGTCCTGTCTTCGCGGTCGCTTTAGACTCGCGGGCGATGGCTACCTATCCACTTGGACGATCCCGCTACGCTCTTCTCGTGGCAGCGCTGCTGGTGCTGTGTCCCGGAGTCCAAGCGCGGCAGAATGCCGCGGACGCAAAGGGCGCGCTCCTGCGCTGTGATCCCTGGACTGTGATCAAGGCGATAGATGGTCGATCTCACGAGATCAAGGCGCTCCAGGCCGGTGCATTCACCGATTGCGAAGTGCCCTTGTCTCCGGGCCGGCACAGCTTGAAGGTCTGCTTCGAAGCAAATCGCTTGCAGATGACGGGCGCCGCCAATGTTCTGCATGTTCATCGATGCGATCAAGATCAAGAGCTGGCTTTCGATGCGTATGCAGGAAGCATCCATAGGATAAAGCTGCGGATCGAGAATCCCTTCACGGCTTCCATCGAAGATGTGACGTCGACCGAAGCGGACCTGCCTCCATCGCCCACGGTCAACAAATCTCGTCGGGTTCCCAAGGCCGAGAGGAAATCGACGATCCTGGTGCGCACTTCGGGAGAGCTCCCCAGCTTCCTGGGAGGCAGCGTGCAGAACCTCTGGTTCAAGGCGAGCCGGATGCAGCAGGCCTTCGGGGGCAGCAGAGAAATGCGACCGGAGGCCAACGGCTACTTCACGGGCCAGGTTTCGAATGGCGATACGCTTGCGATCCGCCGCGTTCTCGCGGGCGAACTAACCGCATTCATCTGTGATTCAGCGGTGCCCGTGTACGAAGACGTTCCCGGGGGTCGGGTGCTTTACCTCGGGGACTATTCCTTCGACACCAGCCCCGGCGGCCGGCGATTCACGGTGAGTTACGACGAAGAAGGCGCTCGCCGATTCATGCAAGCGCATCACCCGGAATGGGCCGGCAGATTCGAAACCGCCCGATTCCGGCAACTGCGCGTGCCCGAACCCTGCCTGCTTCTCCCCGCAGCGAATCGCTTGATGTTGGCGCCAGGGGGGCGGTGACTGGTTACTGCGGCTCGACGATCTCGTAACCCTTGTCTCGTAGCGCCGCGAGATAACCATCCGTCGCGAACAGTTCGGACATCAGCACGACGGCGACGGTGCTGCGATTCTTTTTGAGCGCGCGTTCGGCTTCCGTCACCCAGCTCTGGATACGCCGCGCCTTGTACTCGCGGGCCTGCTGTTCACCGCCATGCATCGCATCTGCGCACGCGCCGGACCGGAACCCATCGCGCGAGAACGAATACCGGGGAACGAGCGCGCGCAGTTCCCCGATATCACCGACGGCCCACGCATTGGCTAGCTGGAGAGCGCCATTGCCGCCATCGTCGATGGTGTCCACGAGTTGTTTCAGGCACACCTCGTTCGAAGGGTGCTGCCAGTTCTGCAACCGGTCTTTGACTGGAAGATCGGGCGCCGCGAAGTAGGTGATCTTCATCTTTCGCCATTCACCGAGCCGCGCGGCCTCGAAGCGTGCGCTGAAGCCGGCGAGATCGAGCTTTTTCATGGCGCTCGTCACGAGGCGATTGGTCGCTGAAAAGGCGCGCTGCTTTTCCAGTGCCGGGTTGTCGAACTTCGACGCCACGGTCTGCACGCGGGCAAGCAGTTCCGGAGAAATCACGTCCTTGAGTGTCGTGCCGTCGGGGAGTCTTCCCGCCTCATAGAGCGCCGGGGCGTTTTCCTCTTCCACCCACCAGTATCCCGAGAAGTCGATCAGCAACTCCTGGGATCGGCCGAGCTTCCTTTCGAAGTCCTTGGACTTCCACTTCCATTTGCGCGGAAAAGGCGACACCTCGCCCAGGATCCACAACACGTTCTCGGCCGCGCTGACCTTCCACAACGCGGGGCCTGCATGGACGCCGGACACGACGACCACGTCCATCTCGGGTTCCGAGGCATCGGATGCCGCTCGCTCAGGCGCTGCGGCCGCTGCAGAGCAGAGAAGTAGCAGGACCACGCTGGTTAGGCTGCCACGACCCATGCGAGGTCTCGTCAGCCTGGGCGCCGCATCGGGAGGTTCGAGGTGGTGATGCCGCCTTTCAGCACGTAGGCATCGAACCCGCGCTCCGACAGGATGAACGCAGCGGCGGACGAGCGCCGCCCGGTGTCGCAGACCACCACGTAGGGGGTCTTGCGATCCAGCGCATTCAGCTTCAGCCGCACGAAATACAGCGGGATGTTGATGGAGCCTTCCACCGCCATGTTCTGGAACTCGGAAGGGAGGCGAACGTCGAGCCATTGCCCACGCGCCTGGATGATCTTGAGGGCCTGCTGCTCATCCACCCACCGCAGCAGCGGCTCGTGCATGAGGTCGCGGAAGTCCTGTTTGTTGAGCCGCATGAGCACGCCGTCGGACAACATCGTCACCGTGGCATTGCGCTTGGCTTCGGCGATCAGCGCTTCTTCACCGAAGGTCTCGCCCACCCCGAGCTCGGCGAGCTTGATGCCTTTCTGGTTGAGCGGAGATTCACGCGTCACCAGGCATTTGCCCTGGACGATGGCGTAGAAGTAGTCGCCTTCATCGCCTTGTTTGATGACGACTTCGCCGGCGCGATAGAGCTGCCGGTTCATGCGCATGAAGATGGCCTGCAGGTTCGCGGGCGGGATGCGATGGAACGCTTTGGTCTGCAGCAGCGTGGTCATCCAGTCGTTGTCGTCGTTGCCGCCACCGAACTGCGACTGCAACTCGCCGACCTCGTAGCTGCCGGTCTGGTCCCAGGTGATCATGACGTCGAGCAGGTCGGCGTCGATCGCCAGGTAATCCACGTCCTCGACCGCGCGCGCCGTGACCTTGCGCGGCACGCTCTGGTTGAGCGGCGCGCGCGCGTCGGCGCTGCCGCCTTCGATCATGCCGATGGTGCGGCCATGATCGGAGATCTCGACCAGGCCCCGGACCACCCAGATGGTGCGCTTGTCGTTGTCACCTTCCTTGAACAAGGTGCGGCCGGCCGTGAGCTGCTTGACCGAAACCTTCTTGGCGAGCGCGTGCAGGTTTTCCCGCTTCATTCCTTCGAGCGGGGTGAATGTGCGCAGCAGTTCGACGCTGACTTCCTGGGTCTCTGACATGCGGAAATGCTAGCACGGAGGGCATGCCCGTCCCGCCGCAAATCGGGCTGGCATCAGGCCCGGATCGCAGGCTGGATCAGACCTGGGTCCAACCGCTGTCGGGCGTGAATCGCGGCCCGTATTTCCGGCTGAGTTCTTCGAGTCGCGACACGACGACAGTCACGCCCCGCGCACGGGCATAGGTCAACGGACCGCCGCGGAACGGCGCGAAACCCGACCCGAAGATCGCACCGGCGTCGACGAGATCCGCATCGGCGACGATACCCTCGCGCAGCACCGCGGCGCATTCGTTGGCCAGCGCGAGGATGAGACGGTCTTCGAGATCCGCAGGTGGATCGGCCACGGCCGCCCGATTCTTCACGGCCTTGCCGTCACGCCATACGTAGAAGCCTTCGCCGCTCTTGCGGCCGAGCTTCTTGGCGGCGATGAGCGCGTCGAGCCGGGCCGTGTCGGGCTTTTGTTTGTTCAGCGCCCCGCTGACGATGTCGCCCACGTGTTTGCAAACGTCCAGCCCGACGACGTCCGCCAGTTCCACCGGACCCACGGGCATGCCGTATCGCAGGGCGGCCTCGTCGATGACTTCGATGGGTATTCCCTCGGCCGCAGCGAACATCGCCTCGTAGAGATAAGGCACGAGCACCCGGTTCACGAGGAACCCGGGCGAGCTCTTGCAAGGCAGCGGCAGCTTGTCGATGCGCCGCGTGAACGCGATGGCCTTCTGGATGCTCTCTTCGCTCGAGGTCTCGCCGCGCACGATCTCCACGAGCGGCAACTGCGACACCGGGTTGAAGAAGTGCACACCGACGAGCTTGCCGGGATCCGGCAGGCGATCGTCGAGCTGCTCCAGCATGATCGACGAGGTGTTCGAGGCGAGGATGGCCGTCGGCTTCATGCGGGGCTCCACGCGAGCAAACAACTCGTGTTTGGCATCGGCGTTCTCGAAAATGGCTTCGATGATCACGTCCGCGCCGGGTACGCCATCGCCGGCGACGTCTGCCGTGAGGCGCGTGAGCTGTTCACCGGCCTTCACGGGATCCTTGAGGCGTTTCACGAGCGCTTCCCGCGCACGCTTCAGCGCGGGCTCGATGAACTTGAGTTCGCGATCCTGCAGTGTGACGTTGAGGCCGCGCTGGGCGCACCAGGCGGCAATGTCGCCGCCCATGACGCCGGCGCCGACCACATGCACGCGTTCGATGGGCGTCGCGCTCTTGCCGCCCAGGCCCTTGAGCCTCTCCTGCAGCATAAACACGCGCACGAGATTGCGCGAAGTGTGGCCGACCATGAGATCCGCGATGGAGCGAGCCTCGGCCACGTACGCGGCTTCACCGCGAGCGCCGTGGCGCGACCACAGATCGATGATGGCGTAGGGCGAGGGGTAGTGTTCAGGCCGAGCCTTGGCGCGCACCTGGGCCAGAAGCTGCTTGCGCACCAGCGCCCGAACGCCCGGCCACGACAAGACGCGATCGAGAAGCCGTGGACGCCGCTGCTTCGGACGTCGCAGGATGATCTCGCGCGCGGCGGCTTCGGCATCGGCGGGAAACACCAGCCTGTCGATGAAGCCGGCTCGCAGAGCCTTGTCCGCACGAAGGGTCTTGCCCGTGAGCATCATCTCCATGGCCGTTCGCACACCGGCGCGCCGCACCGCGCGTACCGTACCGCCGAAGCCGGGATGGATGCCCAACATGACCTCGGGCAAGCCGATGCTGAATTTCTCGCCCTTGATACCGATGCGGTAGTGACAGGCCAGCGCCAGTTCGAACCCGCCACCCAGCGCGAATCCGTTGATGATCGCCACCGAGGGGCAGGGCAGCGCTTCGATGGCGTCGAAGATCTTCTGCGCTTCGCGAACGAGCGCGAAGGCCTGGTCAGCGCTCTCGAGTTGCACGAACTCCTTGACGTCCGCGCCGGCGATGAACCCCGAGGTCTTCGCCGAGCGCAAAACGAGTCCGCGCGGAGGCTTCTGCGCCAGCGACTTCACGTGTGAATCCAGCTCCACGAGCGTGTCGCGCGACAACACGTTCGTCGAGGTGCCGGGTTTGTCGAAGGTCAGCCAGGCGATGCCGTCGCCGTCCGTGGTCGACGTCCAGGCGGGAGCGGCGCTCATGCCGTCAGCGCGGCGGTCGATGCCGCGGCGTCCCGGCGCACGGTGAAGTCGCACAGGATGGGACGATGATCGGAGAAGCGGGCATCCGGCACCTCGAAATGCGTGATCTCGATTTCCTTGCTGGCCAGCACGAAGTCGAGTTCGATGCGGGGAATCCGTGCCGGGAACGAGGGGACGTTTTTCTCATTCGCGCTGCGCAGTCCCGCGGCGCGCATGAAGAGGTAGATCTCGTGGGTGCCCCAGAACGTGTTGAAGTCACCGGTGACGATGACCGGCTTCTTCGACTTGATGATGAGGTCGTGCAGATAGCGGAGCTGGTACTGGCGCTGGCGATATTTCAGCGCGAGATGGACCAGGAAGATGCAGACGTCATCCAGCTCGAGCTCGATGATGAGCCGCTTGATGCCGGTGTCGAAATAATGGAAACGCTCACCCTCGACTCGCGGCGCCGCGAGGAAGGCATTGCCCTGTTTACGGACGATGGGCATGAGGTTGTTGAAGGAGCTCTTGCCGTACTTGCATTCGTAGGTGCTGTAGTGGCCCAGCGCGTTGGCGATGTGCTCCGCCTGGTTGACCATGCCACTGCGGACGGAGCCCAGGTCGACCTCGATGAGGCCAACGATGTCCGGGTCCTTCTCCTTCACGAAGCCGGTGATGCCGTCCAGGACCTTGCGGCTGGAGCGCAGGTATCCCGCGCCCGGGAACGGCAGGTGGAAAGCCGGGCCGATGCCCGTGGCGTATCGAATGTTGTAGACGAGAAGGCGCAAGCGGGTCGATGCTATCTTTGCGACGCACAAAAGTGGAGAGGGCGCGCAACCTCGGCGGCTACACTACACTCAAGTCACCGTTCTGGATCGTTCGACATGTCACAAAACAATCCCATCCGCCTGTTCATCACGCATGCGTGGGACACCACCGACGAGTACCTGCGGATATTCGAGTACCTCGAGAGTTCCCGGAACTTCTTCTACAAGAATCTCTCGGCGCCTGACAAAGCGCCGAAGGGTGGTGGCAAGGAGGCCGACCGCGAGGAACTGCGCAAGCAGATCGCGCAGGCGGAATGTGTGATCGCGCTGCCCGGGCTGTATCGCCAGCAGAGCGAGCTCATGCTGTTCGAGATGACGTTCGCGAAGGCCTCGGACAAACCCGTGATCCTCATGCGGCCGTTCGGCGCCAACGCGGTGCTGCCGAATGCCATCACGTCGTTGTCGGATCAGATCGTGGATTGGGACGGCCGTGCGCTCGTGGATGCCATCAAGGCCCAGGCTCGCCACGAGGAATCGAATCGCTGGGATACGATCGAGTTCAAGCTCGACTGAGCGGTCGCTCTAGCTACCGCGCATCTGCGCGGCGCAAGCGGTGGCGTTCAGCCTTCGGCCGCGAAAAGCTGCACCACGGCGCCCGAGGACGTGGGCATCGGTAATTCCAGCTCCTGCTGGCGAGTCAGGCGGCAGAACATCCGCACGATCTGCGCGGCGTAGGCTTCGGCCTGCTCGTTCGACATCTTGCGGATGGTCGCGCGGACCGCGTCTTCACCGCGAAGCGGACGCTCGCGATGCAGGACCGACCGGAGCTCGATAAACGGCAACCGCACCTCACGCGGCACATCCTCGGGTTCGAGCGTGGCCAGGTTCTGGCGCCAGGCGGCGTCGAGCCGGTCCTTGATGGCGCCGGAGCGGGTGAGTAGCAATGTGGCGGATTCGAGCCGGTCGTAGACACGCGTCATGCGGTGTTCGTCAACTGGGCAGCGGCGACCTGAAACACCGCGCGCCCGATGGCGCCTCTTGTTGTTGTTATTCGTTCCGGACCCTGCGTTCCCGAAGGAACGCGCGCAAATATAACGCGGCATGTTTCAAATGCAACGGCGGAAACGTGTGGCGACGCCTAGCAACAACAGGCTCAGGGCGCCGAGCGAACCGCCACCGCCGCCTCCACCGCTCGAGGAGGACGAACTCGAACTGGAGCTGGAACTGGAGCCGGATCCGGAACTCGAGCCGGACCCGCCCGTTCCCGGAGTCGGGCCGGACACGATGGCCGCCGTACAGGCGGCGGAGCCCGCCTGCGAAGGCGCGGAACTGCTGGTGCGATTCGATTCCACGAGCACCGTGGCCGAGTCGGACCGCCCCAGCGAGTCGGTGACCGTCACTCGCAACGTATAGGCGCCGGTGGCGGGGGCCACTACGGTCGCCACCGAGGTGTTGGCACCGAGGATGGCCGGAGGATTCGCCGCCGGTGCGACCACGGTCCACGCGAAACTCGCCACGGTACGGCCGCAGGAAGCCGCGCTGCCCGCTGCATTCAGGCTGAGGTTCTGGCCCGGCGAGACGTTTGCAGGAAGCGAGATCGCCGCGATGGGGCGATCCGCGGCCTCGACCGCAAGCGCGGCATCCACCATGCCGGCACCGCAGGTGCTGGTGGTGCAGATACATTGGGCGAGCTGGAAATCCTGATCGTTGGCGGGCACGTGACAGACGGGCGCCGCGGGCTCATCGGCAACCGTCGTGGGGAAGGGACGGGCGCCCTCGCGAAGACGCGCCAACAGTTGATGAGTGCCCAGATTGCCGTTCCGGGCCAGCATCAGCGCCGCGACGCCCGACACGATGGGCGCCGAGAAGCTCGTCCCGAGGTTGCTGCGGATCTGGTCGGTAAACAGGTGATTGGCGGGAGCGGTCGCGCCGTCATTGGAAGTCGTGTCGAGCGAGAACAGGCAGGGACCGCCGTTGATGTTCACGCAGTTGCCGCCCGGCGCCGCAATGGTCACCTCCGGACCGAGGCTGCTGAATCCCACCTTGCTCCCGGCATGACGGATCGCTGCGATCGCGGCCACACCCGGGCAGTTCGCGGGCGAGGAAACCACGGTGCCCTCATTGCCCGCCGAGATCACGAGCAGCACCTTGCGCGCCGTGAGTTCCTCGATGACTTCGCGGTAACCCGGCTCGCAGGCGCCGCTGCTGCCCAGGCTGGCGTTGAGGATGCGTGCGGGCGTCGGGTTGGTGGGCACACCCGGTACCGGCAATCCCGCAGCCCAGCGCATGCCGGCCAGGATGTCGCTGTCGATGCCGCCGCACTTGCCGAGCACACGCACCGGCAGGAGATAGGAATTCCAGTTCAGGCCCGCGACGCCGGCGTTGTTGTTAGTCATCGCGCCGATCATTCCGGCCACGCGTGTGCCGTGCCAGGAACTCGCCGTGGTGTCGCAGTTGTCGTAGAGGCTGTTCGCCTTGTCGGTGGCATCGACCCAGTCGCCAGGATCGGAGGGGTTCGCGTCGCGTCCGTCGCCGTCGTTGGTCTGGTGGGCTTGCGACACGAAGTCGTAACCCGGAAGCAGCTTGCCGCCCCGGTCCGCGCGGCCGAGGTCCGGGTGGTCGTACAACACGCCCGTGTCCAGCACCGCGATGACTACGCCGTTCACGCCAAGCTCGCGATCCCAGGCATTGATGGCGTTGACGGCCGATACCTCCGTGTTCTTGAGATACCACTGGCCCGTGAACAAGGTGTCATTGGGGGTCGTCGCGTGCGCGTAGCGACGCCGGTCGAGGGCCACGTACTCGATGGCCGGATCGGCACGCAGCGTTTCGAGCGCCGAGCTGGCGTCGGCGCCGCGAAGCTCGATGACGTTGGCCATCAGGGTTTCGCTGATCTCGCGTTTGAGCGACAAATCGAGTCCGGTGCGGCGGGCCAGCACGCGGGCGCGGTCCTGGCCGTTGGAGAGCTTCTGCAAGACGGCGCCGGCCGCGTCCTTGCGGATCTTCACGATCACACCCAGCGTCGCGTTAGAAACGGCAGGACGCGGCTCACGAGACACCGGGTTGTATTCGCCGGCGGCGAAAACCGTGGCGCTGACGAGGCCTGACAATGTGGCGAGGAGGATCGCGGACGACACAGTGGCGCGCATGAGGTGCTTCCTGGGCGAGACCGGATTTTGTGGTGATCCGCGAGGCAAAGGGTTCCCGGTTGTTACAGACCGTTACCCAGGCCACAGAACGCCCATGTCTGCGCATAATGTATATTATGGTGAATAACATACATCTATATGCACAGTGGTCCGGGACGCTCGCCATTCCGGGTTCCAGTACTCCTTCTGCGAGTCGCGCGCCGCGATCCCCCAGGCGCCACTCGATTTCGCCGATTGCGGTGGCAGCCGCCTGACGTTCTGCGGCGTCACGCTTGTCGCTTGCGGTCGCGGTCATGGCGGCCGCGCACTTGGATTTCGCCTCGGCCAGGAAGGCCAAAAGTAGTTAGCGCAACACACCACGGCGGAATCAGACCTGGTCGTCGCGACAGAGAGCTCTCGCTCGATCCGGCGCCGCGAGTACGCCGTAAAACCGATCACGCTGTCGGCCCGAAGGTCAACCAATACTCAATCGGGCCTACGCCATACACACAGCACGGCCGGACTTGCCGCCCAGCAGCGCCGGTCACATCATCACCGCCCGCTGAAAACGATGACTGGAATCCTTCCATTGCCTCACCATCCGTTTGCACTCGTACGCACCGCGCGCACGGCCGCGCTCACGTTGATTTCGTTGCTCGTCGCCGGCGCCGCGCTCGCCCAGAACGGCGACCGCGCTGGCGAAGTCCAGGCGCCGCCGCCGGCGCATCTGAAATCGCCGCCCGCGCCGGCGCTGGCACCTGCGGACGCGCTCAAGACATTCAAGCTGCCGCCGGGCTTCCGCATGGAACTCGTCGCGGCCGAGCCGCTGGTGTTCGATCCCGTCGCCATGAGCTTCGGTCCCGATGGCCGCCTCTGGGTGGTCGAAATGCGTGCCTACATGCCGAACGTGGACGGCACCGGCGAGAACGCGCCGATCGGCACGATCGCGGTGCTCGAAGACGTGAATGGCGACGGCCGCATGGACCGGCGTACCGAGTTCGCCGGCGGTCTCGTGATGCCACGAGCCATCTCGCTCGTCGCCAATGGCGTCCTCGTGGCCGAGCCACCGAATCTCTGGTTCTTCGAAGACACCGACGGCGACGGCAAGGCTGACAAGCGCACCTCCGTCGCCACCGATTACGGTGACACCACCAATCCCGAGCACACGGCCAACGGCCTGATGCCGGCCATCGACAACTGGATCTACAGCGCCAACCACACCACCCGCTTTCGTTTCGATCGCGGTCAGTGGCGACGCGAGCCCACGGTGTTCCGCGGCCAGTGGGGAATCACGCAAGACGACACGGGGCGATTGTTCTACAACAACAACAGCGAGCCGTTGCGCATGGACGTGTTGCCCGCGGAGTATCTGCGCCGCAATCCGCGCCTCGTCGCGCCGCAGGGCGTGAACCTGCAATTGGCGAGACCGCAGGACACACCCGTCTGGCCGAGCCGCATCACGCTCGGCGTGAACCGCGGCTACAAGATTCTGCGTGAGGATGGCACGTTGCCGCTGCTCACGGCCGCCTGCGGACCGGTGATCTATCGCGGCAGCAACTTTCCGGACGCGTTCCGGGGCGACGCTTTTGTCGCCGAGCCGTCTGCGAATCTCATCAAGCGGCTGCGCGTGGAGACCCGCGCGGGTGTTCCCTCGGTGAGCAATGCGTACGAAAACGCCGAGTTCCTGACTTCCACCGACGAGCGATTCCGCCCGGTGAATCTCTACAACGGTCCGGATGGCGGGCTGTACGTGGTCGACATGTACCGCGGCATCATCCAGCACCGCATCTACCTGACTACCTACCTGCGCAATCAGATCCGCGAACGCGGCCTCGAGGCGCCCGTGGGACTGGGCCGCATCTGGCGCATCGTTTCGGGGCCGGAGGCGAAGCCCGCGCGTCCAGCGTTGGCCAGGGCCAGCTCACGCAAGCTCGTCGACGCATTGACGCATCGTGATGGCTGGTGGCGCGACACCGCACAGCGGTTGCTCGTCGAGCGTCAGGATGTCTCGGCAGTGCCTGCGCTGGAGTTGCTCGCACGTAGTGGTCCGAAAACGGCGCGACTGCACGCGCTCTGGACGCTCGAAGGTCTGGACCGCGTGTCCTGGAAAGTCGTCGAGACCGCCTTGCAGGATGTCGATGCGGACGTGGCCAGCGTGGGCGCGCGATTGTCGGAGCGGTTCTTCGCGGACGATGCAGCGCGCGTCACGCGCGCCCTGGCCGACCGCGTCGGACAAGGCGAGCCGGTATTCCTCCGGCAGGCGGCATTGTCGCTGGGCGCAGGCCCCGCGAAATCCGTCGACGAAATCCTGACCGTGCTCGCGGTGGAACACGGCTCGCTGCCTTTCATGGCCGACGCCCTCGTGAGTAGTTGGAACGGCCGGGAAACCACGGCGTTGCAGGCGTTGACCGAAATGGGACCGGGCGCGCGGGCGCCGATCGAGTCGCTCACGTCGGCGATCCTGCAGTCGAAGGACGCCGCACAGGTCGACGCTCTGCTGGCGCGCTTCGAGGCGAAGTCACCGCCGTGGCTGCTCGACGCGCTGCTCGATGGCGTGGATCGTTTCATCCCCGGCGAAGGCGCGCGGCGCCGCACGGTGTTCCTGCCGCTGGAACCCAAAGCGCTGGCCGAGTTCGCGCGTGGCAACAGCAGCCAGGCGGCGCGCGCCAAGGCGTCGCTTCAGCATCTGCGCTGGCGTGGCCAGAAGATCGACGCGGCGACCGCGCTTGCAACGTTGTCCGACGCGGAACGATCGCGGTACGAGCGAGGCCGCCAGGAGTTCGCGGTCTGCGCCGCCTGCCATCAGCCCCAGGGCGAAGGCATGGCCGGCCTCGCGCCGCCGCTCGTGGGTTCACCCTGGGCGACAGGCAGCGCTACCGCGGCGATCCGCATCGTGCTCCAGGGGAAGACCAGTGGTGAAACCACGATGCCGCCTCTCGGCGCGCTCGGCGACGAGGACATCGCCGCCATCCTGACCTACGTGCGCCGGTCCTGGGGGCACGAGTCCTCGCCGGTCTCGGCCGCTCAGGTGCAGGCCGTGCGCAGCGAAACGCAGCGCCGGGAAGAACCCTGGACCGAACTGGAACTGGGTTCGCCCGACTAGCTAGGCGAAAGCCGGCTCAGGGAACATCGATCGCGCGCAGTGCAATGCGCGCGGGCGCGTCACGATCCGCACCGAGCTTGCCGCCGGACTCCGTGAGCTCGACGACCTGGATCGAACTGCGGCGTGTCTCGTACGAATCACCCTTCTGCTCCGCTTTCCGCCCCGGATGCGTGAAATAGAACAGCCAGGCGCGGTCGCCGCTCACGACCACGTCCGCATGCTGTCCCTGCACGCCATCGTCCGCGCCTTTGCCGGGCGATTGCAGGATCTGTCCGGGTTGCCGCGTCCACTGCACGCCGTCCGGTGAGTGGTAGACGGCGAGACCGTTCCACACATCCGTGATCAGCCACCACCTGCCGCGCCATTGGAAAGCCTTCGGACCTTCTCCGGCCTGATCGCCGATGAGCTTGCCTTTGTCCGTCCACGTCTCGAGATCCGGACTCTCGGCATACCAGATGGATTTCTGGTCGAGTTCGTTGTTGTAGTACATGCGCCAGCCGCCGCCGGGCAGTCTCACTACCGCGGCATCGATGGGCCGCTCCGCCGCGAGCTTCACGGACCGCGCATCGGTCCAGTGGCGTGCGTCCTTGCTGGTCAGGTGAACGATATGCCGTGGGTGATCCCAGGTCTCAAACACACCGGGAACGACGGTGAGGAACATGTGGAAGATGCCCAAGTCGTCGCGCACCACGTCGGGGGCCCAGTGGGTGGCCTCGTTCGCGCCATACTCCGCGGGTAGTTGGATGCGCGCCTCGCCGATGGGCTGCCAGGTCACGCCCGCATCGAGCGATTCCGCCATGCCGATGCGCGTGCCATGCACCCACTCCACGCCCTTCGTCTCCGCGAGGTTCGCGCGACGATTCGTGTAGTACATGAACCATCGCCCGTACGAACCCGAGTAGATCACCACGGGATCCGCCGCGCCGTCGAACACCGGATCGCGGAACAGCGGCTTCGTCGCCACCTTGCCCGGATCCGCCAGCGGCTCACCGAAGTCCGGCGTGCCGTCCTTCTTCCAGCGCAGCACCTGGGCGCGCGTGTGACGGTTCGGATCCGCGAGTTCGCTGCCGAGAATGGTCTTGTAGTCGCGCGCGTGATAGACCATGAGGTCCGTCTTGCCGTCGAGCGTCGTGGTGAAGTAGTTGTGACCCGGCCCATACAAGCCCGAGCTCACGCTGCTCTTGAACACGGGCTCGGCGCCTTTGCTCCACGACTTGGGATCCAGCAGATCCGCATTCTCCGCTGCCGTGAGCAATCCCAGCGAATAGTTGGCGTCGATCGCGCTGGCCGAAAATGTCATGAACACCCGGCCGTTTCGAATGATGACCGCGGGCGCCTCGTTGACCTCGTATTTGCGCTTTTCCCATTCGTACTCCGGTTTGGAAAGCAGCGTCACACGCGATGTGTCGATGGCCGTCGGCGAAGTCATTCGTGCGATGTAGATGTTGGTTCCTTTCCCCTCCTCCGCCGTGCGCCCGCGCTGCGTCCAGACGAAGTAACGCTTGCCCCGGTGTGCGAACGTGGTGCCATCGAGCGAGAAGCTGTCCCAGCCTGTTTCGAGACGCCCGAGCTCGCGCCATTCCCCGGTGAAAGGATCTGCAGCCTCGTTCACGAGCACATACGGCCGCACTTCCCAGATGGCGTCCGCGCGGCTCGCGGTGAAGTACAGGTACCACTTGCCGTCGATGTGATGGATCTCGGGCGCCCAGATGTGGGCGCTCATGGGTCCCGAGGCGTGTTTGCGCCAGATCACCTTGGACTGTGCGCGGTCGAGTGCGTTCAGATCCTTCGTGCGGCTGATCTCGATGCGATCCCACTCGGCCGAGGTGGCCGTGAAGTAGTAGTGCCCCTGGTGGATGATCACCTGCGGATCGGCGCGCTGACGCAGGAGCGGATTGTCGAATTCAGCGAGACCCGCGGCGAAGCAGGCCGGCGTGATCAGCAGCAGGCTGGCGAGATTCTTGAGTGAGCGCATCGGATCCCCCGTTTGCGCCACGTTCTAACACGGCGCGCGCCGCGCGGTTTCACGAAAAGCTGATCGAACGATAACCGTGGAGAAAGCGGCGGCGCCCCGTGGCGCCGCCGCGGAGTGACGAGAGATAGCTCAATAGCTGTAACGCACACCGAACGTGTACTGCCGCCCGAAGTTGCGGAAGTACTCGTTGCGCTGTTCCACCGTGTCATTGAACGTGTGTTCGTAGGTATCGCCGAGGTTCTGACCCTCGAACGAGAACTGCAGGTTGTCGTTCAGCCGGTAGCTCATCGACGCGTCGATGTACACGCCGCCATGCATGCCATCCGCGTTCTGGCCGTTGAGGCCCGGCACGATGCGTACGTAGTCGTCGCGGTAGGACGCGGACACGCGCGCTTCGAATCCCGCCTTCCCGTAGTACAGCGTGGCGTTCGCCGTTTCCTTGGACAGGTTCAGCAACGGCAGCTCCGCGGTCACCGGCGCGACCGGCGGCGTCGCCGCCGGATTGCCCTGAACGATGATGTACTCGATCTCCGAGTCCACGTGCGTGTAGTTCGCGAGCAGGCCGAAGTCCTTGAAGAATCCCGGCAGGAACGTGAACGGCATCTGCAGATTGAATTCGACGCCGGTGAGCGGACCGCCATCGCTGTTGACCGGACGCGAGTAGTAGAAGAAATCCGTCGGGCTCACACCCTGCTGGATGGCCACCGAATCCGGAATGCCCAGCGTATTGAACTGCACGTAGTCCCGCAGCGTCTGGATGTAGGTCTTCACGTCCTTGTAGAACACACCCACGGAAACCAGCGATTCGGGCGCGAAGTACCACTCGGCGCTGAGATCGAACGCGTCGGCCTCGATGGGATCGAGCAGCGGATTGCCTTGCGTCACCGTGCGCGTGCCGCCGGACACGTTGGCCGCGACGCCGGGCGTCAGCGACGCGAGCGGAGGACGCGTGATCACTCGCGACGCCGCCGCACGCAACACCCAGTCATCGCTCAGGTCCATGGAGAGATTGAACGACGGCAGCACGTTGTCGTAGCTGCGGGAGGGACGAAGCCGCTCGCTGTTCGCGCCCGCTTCCGCGAAGCCCACCGCTTCCTGCTCCGTGCGGACGTAACGAACACCCAGGTCGCCGCGAACCGCCCTGCCGAACCACTCCACCTCGAAGTCCGCCTGCAGATAGGCCGCGTAGTCCTTCTCGTCCACCGAGTAGATGGCGCTGCGAGCGGCGGGCACGTCACGGCGCAGCGTGAAGATGCCCTGATTGCCGTAGATGTCGAACTGATCGATGAACGCGCGTTCGCTGGGCACGACCCAGGAGGTCGCGGTCTCGGCCGGCAGGCCGAAGCCTTCGAAGCCCGAGAAGGGTCTCACGAGAGCAGCCACGCCACCGGCCGGCGCGGCAGGCAAGGTGATCTCGCTGGTTCGCCGCTGCGCATCGGATTCGAAGCCGTACTTGCGCATATTCAGACCGCCCTTGAGCTTCCAGGCATCGGTGACTGCGAATTGCAGATCGAACGAACCCTGGCGGAACGTGTTGTACACAGCCTGGGGACGCAGGCGGATCTCGGGACCCGTCACGCCGCCGAAGGCGCTGGTGACCGCCGGACCGAAGTAATAACTCGCCGGGTCCGTGGTGTCGAAACCCCAGACGATGCGCGGCCGCGTCTCGCTCTCCCGGAAATCGTAGATGAAGCCCTGGGTGTTCAGGCGATCCACTTGCAGCGTGGTCTCACGCGGCTCCACGAAGTCCGAATCGGAAGCGCCGAGCTTCACCGTCGCCTTCCAGCGGTCGTTGAACTCGTGGTCCAGCGTGAAGCCCGCCTGCTTGAACGTCGTCGAGAAATCGAACACCGAGAGTTCCGCGCGCAGATCCACGTTGTCGAGCCGCGCGTAGACCATGTCGTTGCCGCGGATCTCCGCTTCGCGAACGATGGTCTGCGGCTTGCCCTGCTGCGACTGCGAGCGGAACAGCCCGATGGGTGTGAGCAGGTACTCGGTTCGCAGGCCTTCATGTTTGGCGTACAGCAGGTCCAGCGAGAGAAGCGTGGAATCCGCAGGCCGCCATTGCAGTGCGCCCGTGAGCCCCAGGCGCTCGTTGTCCACACCGAACTGCGCCATGCGGGGAATGCGCGGGTGGTAGATGGAGCTGGAGGTGAGCTGCGCGGGCGTGATGCCGATGGGCATGTCAGCGCCGAAGCAGGCGCCCATGGCGTTGGCGGGATTGCACCAGCCGCCGTTGTCGGTCATGCGATCCCAGTTCAGGTTGTGGCTGGCCTGGCTGATCTTCTCGCTCCTGGAATACGCGGCGGATACCAGCACGCCGAACGTGTCGTCCGCGAACGTCTTGCTGGCCAGCATCGCGAGGCGCGGATCCGTGTTCTCGCTGAGATCGTTGTAGCTGGCCTTGGTCGAGATCGCGAACTGCGTGCCCACCTTGTCGAAGGGACGGCCGGTCTGCAGGTCCACGGTGGCGCCCAGCGAGCCCTCCTCCGTTTCGGCGGACGGGGACTTGCGCACGGTCAGACTGCTGAACAGCTCGGACGCGAACACGTTGAAGTCGAAGCCGCGCGTCCGGTTGATGCCCTCGAAGCCGTTCGACGTGGTCTGCGCCTCCAGACCATTGAGACGCACGCGCGTGTAGTCGGGCCCGAGGCCGCGCACCGAGATGCTTCGGCCTTCACCGCCGTCGCGAGCCACCGCCACTCCCGGAACGCGCTGCAAGGACTCGGCGAGGTTGGCGTCGGGAAACTTGGCGAGGTCCTCGGCCTTGATGACGTCCACGACGCCCGTCGCGGCGCGCTTCTCCTCGAGCGCATCGGCGAGACTGCCGCGGAAGCCGGTGACCACCACCTCCTCGAGCGGTGCGCCGTCGGAATTCACTTGCGCACTGGGTTGCTGGGCCGTGGCCGCAAAACTCCAGGACAGGGCCGCGAGGCCCAGGTACTGAATCTTGGTTTTCATGTCGTTTCCCTGAATTGGGGACGCGACTGGGGAGGAGGCATGGTCCTGCCCCGAAATCTCGCGTCCATGCTGTTCCTGCAACGATTTTTCGCCGCGGACGCGGCGTGTCTCCGTCACCCCTCCACTGGCCTCGAGTGCGGAAATTCCCGCACTGTCACCGGTGTCATTTTCAGCGTCTCCTAACTATGCCACCGGTGTCAAGCATCGCTACCGCTACCAGCCGCCGGTTGCCTCGCGCGTGAGGCTCACGCATCCTCGCCGCCAATCACGAGGGGGTGACATGGACGACAGGAAACGCCCGCTGGCGCGTCTCGCGGCGGGTTTGCTCGGGGGGTTGATTGCGATGAACAGCCATGCCGCGGACACGACTTCTTCTCCGGTGTACGCCACATTGGAATCGCGCGATCCGCGTTTCGACGCGCTCGTTCCGGCGGATACCAGGATCGAGAAAATCGCAGACGACCTGATGTGGTCCGAGGGTCCTCTCTGGGATCCGCGTGCCAAGGTCCTGCTCTTCTCCGACATCCCGCGCAATCGAGTGATGCAATGGCACTCCGAGAAGGGAGTGTCGGTGTTCCTGGAGCGCAGTGGCTACACGGGCGCGGCGCCGTTCACGGGCAGGGAGCCGGGTTCCAACGGCCTCACCTTCGATCCGCAGGGGCGACTCACCTTGTGCCAGCACGGCGATCGCCGCGTCTCGGTACGTGAAGCCGACGGCACCACGAAACCGCTGGCCGTGGGCTACAACGGCAAGAAGCTCAACAGCCCGAATGACCTCGTGTTCGATACGCAGGGCAATCTCTGGTTCACGGACCCGCCTTATGGACTGCCCGGCACGTTCAAGGATGCGACCAAGGAACTGGATTTCCAGGGCGTGTATCGCGTGGCCAGGGACGGCGCCATCACGCTCGCCACTCGCGAGCTCGAGGCGCCGAACGGTCTCGCCTTCTCGCCTGACTACAAGACTCTGTATGTCGCCAACTCACAGTCCGGCGCCGCGTTCTGGAAAGCGTTTCCCGTGAATGCCGATGGCACGCTCGGCGCGAGCCGCGTGTTCTACGACGCCACCCCGCTCCACAAGCAGGGTGATGGCGTGCCGGACGGCATGAAGGTGGACGTCAACGGCAACGTGTTCGCCACGGGCCCCGGTGGTGTGCTGGTGTTCTCGCCGGACGGCAAGCTGCTGGGCCGCATCCTCACGGGTGTACCAACGGCAAACGTAGCTTTCGGCGAAGACGGATCCACGTTGTTCGTAACGGCGAATCAGCGCGTGCTGCGTCTGCGTACGAAGACGAGCGGCACGCCGCTGCCCACCAGGTGAGGAGATTCCATGACCGCAAGACGATCGTTGATGGCAGTGTTGTCGCTGGTAGCGGGCGCGTCGATCGCCCTGCCTGCCTCGGCCGCCGATCCCGCCCGGGTGTTGATCTACTCGGGTAGCACCGGCTTTCGCCACGACTCCATTCCCGCCGGCGTGGAAGCCGTCAAATCCATCGCGACGAAGCTCGGCTATCGGTTCGACGCCACCGAAGACCCGGAGGTCTTCACCGCCGACAAACTGGCTGCCTACAAGGCCATCGTGTTCGTCAGTACGACGACGGATCCGAAGAAGCCCGAGTCCGAGTGGTTCACGGGCGCACGGCGCGATGCGCTCGTGGGCTTCATGAAGGCCGGGAAAGGCGTCGTCGGCCTGCATGCCGCCGCCGACTCCCATTACCACTGGCCGTGGTATGGCCAGCTCATGGGCGGCTACTTCGAGCGCCACCCCAAGGGCACGCCCAAGGCCACGCAGACCGTGATCGACGGCAAGCATCCGGCCACGGTCAAACTACCCAAGACCGTCACGCGCAACGACGAGTGGTACTACTACAAGGACTTCAATCCCCTGGTGAACGTGCTCATCACCGTGGATCCCGCGACGATCGGCGATGGCCAAGCCGACGTGAATCCGAATCCGCTCGTGTGGAACCAGGAGTTCGGCGGCGGCCGCGTGTTCTACAACGGCCTGGGCCACACCATCGAGTCGTACCAGGAGCCATACATGATCGACCTCATCTCGGGTGGCCTGAAGTACGCCGTCGGGAAGTAATCTCGCAGAACGAAAAAAAAACGCCCGCGGGCCTGGAAGCTCGCGGGCGTTTTCGTTGGCGCGGTATCAGCTTTCGAAGTTCTGGTCCCAGTACTTCTCCATGCGAGCACGCAGCGCCGCGTCGGGCAGACGCCCACGTCCCGCTTCGAGGTTGTCCTCGAGATGCGAGATCCTGGTCATGCCCGGAATCGCGACCGTGACGGCCGGATGCGAAACGACGTACTTGAGCAGGAACTGTCCCCAGCTGCGGATGCCGATCTCCGTGGCCCACTCAGGAAGCTCCTTGCCGGTGACACGCCCGAACAGGTTGCCATCGCGCCGTCCGCCGAACGGCAGATTCACGAGCACACCCACGCGCTTCGCGAGCGCAGCCGGCAGCACGGACTCCGCGGCGGCCCGGTTCGCGATCGAATAGTCCACCTGCACGAAGTCGAGCGGCTCGGAGTTGATGAGCTCCACCATGCGCGCATGCTGGCTGGCGTTCGAGGTCGTGATACCGATGTAGCGCACCACACCTTTGCTCTTGAGCTGATTCATGTGCGGGAACAACACGTTCACGCCATCGAGACTGTGGATCTGCAGCAGATCGAGCACGTCGGTCTTCAGCCGGCGTCGCGACTCTTCGATCATCTCGATGCCGCGCTGCAGATTGCCATCCGGCGCCGTCACCTTGGTCGCGACGAAGGCCTGCTTGCGATTGCCGATGTCAGCGAGCAGCTCACCGAGCACCTCTTCCGACTGGCGATAAGCCGGGGCCGTATCGATGACCTGCGCGCCCGAGGCCGTGAGCGCGGCCACCACTTCGCGCCTCGCCGAACGCTCCTCCGGCGTCGTGGGGCTGTAGTTGTTGGTGCCGAGGCCCACCACCGCCAGGCGTTCACCCGTCGACGGAACCGGCTTGGTGATCAGCGGCGCCGACGGCGCCGGCTTCGGCCGATCCTTGTCCTTCTTTTCCGCTGCCCAGGAAGCAGTCATCTGCGCGGCTGCAGCTATCGCCAGTCCCGCCTTGATGACCTCACGTCGTCCTTTCATTTCTTCCTCCTCACAACCGTCTTCGTCTTCCTGGCATTGGGTTTGTTGCGGGCCTGCTTTTTGGCCTTCGCCTTGAGCGAGACCGTGGCCTTCTTCTTCGCTTTCGTCTTGACCCTGGCTTTGACCTTGGGTGTTGCCTTGGGTTTCGCCCGGGCTTTGGCTTTCGCCTTGGCCTTCATCGGGGTCTTGGTCTTGGACTTGGACTTCGGCTTGCCGCTCGCCTTGGACTTGGCTTTGGTTTGTGCCTGGGTCTGCGGCGCAGCCTTCGGCTTCACCGCCGGCAGGGAATTCACCGCGAACGCGGCTCCGGCGGGATCCAGGAGGATGGCGATGCGGCTGCCACCCGGGACTTCCATGGGTGGCTGGATGATTTGTCCGCCGCCGGCTTCCACCACCGCCACGGATTCGTCGACGTCCGGCACCATCGCGTACGACAGCCAGTGAGCGGGCCCCGGCATCTCGGCGGACTTGATGTAGATGCCACCGCGCTGTTGGCCGTTCTTGCCGAAGATCAGATAGATGCCCACGTTCTCGCCCATGTCCATGCGCGTGATCGCATCCCAGCCGAAGAGCTCGCTGTAGAAGTTGAAAGCGGCTTCGCTGTCCGTCGTGGCGAGCTCGTGCCAGGAGAAGTGGCCGAGTGGCGCCATGCCGTCCGGTTCGGGACGCGCATTCTCCGGATCGATGATGGCGAACGTGGCGCCCTGCGGATCCCTGAGGACGGCATATCGTCCCGCGCCCTTGAGATCGCCGGGTTCCTTGAGGATGGACCCACCGGCACGCACGGCTGCCGCGGCGACACTATCGACATCGCGAGTGCCGATGTAGGGAAGCCAGTGTGGCGGCGCCTCCGCCGGCATATCCGGCGTGAATTCCATGATGCCCGCGGCCGGCGCGTCGGCGGCGTGGCAAACGGTGTAACTCGCGTCCATCGGCCAGGGTTGCGCCTTCCAGCCCACGAGCGAGGTGTAGAAGGATTTCGCGCCGGTAACGTCGCGAGTCAGCAACTGATGCCACATGAACCGGCCGCGCACATCGACAGCTTCCATACGGATCTCCGTTGAAACGTTGGGGTCGGCGCCGATCATAGCCGCGGCTCCCCCGATTTGGGTTTACGGAGAGACTGCCTTTTTGGTGTAGATACCGATCAACGAACCGTCCGCCTGTCGCCGGACGAAGGCCATGCCATTGGCGAGGGCTACCGACCCTTCGCAGAGCGTGAGTTCCGGCCGCGGCGGAATGATCACCTCCTGTTCGGGGATCACGACATCCACCCGTGTGACGTTCACGCCCAGCGCTCCGGCGATCCCCCGGAGATAGACCTCCAGTTCTTCCTTGAAGTACTGGCTCAATCCGATGTCATTGCGCAGAAAATAGGCGGTGAGATACCGCGCGAGCGGCGTGGCCTTCTGCATCTCCCGCTGCACGATGCCCTGCTCGCTCTCGAGCGTCCAGAACGAGGTCTGTGCGAGGTACTCGCCCACATCGGAAGGCACCGAGGGATCGTCCATGCGGATGGGCGGGGTCTCGGCGCGCAACACACCCTCCGGGCTCAATGAAATCTTCGTCTCGGCGAGATCGATCTCGTAATTGAGCTTGGCGGGCCAGATGACCATGACCTGCGGATTGATGCCTTTCACTTCCGGGCAGGCGCGGTACCAGACGGTCACCGTGCGCTCGTGGTCGATGATCGCCCGCGTGCGCATCTGCGTGACCATCACGTTGATGGGGCTCTCTTCAGCGTCCTTGTTCGCCCAGAACGAATAGCCGATGGCGCCGATGGCCACGGCGATGACGATGGCGACGATGTTCTTCAGCATCCGGCCTTCCTCGACCGCGTGGGATCAGATGATTTCGAACAATCCTGCGGCGCCCATGCCGCCGCCGATGCACATGGTGACCACGACGAGCCTGGCGCCGCGCCGGCGGCCTTCGATGAGCGCATGGCCCACGAGCCGGGCGCCCGACATGCCGTACGGGTGTCCGACCGCGATTGCGCCGCCGTTGACGTTGAGCCTGTCGTCCGGAATGCCCAGCCGGTCACGGCAGTACAACACCTGCACCGCGAAGGCTTCGTTGAGCTCCCAGAGGTCGATCTGATCCATTTTGAGACCCTGGCGCTTGAGCAGCCTCGGGACCGCGAACACCGGCCCGATCC
>JBKPPO010000090.1:0-13172 GCA_046733635.1 Pseudomonadota bacterium | reverse complement strand
CTGCGTGTAGTCGTAGCCCACCGTACCGATGAACGTCGGCGTGAACTGCCAGCTCGCATCGAGGCCCGCGGACTTGAGCGTCTCGTCGAGCTGGGAGAACGCGGCCGTGGCGAAACCCGTGTTGCCATTGTCGAGTCGGTTCACGTAGTACTGACCGAAAGGATCCTGCTCGACGTTCGAGCGCTGGTAACCCAGGCCCAGTTCGAACGGCGCGTCACGCTGCGATTCGGAATACGAGGCGCGCGCGCCCAGCGTGACCGGATCGAGCTTGATGTCGGCCGTGAGCTGCGTGCTCAGGAGCTGACGCTCGTACCAGGCCGTGTTCTGCTCCAGGTAATCCGCGCCGAGTCGCTGATTGTTCTGGCGGCCCTGAGCGAGGCTGGTGTGCTTGAGCGTGTCGTGCACGTACACGTTGGTCCAGCGCAGCTTGCTGCCCTGACCGAACTCGTACGAGAGGCCCAACATGCCGTTCGCGACGACGCGGTTGTCGGTTGCCACGCGCTGGTAGTCCTTGTCGACGGCCGACAGATCGAAGTTGCCGGGCGTCTGCTCGAGGATGTCGCGCGTCCGCCAATCGTTGCTGAATCCGGCCGCGCCGATGAGACCGAGCCGCGAATCGCCGATGAGCCAGGCATTGGCGCCGCTCGCATCCAGCGAGTAGTTGAACGGCGCGCGATCGACGCGCTGGACCAGCGCGTTGTCCGGCCGAACGAACTGCTTGGCGATGTCGCCCGTATCCACGATGCCCGCGCTGAGGCGCTCACCACTCGCCAGGAACGCGGCCAGCTCAGACGGCGTGTCGCGATTGCCCTGGTCGAAACCCGTCCAGTCGTATTTGCCGCCGTAGTAGTCGTAGGCGAGATTGCGCGTCGTCTCGGTGTCGCCACTGATGCTGGCGCCCATCGAGAAGAACGGGGTCTTGGGCGCGGACAACGTCGTGAGGTTGATCACGCCGCCGCCGAATTCGCCCGTGAAGCTGGGCGAATAGGTCTTCTGCACCATGGATGATGCGACGATGCTCGTGGGGAAGAGATCGAGCGGCACCGCGCGGCGCATCGGCTCCGGGCTCGGCAAGGGAGAACCGTTGAGCAATGCGAGCGAGTAGCGGTCGCCGAGGCCACGCACGAACACGTAGCCATCGCCGACCACACTCAGACCCGTGACGCGCCCCAGCGCGCCTGCGATATCGCCCTCGCCCGTGCGGGCGATGTCATCGGCGGAGAGCACCGAGATCACCTCCGGCGTGGCGCGCTGGATGTTCTTCTCGCGCACGCCGGTGACGGTGATTCCGGGGATCTCCACATCGACGCCGTCCTGGACGTCGACGCTCGCGTCGGCGGCGTCCGCCGCCTCCTGCGCGAAGGCGGGGCCCGCGGTCAGTGTAGATAGGAGCAGCAGCTCCCAGGTGTTTGGCTTCGACATGTGAGATCCCCTGCCGATCACAGCGCCGGCAGCGACGTGCAGGCCGTGCCCGTCGCGGCGAACGTGGCGGTGGCCGAGTTGCAGGTCCAGCCCGCGTACCAGGTGTCCGTGGCGTTCTGCACCGCGCCGACATAGGTCGTGGTGTCGAAGGCCGCGTTGATGGTCTTCGGATCCGTGGCGACGACGGCGGTTTCTGCGGCGCCGTTGATGAATCCACCCGTGAGGCTGCTCGTCAGCGCGGCGTTGTTGGAGCCGCCCGCGGCGAAGGTGTCGGCCACCTGCTGCGCGGTGATGCCGCTCGAACCGACGAAGGGCGTGGCGCCACACTGCAGGGCCACCGAACGGAACACCGGCGGGCCGAGCTTCTGCGTGGCCGCGTCGGTCGTGAGGATATTCGCGCCGCTCAGTCGCAGGCAGGCCATGGGGCTCGTCACCACACCGTTGACCAGCGACGCATCCGCCTTGCCACGGAACAACATGGCGGCCTGGTTGGCCGTCGCGGGATTGCGGTGCACGAACGTGAAGTTCGCGAGCTGCAGGTGCGTGCGCGGCGTGTTGTCTTCGAGCGCATTGGCGGAATCGAGCTCGATCATCGAGTCGGCATTGCCCGACGTCTTCTGGACGGCGATCACGTACTGGATCGTGCCCTGGTAGCCGGTGTCCACGTCGACGTTGTCGTCGTCGGACCCCGTGACGACCACGTAGCGCATCGCCGGGCGGCCACCGAAGATCTCGAAGCCGTCATCCGAGCTGTTGTGTGACTGGAAGTGGCGGATCGTCGTGCCCGAGCCCACGCCGCCGAGCGTCAGGGACTGCAGCTCGCTGTTGCCCGAGAGCACGTAGCCCGAGTAACGGATCTGCACGTAGTCGATGCTGCCGCTGTTGTCGTCGGCGGTCGCGCCGCCGAAGTAGGCTGGATCCACCGAGCCCTCGGTCTGACGTTCGCAGGCCACGGTGCCGGGCGTCGCGGCCGGCGCGACGGTGCAATCCGTGATCGGCGCACGGCCTAACAACACCACGCCGCCCCACTGACCCTGCGAATCGTCGTTCGCGAGACCGAGCACGTTGTCGCGGCTCGTGAACACGATCGGCGACGCGGCCGTTCCCACGGCCGAGATGCGATTGCCGCGATTCACGGCGAGCCACGAGGTGCCCGTGGCGCCGAACAGCACCACGCCCGGACGCACCGTCAGGACCACGGGCGCGTCGGCGGTCGGCGCAGCGCCGCGATCCAGGCCCACGTCGACACGGCCGTTGATGGAATACAGCAGGCCGGCAAACTTCTCGAGCGTCGTGCTGGCGGTGAAACGCGCCGGCAATTCGCACACGCGATACGTGCCCGTGGGACCGGTGATCGTGCCGGCATCATGCAGGCCGGCCGGATCCGTGATCGTGGGGCAGCCCGGAGCCGGGGTGACCAGCGTGGGCGCCGACGGCGGCGGCGGCGGCGCAGGAGCAACCGCGGGAGGATTGTTGATCGTCACGTTGCCGCTGTTGCCGGGCGAGGAAATGTCGTCGGCACCGCAACCCGTGAGTGTGGCGAGGATGGCGGCGGCGGGGATCCACTGTGCGGATTTCATCTTTACTCCTGACTCGTTGTTGGGTGCCGGAATCGTCGCAACGCGTGCCGCTCGTTGTAGTTGGATGACGGCGCGGGGAACCGCAACGATTCCTTCGAATTCGTGAAATGTCGGGCGGGGATTTAAAACCGTGTTTGTGACGGATTCGTGATGGCGGCGAACGCGGTGCGCCCCGCGGCGCGGTCATGACGATTCGATGACGGCGGCGCATGAAAAAGGGGCGCGCCCTTGCGGGACGCGCCCCTGGTCACGCCGGAAGTGGCGTGGGCTTATTGCTGCGGTGTCTCCGAGCGTGACCCGTTGGACTGGGTCACTTCCGCGCGTTCGATGAAGCCATCACCGTTCACGTCGTAGCTCGAGAACTGCGCTTTCACATTCGCGTTGGCCTCGGCTTCGGTCCTCGAGATGCGGCCGTCACTGTCCGTGTCCAGTGATTCGAAGGTGGCCCCGCCCTGCTGTTGCGGAGCGGACTGCGGCGGCTGCGAGGGCGAATCGGGGCTCTGCGCGAAGGCCGCGAGAGGGAGCAGAACCACGGCGGCGCCGGCGACGAGTGAATGAGTTGCCTTCATCTTGTGTCTCCTGTTGCTGATTGCAGTCACTTACAGGAGAGGCAATTGGCGTGCCAGCAGAATGCCGTGTGCGACCGCTCGCACGGCGCATTCGCGCGGAGCGGATTGAAAGGGCTGCACGCCGCCGTGGAAGAAGTTTTCAACGTGTGCCCCGACTCCTGTAGGACATGCGAACACTCGCAGTCGCCACGTGATGTGCGGATTGACGAGTGTCCACTGACTGCGACGAACATGGCCTGCCAGTAGTTTGCGAGGGCCTCAACAAGGAGCCTCGTATATGACATCGAAGACCTGGATTCCCCTCTGCGCCGTTGCAGTCATGCTGGCTGCTTGCGGCCCCCGTGGCGACAACGACACGCACGAACCCGCGCCGGCGACGCCGAACGGCAGTAGTGAGACCTCGCCGCCGCCAGCCACCGACACGGCTCCGCCGCCCGCGGACACGGCGCCGACGACGCCGCCTTCCGATACGGCATCGCCTTCCACCACACCTTCCGACACTGCGCCGGCGTCTCCGCCTCAGCAGTAGCCCGCGGGTTCAGCCGGCGCGCGCGAATCGACCGGGAGGTTGACCGACGTGCCGGCTGAACGCCGTGCTGAACGTGCTCGCCGATCCGTAACCGACGCGCTCCGCGACTTCCGCCAGCGCGAGGTCTTCGCGGCGGAGCAGATCTTTGGCGAGCGCCATACGCCACGCCAGCAGGTATTCCATCGGCGGCAGTCCCACGGCGCGCGTGAAGCGCTCGAAGAACGTCGAGCGTGACAGCGCGGCCTTGCGGGCCAGTTGCGCCATGGTCCAGGACCGGGCGGGCTCCGCATGGATGAAGCGCATGGCCAGCGCGACGCGCGCATCCGATAACCCGCGTAGCAGTCCGGCGGGTGCGTCGTCCACCGACGTGGCGCGCAACGCTTCCACGAGCAATACCTCGACGAATCTCGTGAGCACCAGCTCCCGTCCCGGTAGTTTGCCCGTCGTCTCGTCGTTGACGAGTTTCACCAGCATCGACAGCCGCTCCACGCCGCGGACATGGATCATGCGCGGCAACAGCGACACAAGCAGATGCGCATCCGGTGATTCGAACTCGAACCAGCCACCGAGCAACCGCACGTCCGGCCTGCCGCCGCGGCGGCCATGGCGAATGTCCGTGGCGGCGGACTTCGCCGCAGCCTGGGCGTTCATGAGCTGAGGCTTCGCCTTCTCGAAGCTCGACATCACGAAGCCCGGCGTCGCGGGCAGCAGGACGAAGTCTCCGGACTGCAGCGTCACGGGTGCATGGCGATCCACGGCCAACCGACAACTGCCCTCCAGCACCACGCAGAAGCTCGGATTGCCGAAGCTGGAGTAACGCACGCCCCATCGCCCGGCGCCGCTGATGGTCTTGGAGAACACCGCGCGCGGCTTCAGCAGCGAGATGACTTGAGCGAGAGGATCGGTCATGGCCGGACGATCGCCAATGAAACTCGGACGCCGCATTGTAGAGCGTCCGGCAGGTGATCTCTATCGTGGCTACACCCCACAAGGTCACGCCAAACAAGGAGATGCCATGAAGACCGTACTGATCACCGGTAGCTCGTCGGGTTACGGACTCGAAACCGCGCGCCACTTTCTCGAGAAGGGCTGGAACGTCGTCGCCACGATGCGTTCGCCGCGCACGGATGTCCTGGCGGCCTCACCGCGCCTGCGTATCCTGCCGCTGGACGTGACCAGGCCCGAGAGCATCGCCGCCGCGCTGCGCGACGCGGGACCCATCGACGTGCTCGTGAACAATGCCGGCATCGGGCTGCTCGGCGCGCTCGAATCCACACCCATGGAGACCACGAGGGAAGTGTTCGAGACCAACACCTTCGGCACGATCGCGATGTGCCGGGCCGTGATCCCGCAGTTCCGCGAGCGCCGCACGGGGGTCATCGTGAACGTGACGTCCAGCGTGACACTGGCGCCGATGCCGCTCGTGGCCGTCTACACCGCGTCCAAGAAAGCCGTCGAGGGATTCAGCGATTCGCTGGCATTCGAACTCGAGGCGTTCGACATCGCCGTGAAGGTGGTCGAGCCTGGCTACGGCCCCTCCACCCGCTTCGCCGCCAATGGCGGCGCGCGCATGCAGGGACTCATCCCCGAGCCTTACGCGCCGTTCGCGCAGCAGGTGTTCGCGCAGTTCGCCGGGGTGCAGACGGTCACGCGCGAGAGCGACGTCGCGGAGGTGGTTTGGCGCGCGGTGAACGATCGCTCCGCGAACCGGCATTTCCCCGCGGGAGCGGATGCGTTGGCGCTCGCCGCGCGATGAAGCGCTGGCGGGCTCGTTCGGCCTTGTCGCGCGCGACGCAGTCCTGCGCGTGGTCGTTGATCAGTCCCATCGCCTGCATGAACGCGTAGACCGTCGTGGGACCGACGAACTTCCAGCCGCGCCGCTTGAGCTCCTTCGACAACGCGATGGATTCGGCCGAGGTCGAGGCCGCCTGCGGTTTCGCAGCGACCTCCGGCGCGTACTGCCAGAAAAACGTGGCGAGCGAACCCTCGCTCGCCACGAGTTCGCGGGCGCGACGCGCGTTGTTGATCACCGCCTCGATCTTGCCGCGGTGGCGGACGATTCCCGAGTCCTTCAGCAGACGTGTGACGTCACGTGCCGTGAAACGCGCGACCCGATCAAAATCGAACCGGGCGAACGCGACGCGGAAGTTCTCGCGTTTCGCGAGGATGGTCCGCCAGCTGAGCCCGGACTGGAAACCTTCGAGACACAGCTTCTCGAAGAGCTGCCGATCATCGTCGACCGGGAAGCCCCACTCGCGATCGTGATAGGCCGGAAACTCCGGCGCCGCGCCGCTCCATCGGCAACGTCGCTTGCCATCGGCCCCGATGACGGTGGTCAACCGTCATCTCCGAGCTTCGTGTACCACTGTGCGTAAGGGCTGTCCTTGACCTTGTGGCGCGTCAGATCCGGCGTGCCGTCGTTCCACCACACCGGCCCGCGTTCGCCGAGCGACACCTTGGCGTTGTCCACGGCCTTGCGGGCCAGCGCGAGTTCCGCCGGGTTGCCGGACTTGAGCGCCGCCTTGACGGCGCGGCGAGCGTTCATGAGTTCGCGCACCAGTGTTTCGCGTCGTTCCGCGGGAAGGGAGGGGTTCGTGCGGCGCCAGAGGCGGCCGCGGACGACGAAGTAGCGGCCGTCGGGAGTGACTCGTTCGTTCATGGAGCGATGGTGGCCAACCACATCGTCGCAGTAAAGCCACCATGCTCCATTCGTTCCATCAGAACGCATGCCCCGCGCTGCGCACCGACCGGATGATGATCTCGTTCACGTCCACATCGTCCGGCTGGCCGACGACGTAGTTCACCGCGTTCGCCACCGCATTCGTGTCGAGCGCGATGCTGCGCAACTGCGTCACGGCCGTCTTCGTGTCGGCGGCAGTGATGTCATGACCGAGCTCGGACTCGGTGACGCCCGGCGAGATAGTCGTCACGCGGATCCGGCCCATCTCCTGGCGCAGGCCTTCCATGATGGCCCGGACTGCGTACTTGCTCGCGCAGTACACGCCGAAGTGGCCGCCCACCGCATGGGCGCCCGTGGAGGCGGTGCTGATGATGTGACCGCTGCCCTGCGCTTCCATGATCGGCAACACCGCGGCGATGCCGTTCAGCACGCCCTTGATGTTCACGTCGATGATGCGATCCCACTCGTCGGTCTTGAGAGCGTTCATCGGCGACACGGGCATCACACCCGCGTTGTTGAAGATCACGTCCACGCGGCCGAACTTCTCGCGCGCGAACTGCGCGAAGGCCCTGACGTCCGCCGCGTCGGCGACATCGAGCTTGCGGAACTCGGCGGTGCCGCCGTCCTTGCGAATCTCCGCGACGATCTTCTCGAGACGTTCCGTGCGGCGGGCACCGAGAACCACCTTGGCGCCATTGCGCGCCAGAACGCGCGCCGTGGCTTCGCCGATTCCGCTGCTGGCGCCGGTGATGAGGACAACTTTGTTCGTCATGGTCTTTTCTCCTGTGGGTTGAGTCGCTTTCGCGTGGGAGAAAGTGTGGTCGCGGGGGGCGTCCGGATGGAGACCTGAACCTCCGGCGTCATTGCCTATTCCTGCAGATCGTGGAGTCTTTGCATTGAGACGAGCGCCCGGCAGGCGTATGGTCTGCAGCCTATGAGCACGACAATCAATGACTTACTGGAACCTGGCCGCCGCGAGCTGGGATCGCTGATCTCCCGATTCTCCAACGGGGACGGGGTGCACCCGACGGCCATCACCGGGCTCAACTGCATCTCGCTGTCCGCGACGAACCTGAAGCTTCCGTCGGTGTACCAGCCCTCGATCTGCGTGATCGTGCAAGGCGCCAAGCAGGTCTTGCTCGAGGAAGAGATCTACCACTACGCGCCACCGCAGTTCCTGGCGGTGTCCGTGGACCTGCCCTTGTTGGGGCAGGTGACCGAGGGCAGCCCGGACAAGCCCTATCTCTGCCTGCAGATCGAGATCGACGCGCGCACGATCGCCGATCTCATCTCGCACTCGGGAGACGCGGCCTGGTCGCGCGGCGAAACGGCGCGCGGGTTGTTCGTGGGCGAGATGAACTCCGCGCTGCAGGATTCGGTGCTGCGCCTCACTCGCCTGCTCGACTCGCCCCGGGACATCCCCGTGCTCGCGCCGCTGATCCAGCGCGAACTGCACTATCGATTGCTGAGCGGCCCCTATGGCGCGGTGATCGCGCAGATGGCGATCGCGGGCAGCAACTCGCACAAGATCGGGCAGATCATCCGGCGCATCAAGGCGCAGATCTCGCAGCCGATCCAGGTGGAAGAACTCGCGTCGCTCGCCAACATGAGCGCGTCCTCGTTCCACCAGCACTTCAAGGCGGTGACTGCGATGAGCCCGCTGCAGTATCAGAAGCGGCTGCGGCTCACGGAAGCCCGGCACATCCTGTTGGCCGAGAGAACGGACGCCGCGAGCGCGGCGTATCGCGTGGGATATCAGAGCGTGTCGCAGTTCAGCCGGGAATACGCCCGGATGTTCGGCGCACCGCCGATGAGAGACGTGGACGGCATCCGGCAACTGGCGGAGGCGTGATGGACGCTCGTCTCACCGTGCTCACCCTGGGCGTGGACGATCTCGATCGCGCGGTGCATTTCTATCGTGCGCTCGGTCTCACTACAGACGGCATCGTCGGCACGGAATTCGAACACGGCGCCGTGGCGTTTTTCGACCTGCAGCCGGGCTTGCGCCTCGCGTTGTGGCCGCGCCAGAGCATCGCCGCGGACAGCGGCGTGCCCACGAGCCCCGCATCACCGACGGAGTTCACGCTCGGCCACAACGTGCGCTCGCGCGCTGAAGTGGACTCGACGTTGCGTGAGGCGCTGGCTGCGGGCGCGAGGCTCGTGAAACCCGCACGAGAAACATTCTGGGGCGGCTACGCGGCGTACTTCCAGGATCCCGACGGCCACCTGTGGGAGATCGTGTTCAATCCGCAGCTCCTGCCCGCGGACTGAGCGTCACTTCACGCGGCGCTTTTCCAGCTTCCTCGCGAGCGTCCGCCGATGGATGCCCAGACGTCTCGCCGCCTCTGAAATATTGAAGTCCACCTCGGCCAGTGTCTGGTGGATGCGCTCCCACTCCAGCGTCTTGATGGACGTGGGCCGCGAACCGAGCGCCGCCTGCGTATCTCCATCCTTGCGTGCGAACGCCTGCTCGATGTCATCCGTGTTGGCGGGCTTGGCGAGATAGTGACAGGCGCCGAGTTTGATCGCCTCCACGGCGGTGGCGATGCTCGCGAAACCCGTGAGCACCACGATGCGCATGTGCGCATCGTGAGCATGCAGCGTCTGCACGCAGGTGAGGCCTGACGCCCCGTGGAGCTTCAGATCGACCACGGCGAATGCGGGGCTGAACGTGGCCAGCAGTTCGACCACTTCCTCGTGGTTCTGCGCGCGTTGCACGGCGTAACCGCGGCGGCCGAAGGACCGCACCAGGATCTCCGCGAGCGCGTCGTCGTCCTCGACGACGAGCAGTGGTTTGGCGTCGGTGTTCATGCGGCCTCGTAGCGCACGGCGCTCAGCGGTAGTTCGACGGTGACGATGGCCCCGCCCTCCGCACGGTTCTTCGCGATCACGGTGCCGCCGAGCTTGCGCACCACGTTGACCACGAGGAACAACCCGAGGCCCGCGCCCGGGCGAGCACGCGTGGATTGATAGGGTTTGCCGAGATTCTCCAGCATCTCCGGCGTGAAGCCGGGCCCGAGATCCTGCACTTCGACGCGCAGGAGATCGCCGCGCCTTTCGGCATACAGCCGGATCCATTTCGGCGACACCTCGAACGCGTTGTCGAGCAGGTTGGTGACGGTCTGCTTCAGCGTGGTGTCGGAGACGATGCTCACGTCTTCGCCGAGCGCGCCGCTGCCGGCGTGGAATTCGAGGGAGTTCGGCGGCCGTCCCGCGGACCACTCGCGCACCAGGTCGTCGAAGAATCGGTGCAAGGTCGTGACGGCCGGCGCTTCGCCGCGCGCCTCACCGGCCGAACGCAGGATGTCGCTCAGGATGTGTTTGCATCGCGCGAGCGCCGCCTGCATCTGGCCCATCTCCTGCACCATCTGCGGATCGTTGGCGATCTGCGGCATGTGGCGCCAGTCGCCGAGGATCACCGAGACGGACGCCAACGGCGTGCCCAGCTCATGGGCAGCGCCGGAAGCCAGCAGGCCGACGCGCACGATGTGATCTTCCTCTTCGGCCTGGCGGCGCAGCTCCGCGAGCCGCACGTCGCGCTCGCGCAGATTGCGCGCGGCGCGCGTGACCACCAGCACCAGCAATGCGGCGTCCAGCACCAGGCACACGAAGCTGCCGATGGCATGCAGGCTCAGGAAGTTCGTCGCGGGCAGTTCCAGCGGCACGTGGAATCGCGCCAGCGCCACGAAACACGCGCACACGGTGGCCACGACCAGCCACGCCGACGCCACGTTGAGCAGCAGCGCCGCCAGCGTGATCTGCAGCAGATAGAGCCAGACGAACGGGTTGTAGATGCCACCGCTGAAGTAGAGCTGCGCCGTGAACGCCGCGACGTCGATGAGCAGCGCCACCGTCAACGCGCGCGAATTCACCTGCGCATGGGTGCGCCACCAGACGTAACTGCCGGCGTTCAGCGCGAGCAGCACCAGGAGCACCAGGGCCATGGGCGCGAGCGGCAGCGCGATGCCCAGCGCCAGGTCCGCGGCGAGGATGGTGATGACCTGGCCGACGATGGCGACCCAACGAAGCTGGATCAGCAGCGCGAGGTTCTTGCGATTGGCGGCGTCGGGCAGCGGGGCTCGGTTCACGAGCGCAATATACGGAAAGCCCCGTAGGCCAGCATCAATGCCAGCGCGAACCAGGTGAGCGCGTATTGCAGATGGTTGTCGTTGAAGCGGATCACCGTGAGGCCAGGCACCGGGCCCTCCGCCGCGACCGGCGTGTCCGACGGCGCGTCGGCGTCCACGAAGTACGGCGCCGCCTCCACGCCTCTCACGGCAGCGATGGCGTCGACATCGCGGGAATACCAGCGATCCGCATACGGCTCGTTCGTGCGCAGGAAGCCGCCACCCGGCTCCGCGAGCCGCAGCAGGCCGGTGATGCCGACCTCGCCCTCGACGCGCGACCAGTCGCGCGACTCACGTTTCGACGCCGGAACGAACCCGCGATTCACCAGCACGGTGAATCCACGATCCGTGCGCAGCGGCGTCAGGACCCAGAAGCCGCCGCCCAGCCGCGTGGCGGCCTGAACCAGGGTTTCCTTGTCGTTGAGGAATCGTCCACGCAGCGCGACGCGCCGGTATTCGTCGTCACGCGCCTCGAATCGCGATGGCTCGGGCGTGGCGACCGCAGGTGCATGCGCACGGGCTTCCACCCGTTCGATGAGATCGCGTTTCCATTCCAGGCGCTGGAGTTGCCAGACGCCGAGCGAAGCGAGCAGCCCCACGCCGACGAGTGCGGCGCCGGCGAAGAGCTGCTTCTTCATCAGATCGGCGGCGGCTCGTGCATGGGCATCATGTTCGCATCGAGATGGAACATGACCCAGATGGACCCGGCGAGCGTGATCACCACGAGGATCAGCGTGAACACGAGCGAGGTCATGTTCCAGCCATCCTCGGAGCCCGCCTTCAGGTGCAGGAAGTACACGATGTGCACGATCATCTGCACGACGGCGAACGAGATCACGATGAACGCGACGACGCCCTTCGAGAGTTCCGGTCCGCCCATGACCAGCCAGAACGGGATGGCCGTGAGCACCACGGACAACAGGAAGCCGATGACGTAGTCGCGCATCGTGCCGTGCGGGATACCGTGGCCATGGCCATCGGCGTGATGGCCCGCGTGATCTTCGACGTGATCGTGAACGCTCATCGCATCACTCCGAGCAGATAGACGAACGTGAACACGCCGATCCAGATGAGATCGAGGAAGTGCCAGAACAGGCTCAGGCACGCGAGCCGGCGCGCATTGGGCACCGTGAGCCCGTGGCGCTTCACCTGCACCATGAGCGTGATCAGCCACACGATGCCGAACGTGACGTGCAGGCCGTGGGTGCTCACCAGTGCGAAGAACGCCGACAGGAACGCGCTGCGCTGCGGGCCCGCACCCTGGTGGATGAGGTGCGCGAACTCGTAGACCTCGACGCCCACGAATCCCGCGCCCAGCAAACCCGTGACGCCCAGCCACAGCAGCGTGCCGTTCACGTGTTTGCGATACGACGACAACATCGCGAAGCCGTAGGTGATCGACGAGAGCAGCAGCAGCGCGGTGTTGAGCGCCACGAGCTCGAGATCGAACAGGTCCTTGGGCGCCGGGCCCGCGGCGTAATTGCCGCCGAGCACGCCATAACAGGCGAACAGCACCGCGAAGATGAGGCAGTCGCTCATCAGGTAGATCCAGAAGCCGAGCATGGTGCTGCCACCGGCCTCGTGATCGCGCTCGTCGAGCTGCAGGAAGACGTTGCGGGCGGCAGCCTGCTCTGCAGAAAGTGCGTGACCCATCAGACCTTCTCCGCCAGCAGTCGCGTGCGCTCGCCTTCGATGCGGGTCACCTCATCCACGGGGATGTGGTATTCGCGGCCGTATTCGAACGTGTGATAGATCGCGTAGGCCACGAGGCCCACGAAGCTCGCGATCGCGAGCCACCACATGTACCAGATCATCGCGAAGCCGAAGACCGTGCTCAGCCCCGCGAGCACCACGCCCGCGCCGGTGTTCTTCGGCATGAGGATGGCGCGGAAGCCGGCCACGGGGCGCTGATAGCCGCGCTGCTTCATGTCCCACCACGAATCGCTGTCGTGAATGATGGGTGTGTACGCGAAGTTGTAGGCCGGCGGCGGTGAAGACGTGGCCCATTCCAGCGTGCGGCCATCCCAGGGATCACCCGTGTGGTCGGCGAGCTCCTTGCGCTTACGCCAGCTCACGTAGAACTGGATGAGCATGGCGCCGATGCCGATCGCGATCATGCCCGCGCCCAGCGCGGCGATCTGGAACCAGATCTGCAGCGACGGGTCCTCGAAATACCGCAGACGGCGCGTGACGCCCATGAGGCCGAGGATGTAGAGCGGCATGAACGCCACCCAGAAGCCGATCACCCAGAACCAGAAGCTGACC
>JBKPPO010000089.1:0-8229 GCA_046733635.1 Pseudomonadota bacterium | reverse complement strand
CCGCCGGCAACGCGCGTTTGATCGAGTCCTGGAACGCGGCCAGATCGCGCAGCACATGATCCGCAGGCAGCACCAGCATGAGCGCGTCCTCGCCTGCGATCTGTCGGGCGGCATGCGCCGCGAGCGCGATGGCCGGCGCGGTGTTGCGGCCCACGGGCTCTAACAAGATTGCCGCGGGCGGCAGTCCCATCTCCCGCAGCTGTTCGGCCACGAGGAAGCGATGCGCTTCGTTGCACACCACTACGGGTGACGTGGCGTCCGGAAAACCCATGAGGCGGGCAGCCGTCTCCTGGATCATGGTGCGTTCGCCCGTGAGCGCCAGCAATTGTTTGGGAAGCAGTTCCCGGGACAGCGGCCAGAGTCGCGTCCCGGCGCCGCCGGAGAGAATGACGGGAACCAGTTTCATGCACGAATCCTACTCGGTTTGACGCATTCGTGTAGGCTCGCAACCCCATGAAATACGTACATTTGATCGCCGCCGCGCGCCCGAACTTCATGAAGATCGCACCGCTGTACCACGCGTTGTCGCGCGAGGACTGGTGCCGGGTGTCGATCGTCCATACCGGGCAACACTACGACTTCAACATGTCGGACGCGTTCTTCCGGGACCTGCGTCTGCCCACCCCCCATTTCCATCTCGAGGTGGGGAGCGGCAGCCACGCCGAGCAGACGGGCAATGTGATGATCGCGTACGAGAAGATCGCCCTGGCCGAGAAGCCGGACTGGATCATCGTGGTCGGCGATGTGAACTCGACTGCCGCCTGCGCCATGGTCGGCGCAAAACTCTGCATTCCGGTGGTGCACCTCGAAGCGGGGCTGCGCAGCCGGGACCGCACCATGCCCGAGGAAATCAACCGCCTCGTCACCGATGCGATCGCGGACGTGCTTTGGACCCCGTCTCCGGACGCCGACGAGAACCTCATCGCCGAAGGCATTGCACGCGAACGCATCGACTTCATCGGCAACATCATGATCGACAGTTACGAAATGATGCGGGACGCGATCGCGGCCGATGACACCGTGAGCCGCCTCGGCGTCGCTCCCGGCAAATTCGGCGTGGTGACCTTGCATCGTCCCTCCAACGTGGACTCCGCGGACACGCTCGGGCCACTCGTGAACGTGCTGGTCGAAACCTCGCACCGGCTTCCGCTGGTGTTCGCCGTTCATCCGCGTACGCGCAAACGGCTGCAAGAATTCGGCCTCGAACAGACGATCCTCGGCGCACCCGGCATCAAGACCGTGGACCCCTTGGGCTACGTCCAGTTCATGAACCTCGTGAGCCAGAGCGCCGCCGTCATCACGGACTCCGGGGGTGTTCAGGAGGAGACTACCTACCTCGGGATCCCCTGCTTCACGCTGCGCGAAAACACTGAGCGCCCGGTCACCTCGACGATCGGCTCCAATCGCCTGGTGCGACCTGACAACCTGCTCGCACATATCGAGCAAGGGCTCGCTCACAAAGGCCGGGCGGGCCGCCGTCCGGATCTCTGGGATGGCAAGACCGCCGAGCGCGCCGTGCAGAAGCTTCGCGAGCGTGCCCTGGGCCACTGTCCTCAGGGCAGACGCTCGCCACGCCCGATCGCGTAGTAGCTGTAGCCGAGCTTCTTCATGTGGGCCGGATCGTAGAGATTGCGGCCGTCGAAGATCACCGGAGTCTTGAGCTGCTTCTTGATCAGATCGAAGTCCGGGCTGCGGAACTCCTTCCATTCCGTGACGATCACGAGCGCGTCTGCGCCCTCCAGCGTGTCGCGTGAACGATTGCACAGCGTGAGATCCGCGCGCTCGCCCCAGATGCGTTTCGCTTCATTCGCGGCCGCGGGGTCGTAGGCGCGGATCTTCGCGCCCGCCTTCCACAGCGCCTCGATGAGTACGCGGCTCGGCGCCTCGCGCATGTCGTCGGTGCCGGGTTTGAACGCGAGTCCCCACACCGCGAAAGTCTTGCCCGAGACGTTGCCATTGAAGTGTTTCAATATCTTGGCCGGCAGGACTTCCTTCTGCGCCTTGTTCACGGCTTCGACGGAGTCGAGCAGTTTGGGCTCGTAGCTCACGCCGCGCGCTGAGCGCACCAGCGCCTGGACGTCCTTGGGGAAGCACGAACCACCATATCCCAGGCCGGGATAGATGAAGTGATAGCCAATGCGTTCGTCCGAGCCGATGCCCACTCGCACTTTTTCGATATCCGCGCCGAATCGCTCGGCCAGATTCGACAACTCGTTCATGAAGCTGATCTTGGTGGCCAGCATGGCGTTGGCCGCGTACTTGGTCAGCTCGGACGACTTGACGTCCATGACGATGATCTTCTCCCGGCTGCGGGTGAACGGCTCGTAGAGCGCGCGCATGAGTTCCACGACGCGCGGATTGTCGGCGCCGACTACGACGCGGTCGGGCCGCATGAAGTCGTCGATGGCAGCGCCCTCCTTCAGGAATTCAGGATTCGAGACGACGTCGTATTCGAGCTCGATGCCACGCTTCTTGAGTGAGTCCGCGACCGCGGCGCCCACCTTGTCCGCCGTACCCACGGGCACGGTCGACTTGGTGACCACGACCTTGTACTCATTCATGTGTTCGCCGACAGAGCGGGCGACGGCCAGCACGTATTTGAGGTCTGCCGAGCCGTCCTCGTCCGGCGGTGTGCCCACGGCGATCAGCTGCAGCACGCCGTGCGCGACGCCTTCGGCTGCAGAGGTGGTGAACCGCAAGCGCTCCGCGTCGAAATTCCGCTTGATCAGGTCGTCGAGACCAGGCTCGTGAATCGGAATCCGACCTTGTTTGAGGCCCTCGATCTTCTTCGTATCGACATCCACGCAGAGGACGTCATTCCCGGCATCCGCCAGGCAGGCTCCCGTAACCAGACCAACGTAACCAGACCCGAATATTGTGACTCGCATGCGTTCCTGACCATGCCCGACATGGGCGCAACGGCCGGCAGTCTAACGAATGCGGATTGCAAGAGTGACCATGGTCACTGTAGGAATTACCGAAAACGCGCCATGCCCGAATGCGGGCAAGAGCCTCAGGCTGCTCCAGCCTGGGGACGGTTTCGGCGCAGACGCTCCGGAACGATGCGCCAGAGGATGCGGGCGTGGTTCATGAGCACGACCATGGCCACGCCGGAGAGCAGCCACAAACAAAACGACGCTGCATCCGAAACTTCGAAGTAGTGGATGCAGATGCCAGCCATGGCCAGAATGAGGCCGATGCAGATGAGCACGAAGAAGGCGCCGCGCACGCTGAAGCCCGCGTCCAGGAGCTTGTGATGGAAGTGGGCGCGATCCGGCTGAAACGGCGAATTACCGCGCAGCGTGCGCCGGAGCGTGGTCCAGAGCAGTTCGAACAGCGGCAACGCGACGATCCACAACGTGGTCGTGGGACTGACCTTGGGTCCCGCGCCCTGCGATACGGCGATGCACAGGCAGGCGAGCAGGAAGCCTAACAAGGTGCTTCCCGCATCCCCCATGAAGCAGCGGAAGCGGCGGTTGTACTTGGCCGGGATGTTGAAGAACAGGAATGCCGCGACGGCACCGCCGAGCACCAGGCTGACACCGCGCGCGCCCATGTCGCCCACCATCGAGGATAGGACCGTCAGTGCGAACAGCGCGACGATGGCCATGCTCCCCGCGAGACCGTCCATGCCGTCGAGCATGTTGAAGGCATTGATCGCGCCGACGATGGCGATACACGTGAACGCGGCCGAACCCAGGCTCGTGAACTCGGTGACCGAGTCACCGAAAGGTCTTCCGAGCGTGTGGATGGCCAGGTCGGAGTTCGTCCCGAGCACGAGGATGGCGGCGATCAGGTGCGCCGTGAGCCGCGCGAATGGCGAAACCTCGAAGCGGTCGTCGAGCATGCCCACGAGCACGACCAGGGCCGCGGCGGACAGAAGCGCCGCCGAGATGAATTGACTCTGGGGGAGCAGGCCGACGCCGAACACGCAGCCCAGGAACATGGCCAGACCGCCGACGACGGGGATTTCACCGTGATGCGTCTTGCGGCCACCAGGCTTGTCGACTAGTTCGATAGCAACGGCAACGGGTCTGAGGGCCACCATTGCCAGCAATGTTGCGAAAAAGCACGCAACGGCAGCGCCGTAAGATTCAATCAATCGAAATCCCGCCTATTTTGGCCGCGATCATCGCGCGCAGCGTCCTTTCTTGCCGGCGCAAGTATAGCCAGCAAGCTTCCCAGTCTGAACAAGAGTTTCACTAGTTGGCCGGTCCGGCCGCCTTCCGCATGAGGTCAGGGACCCGTTGGGTGGCTTTCTAAGTATTCCTCTGGAACTACCTCTGCCACGTCCCCGAGTTTTCTCTCATGTCGCAAAAAGGAGAATCTCCCGGCGGGCCGTACGGAGTCCAGGCCCTCCCCCCGGACTCCTTGCCGGAAGGGTTCAAACGACCTTCCAGACCCGCCGACGCACGAAGTCCGTGTAACTCAGGATGATCCTCAGCACCTTGTCCGAGACGTTTTCGGGGGCGTAGTCGGCGACCAGGCGCAGTGCCCGCTCGTCCCCCCGGGGCTGGCTGGCAAGGATACTCAGTCCCTGAGCGATCCGGTCGGGGTCCAGGCCCACGAGCATCACCGCAGCCTCCTCGAACCCTTCGGGGCGCTCATGGGTCTCCCGGAGGTTGAGCGCCGGGAAGTTCAGGATGGAAGACTCTTCGGTGATGGTGCCGCTATCGGACAGAACCGCCCGTGCGTCGCACTGGAGGCGGACGTAGTCGGGGAACCCGAACGGTTTGTGCAGCACCACAGACGGATGCACCTGCAGTCCCAGGGCGTCGATTCGCTGCCTCGTGCGGGGATGCGTCGACACCATCACGGGGATGTCATGCTCGGTCGCGAGTGATTCCCAGAGCTTCGCGATGCGTCGCAGGTTGTCCGGAGAATCCACGTTCTCTTCGCGGTGCACGCTGACGAGGAAATACTCCCGGGGTTGCAGCGACAAGGTATCGAGCGCCTTCGAGGCTTCGATGCGCGGGCGGTAGTACTGAAGCACCTCGCGCATCGGACTGCCGGTCTTGATGACCTGCTCCGGCGGCAGCCCCTCGCGCAGAAGATAGTCGCGCGCGATCGAGCTGTAGGTGAGGTTGATGTCCGAAATGTGGTCGACGATGCGCCGGTTGATCTCCTCCGGAACGCGGAAATCGAAGCAGCGGTTTCCCGCCTCCATGTGGAAGATGGGTACCTTGCGGCGCTTCGCGGCGATGGCCGCGAGCGTACTGTTGGTATCTCCGAGCATCAGCACCGCGTCGGGCTTTTCCAGCTCGAGCACGCGATCGGCCGCGGCGATCACCTTGCCGATCGTCTCGGCCGCATTCGCGCCAGCGGCGTCCAGGAAGTGGTCTGGACGCCGGATCTCGAGCTCCTTGAAGAACACCTCGTTCAGCTCGAAGTCGTAGTTCTGCCCCGTGTGAACCAGCACGTGTTCGCAATGTTCGTCGAGTCTGGCGATGACACGCGACAACCGGATGATCTCCGGGCGCGTGCCGACGATCGTCATGACCTTAAGCATTGACCGCCTCGCGGATCATCTCGAGACGCATCAACACTTCTTTCACTTGCGCGACGTCGAGACGCTGTGTGTTGTGCGAGGTGTAATCCTCGAAGTTGGATACCTCCGGAGCGCCTTCGACGAAATACTTGTTGTAGTTGAGATCGCGCGAATCGGCGGGGATGCGGTAGTAGCGCCCGAGATCGTCGGCTCGCGCCATGTCCTCACGCGACACCAGCGTTTCATAGAGCTTCTCGCCATGCCGTGTGCCGATGATGCGCACCTTGGGCTCCCGGCCCAGCATTTCCTGCATGGCGCGGGCCAGATCAGCGATCGTCGATGCCGGAGACTTCTGCACGAAGATGTCGCCTGGACGCGCGTGCTCGAACGCATGCATCACGAGATCCACGGACTCGTCGAGCGACATCAGGAATCGCGTCATGGTCGGGTCGGTGACCGTGAGTTCCTTGCCCGCCTGTATCTGCTGCAGGAACAGCGGGATCACCGAACCCCGCGATGCCATGACGTTGCCGTACCGGGTCGCGCACAGGACAGTGCGTTTCGGATCGCAGAGCCGGGACTTCGCGACCATCACCTTTTCCATGAGCGCCTTGGACATGCCCATGGCGTTGATCGGATAGACGGCCTTGTCGGTGCTCAACACGACGCAGCGGCTCACGCCGCAATCGATCGCCGCGCGCAGCACGTTCTCCGCGCCGAGGATGTTCGTCTGCACGGCTTCCATGGGATGGAACTCGCACGAAGGCACCTGCTTGAGAGCCGCCGCGTGGAAGATGAAATCCACGCCCTGCACGACGTCGCGCACGGCGTTGTAGTTGCGGACGTCGCCGATGTGGAACTTCACCTTGTCATCGCGCAACTCGAGACGCATGTCTTCCTGCTTCTTCTCGTCACGACTGAAGATACGGATCTCTGCCAGTTCGGACTGCATGAAGCGGCGGACCACGGCATTGCCGAACGAGCCCGTGCCACCGGTGATGAGTAGGACCTTGTTTTTGAGCATCGACATTTCCCAGGGTTTGGCAGGCCCGAAGGCTAGCCGAATTGATGCATCTCGCGAACCAGCTCGGGCCACGCGGCGGGCGAATAGCCGGTCTGCGTCCGGAAGCGGGTGGAATCGAGCGACCGGTCGATGACCAGAGCGTCATCCGGCCGGATTTCGATGTGCTTGCCGTACTGGCGCGCGACCAACCCCAGCAGATCGAACTTGCTGATGGGCGCCGCGCTGACATGGTAGACGCCGTGGAGCGCGGGCGCGGGAATCACGAAGTCACGCATGACTCGCGCCAGCTCGACGGTCGGAAGGCCCGAAAAGATGGCCTTGGTGAATCCCCGCGTGTTTCCCTGCTGGGACAAGAACCAGCCGACGAGACCATGCGCGCTGCGCAGTTCGGGGCCGATGATCGATGTGCGCAGCGTGATCGCGTTCGGCGCCGTGACTTCGCCCAACAGCTTGCTGCGGCCATACAGATCGCGGGCATCGGCTACATCGCCTTCCGTGTACAGACCGCGCGTGCCCTGGAACACGCAGTCGGTGCTCACATGGATCAGGCGCGCGCCGCGATCGGCGCAGAGCTTCGCCAACCGGTGCGGCAGCAGTGAATTGATGGGTATGGCCGTGAGAGGGTCATCAGCGCTCGCGAGTTGCTTGACGACGCCGATGCAGTTCACCACCACCTGGGCCGCCGACTCGTCCAGGGCGCGGCGAAGACTTTCGTCGTCCTCGACGTCGATTCCGACGATCAGCGACTCCCGGAGGCCAGCCGGCAACAACTCGCGGCCTGCGGCGGATCGCACCGTGCCCTTCGCCCGGAATCGGGAATCCCGGGCGAACAGGCGTAACACCGTGTGTCCGAGCATGCCGGTGGCGCCGAGTATCAGTATGGAGGTGGTGCTCATGACGGACTGCGTCCGCCCATGGCGACCCGGAATTTCTTCATCAATTGTTGACCCAGTGTGTGGGGATCGAAATGCGCGCGGTAGTAAGCCCGCCCCGCCTCACCCATCGCGGCGCGTTTCGCGGGGTCGATAGCATGCAGTTCCCGGGCCGCATCCGCCAGCGCACGCGCGTCTTCCGCGGCCGTGGCGATTCCCGCACCGGCTTCGCGGACGATCTGCGCGCCCTCGCCGTCGAGGCTCGCGAGGATGGGAATTCCGCTCGCGAGATACGCCTGTATCTTGCTGGGCACGGTCTGGCTCATGGTCGGATCCCGCCGTAGCGTGACCAGCAGGGCTGCCGCCTGCGCGAAGATCGGAGGCACGGCTTCGGGTGGAACTCGGCCCGCGAGCACCAGATTTGCGAGCCCGCGCTTCTCGATCTGCTGCTGCACCCATTGCGCGCGGCTGCCGCTGCCCAACAGGACCAGGCGTATCCCGGGCGTGTCCCGCAAGAGCTCGGCGGCCTCGACGATGGTCTCCAGCGCCTGCACGGTGCCGAGGTTACCGGCGAACAGCACGTTGAACCCCGGCTCGAGGCGCACGGCCGGCGTCGCGTTGACACGCGGCGGCTCGTCGAACGAGAACTCGCCAGGATTGGGGTGATATTCGACCGGTACGTCGCCGGCCATCGAAACGACTTCGGGTATGAATGCGCGAGACTGCACGAGCAGCAGGTCATTCCGGCGGTATATCCAGCGCACCACGGTTGCGACCCGCGCCAGCAGCCAGCGATTGCGCACGAACCCGGTGACTTCGAGACTCTGCGGCCACAGGTCCTGGAC
>JBKPPO010000088.1:0-22300 GCA_046733635.1 Pseudomonadota bacterium | reverse complement strand
GGGCCGCGATCAGACCCAGCGCCAGCACCGCGACGCGCATCAGGCGGTCGCCTTGGCTTCGTCCAGCAGCTTCTTGAGCTCGCCGCTGCGGTGCATGTCCAGCACGATGTCGCAGCCGCCCACCAGCTCGCCGTTCACGTAGAGCTGCGGGTAGGTAGGCCAGTTCGAGAACTTCTTGAGCGCCTCACGCAGCTCCGGATCCTCGAAGATGTTCACCGAGTGGAAGGTGTTCGCGCCATTGGCTCGCAACGCGGCCACGGCCTGCGCCGAGAACCCGCACTGCGGGAAGTCCGGCGTGCCCTTCATGAACAGCACGGCCGGGCTCGTGGAAATATGTTGTTTGATCCTGCTGACTACGTCTTCTGACACTTCTCTTCTCCTCTTCAACGCCTCGACCACGGCCCATTGCTGTCCGGCGGTCATCGCGCCCCACGACGCGATTTCATCGAGGGTGCGCAAACATCCCGTGCAACGATTGCCGGGACCCAATACACACACTTTGATGCAGGGGGATGGCGGGCGTTCAATCATTCGGGCCACGCGGAGCGCGTTGAATTATGGGGGCACGTCCCCTATTCTTCAAACCGCTCACCGGGGAGTTCAACACAATGAAAATATTCACTAATCACCGTTACGCGCTCGTCACCGGCATCGTGCTGGGAGTGGTTCTCATCTTCGCGATCAGCGCCACCAAGGGTGACGCGGCCACCGGATTCAATCATCTCGCGCTCGCCCGCTGGGTCCACATCGTGGCCGGCGTGTTCTGGATCGGACTCCTCTATTACCTCAACGCCGTGCAGGTCCCCGCCATGGCGGCCGCCACCGAAGACAAGGGTGGTCCCGGCCCTGCCGCCATCGGCAAATATGTCGCGCCGCGCGCGTTGTTCTGGTTCCGCTGGGCTGCGCTCGTCACCTGGGTCGCCGGCGCCTGGCTGCTCGACAAGAACTTCGTGCACGCGTTCGCGCTCGGCACCACGATCGAAGGCGGCAGCCTCTATCACCTCACGATCGGCATCGGCGCCTGGCTCGGCACCATCATGCTGCTCAACGTCTGGGGCGTGATCTGGCCGAACCAGAAGAAAGTGCTCGGCATCAAGCCGGCCACGGATGAAGAGAAGGCGAAGGCGCGCAAGACCGCGTTGTACGCGTCGCGCACCAACTTCATCCTCTCGTTCCCCATGTTGCTCTGCATGGGCGGCGCCACACACGGCCTGCCCTTCTGAGCTGAAGGACGTTGTTGGAGAAAGTCCCTAACGACGTCATCTCGCGGCAGGTCGCCACCGCCCTCGCCGAAGATCTCGGCGCGGGCGACGTCACCGCCGCTCTCGTTCCCGATACCCAGCAGGTTCGCGCGCAGATACTCGCGCGCGAACCTGCCGTGCTCTGCGGCACCGACTGGGTCGAAGCGACCTTCCGTCAACTCGATCCTGCCGTGCGGCTCGAGTGGTTGGTCCACGACGGCGAGCGGCTCGTCGCCAATCTACCCGTGCTCCGCCTCCACGGCCCCGCTCGTCCCATCCTCACGGGTGAACGCACGGCGCTGAATTTCCTGCAGACGCTGTCCGCAACCGCGACCGCCGCGAGCCGCTACGTGCAGGCGGTGGAAGGTACGGGCTGCAGGATCCTCGACACGCGCAAGACCCTGCCGGGCCTGCGCCTCGCACAGAAATACGCGGCGCGCTGCGGCGGCGCGCAGAACCATCGGCTCGGCCTGTACGACATGGTGCTCATCAAGGAGAACCACATCATCGCCGCAGGCTCGATCGGCACGGCCATCGCCACCGCGCGCAAGACCTCGCCCGGGATTCCCGTGGAGGTGGAAGTCGAGTCGCTCGAGGAATTCGCACAGGCTCTCGCGGCCGGGGCTGACATCATCATGCTGGATGAACTCAGCCGCGCCGACATGCGCGAGGCCGTGACGCGCAACAAGTCGGCGGGCAGCAAGGCGAAGCTGGAAGCATCGGGCAGCGTCACGCTGGAGACGGTGCGTGAAATCGCGCTCACCGGCGTGGATCTCATCTCCATCGGCGCCATCACCAAACACGTGAAGGCAGTCGATCTCTCGATGCGGTTCGAGTTCTCGTGAAACGCGCCGTCCTCCTCGGATTGAGCGCGATCCTCGCGGGTTGCGCACAACACGACGAGGACACCCTGCCCGGCACCGTGGAGCGGGACCGTGTGGAACTCGCGGCCGAAGCCGACGAGTTCATCGCGGCGCTGCCGTTCGCGGAAGGAGCCACCGTCCGGAAAGGCGATGTGATCGTCGTGCAGGACCGCGAGATTTCCGCGGCCGAACTCGACGCCGCGCGCGCACAGCTCGGCGAAGCGGAATCCCGGCTGCAGGAGCTCACGAAGGGTCCGCGCGCCACCACGATTCGTGCGGCCGCCGCGCGACGCGATCGCGCCAGGGCGCAACGCGATGACGCGCTTCGTGAACGAGACCGACTGTTGGACCTGGCCAGACAGAACCTGGTGAGCCGCTCGCAGGCGGATCAGCAGGTGACGGCCGCCAGCGCGGCGGAAGCGGCGCTGCGCGAGGCCGAATCGGCTCTGGTTGAATTGCAGGAAGGCACCCGCGCCGAGCAGGTCGCACAGGCGCGTCAAGCCGCGGACGCGGCGAAAGCGCACCTTCGTGCGCTCGAGGCCACGTCGGCGAGGCTGGAGGTCCGCGCGCCCATCGCGGGCACGCTCGACGCGCTGCCGTTCCGAGTGGGTGAAAAGCCCATGCGCGGCAACACCGTTGCGGTACTGCTCGCAAGCAGCGCGCCGTACGCGCGCATTCACGTACCCGCGCCGCTGCGTGCGCGCATCAAGACGGGCACGCCCGCCACGCTGCGCGTCGATGGCGTGGATCGCGACTTCAGGGGCCAGGTGCGGTTCATCGCGAGCGAGGCGGAGTTCACGCCTTACTACTCGCTCACGGCCGCCGACCGATCAAGGTTGTCCTTCCTGGCGGAAGTGGTGTTCGAGGAGGCCGAAGCGCAGTCGCTGCCTTCGGGCGTGCCCGTGAACGTGACGCTGGAGATGGCGGCGCCGTGAGCGCGAACCGCCCTTCGCCGGGCAGTGCGGCCATCTCCGCTCGTCAGCTCACACGGCGCTTCGGCGCGAAGACGGCGGTGGACCACGTGGACCTCGAGATACCCGCGGGCCGCATCTACGGATTCCTCGGCCCCAATGGCTCGGGCAAATCCACCACGCTGCGCATGCTCTGCGGCATGTTGTTGCCCAGCGAAGGCCATGCCGAAGTATTCGGCCTCTCCGTCGTCGAAGACGCCGAAGCGATCCGCCGGCGCCTGGGTTACATGCCGCAGAAGTTCTCGTTGTGGGAAGACCTCACTACCGACGAGAACCTGCGTTTCATCGCCGACCTCTATGGACTGCAGGGCGATGTCGACGCACGCATTGCCGGACAACGCGCTACCTACAACCTCGAAGGGCTGCGCAAGCAACGCGCCGGCACGATGAGCGGTGGCCAGAAGCAGCGATTGGCGTTGGCGGCAGCCACGCTGCACTCGCCCGAATTGCTGCTGCTCGACGAACCCACGAGCGCCGTGGATCCGCAGAGCCGCCGCGACTTCTGGGAACGGTTGTTCGTGCTCGCCGACCAGGGCGCCACCATTCTCGTGTCGACGCATTACATGGACGAGGCCGAACGCTGTCACGGGCTCGCCATCCTGGCCGAGGGCAAACTCGTGGCCGAGGGCACGCCGCGCGACCTCATGGCCGCGGTGAACGCCGACGTGTTCGAGATCGAAGGCGCCGATGGCAGCGCGGCGCCGCGATGGATCCGTGAGCTCCCCTGGGTGCATGGCGTCACGCAGCTCGGGGTGCGGCTGCGTGTGCTCGCCTCGCGTGATGTCGCCGACGCAGGTGAACGACTGCGCGCGCTGCTGAACCAGCAAGGCATCGACGCCAGCGTCGAGCGCACACATCCCAATCTCGAAGATGTGTTCGTGGTCGCCACGCGAAAGGACGTGCCGCGCAGGGAGACGCACGGTGCGTGAGAAGCTGGCGGCATCGCTGCGACGGCTGCGCGCCGTGGCGCTCAAGGAAATCCGCCAGCTTTCCCGGGACCGCGTCACCTTCGGCATGATCGTCGGTGTGCCGCTGATGCAGATCCTGCTGTTCGGCTACGCGATCAACTTCGATGTGCGGCACCTGGCCACCGTCGTGCAGGACGAGGCCAATTCCTCGATGTCGCGCGAGTTCCTTGCGCAGCTGCGCGCCACCCAGGTGGTGAACGTCCAGTACGTGACGAATTCCGCGAGCGAACTCGACCGGCTGATGCGCGAAGGCCGCGCCAGCCTCGGCGTGGTGATCCCGCAGGATTTCGAGCGGCGACTGCAGTCGGAGTCGCGGCCGGTCTTGCAGATCCTCGTGGACGGCTCGCAACCCAGCCTGTCGGGTGTGGCGGCGGGCCTGGCTTCCATGCCGCTGCTCACGCGCCACGGCGCAGGCCCCTACGCCGGCGGCAAACGCATGGAGCCGCGGCGCATCGAGATCCGCACGCTGTACAACCCCGAGAAACGCACTGCAGTGCAGATCGTGCCCGCCCTGATCGGCGTGATCCTCAGCATGACCATGGTGCTGTTCACGTCCGGCGCCATCGTGCGCGAACGCGAGCGCGGCAATCTCGAACTGTTGATCGCGACGCCGCTCGGCCGCTTGGAACTCATGCTGGGCAAACTACTGCCTTACGTGGGTATCGGTCTCATCCAGACCACGCTCATCCTCATGGTGGGATCGGCGTTGTTCACCGTACCCGTTGCGGGCAGTCTCTGGCAGCTCTACGTGGCGGCGCTGATGTTCATAGCCGCCTCGCTGGGTCTCGGCCTGTTCGTGTCCACGCTGGCGCAGACGCAGTTCCAGGCGTTCCAGCTCGCGTTCGTGACCATGCTGCCCTCCATCCTGCTCTCGGGCTTTCTGTTCCCGTTCGAGGGGATGCCCAAGGTGGCGCAGTGGCTGGCGCAAGTGCTGCCGCTGACGCACTTCAATGTGATGATCCGCGGCATCATGCTGCGCGGCGCGGACCTCCCCGAAGTCTGGCCGCAGATCGCCAAACTCGCGGCATTCATTTCGGTGATGATCGCGATCGCCGTGGCCCGCTTCAAGAAGAGACTGGACTGACATGCGTGGATTGCCGGTGATCCTGTGGAGTTCGCTCTGTGTTTTCGCGTGGCCCGCGAATGCGGACAACAGATTCGAGTGGCCCGAGGGCAAGACGTCCGCCATCGTGCTGACCTATGACGACGCGCTGAAATCACAGCTCGAGGTCGCGATCCCGCAGCTCGACGCCGCCAGGCTCAGCGGCACGTTTTTCCTCGACGGGGATCTCACGCCCGATGACATGCGCCGCTGGCGCGGTGCCGCCGCGCGCGGTCACGAGCTCGGCAATCATTCGATGTTCCACCCCTGTCCCCGCTCGATGCTGCCGGATCGCCGCAACTACCTCACGGACAACTACGACGTTCAACGCATGCTCGAGGAGATCGCGAGCATGAACAACGTGCTGTTCGGCATCGACGCGCGAACCGCGCGCACGTTCTCCGTCCCCTGCAGCCAGACACGGGTGGGCGGCGCCGATTACACGGAGCCACTGCGCAAGTCCGGGCTGGTCCTCGCGGTACGAACCGGCGGCGATCAATGGAATTCGGTGGTGGCAAGCCCCTCGACACTCGACCTCTTCCGCGTACCGAGTTACGGACCGGTCAAGGATCCTGGCGCTCCCGAACTCATCGCCTACGTCGAGCGCGTGCGCGCCGCGCGCGGGCTCGGTGTACTGCAGTTCCATGGCGTGGGCGGCGATTACCTGGACGTTTCGGCGCAGACACATCAGACGTTGGTGGAATATCTGCACCGCCACCCGGACGTGTGGGTCGGCACGTTCCAGGAAGTCATGGACCACCTTCGCTCGCGCTAAACTCCTGCCCTCATCGGGGGTGGCATGCACGATCCAGGACAACTCGAACGCGCGCGGGCATTCCGGGCGCTCCATGAACGCGGCAGTTTCGTCATTGCCAATTGCTGGGATGGCGGCTCGGCGCGAGTGCTCCAGTCCCAGGGGTTCGCGGCGCTCGCCACATCCAGCGCCGCCGCGGCGGCGACCTACGGCCGGCAGGACGGCCAGATCACGCTGGAAGAAGCGCTGGCGCACGGGCGCCTCATCTGCGGCGCCACATCGCTGCCGGTCTCCGCGGATCTCGAGAACGGATTCGGCGATGCGCCCCAAGCCGCTGCGGAAGCCATCACGGCCGCCGCTGGTGTGGGTTTCGTTGGCGGATCCATCGAAGACCACACCGGTCGCGCTGCGGACCCGATCTACGGGTTCGAGCTCGCGGTGGAACGTGTCGCCGCGGCTGTCGCCGCCGCGCGGGCCCTGCCCTTTCCGTTCACGCTGACGGCGCGCACGGAAAATTTCCTTCACGGCCGCGCCGATCTCGACGACACCATCCGCCGGCTGCAGGCTTTCGAAAAAGCCGGCGCCGACGTGTTGTTTGCTCCGGGATTGCCTTCGCTCGAAGCCGTCCGCACGGTGTGCGCATCGGTCACGAAGCCGGTCAATTTCATGGTCGCCATCCCGGGCAGGTCTTTTTCCGTTGAAGAGCTCGCCTCCGCCGGCGTGCGACGCATCAGCCTCGCCACCACCTTGTATCGCGCCGCCATGGGCGGCCTCGTGAGCGCGGCGAAGGAGATCCGCGAACACGGCACGTTCAGCTACATGGATCGCAGCCTGTCGGGCGCGGATCTCTCGCGCGCGCTGGAGACGAAATGACGTCCTGGTCCCGACGCGAGCTTCTGCTCGCCGGCCTCGCCGGCGCGACCACGGGTTCGCTGCCTGCGCTCGGCGCCAATCCGGCGCCGGAGTCGCTGGCCGCGCTGGGACGAAAGAAGGGCCTGTGGTTCGGCACGGCGCTCAGTGGCCGCGGCCTGCGTGATCCTGCCTACCTCGAGCTGATCGCCAACGAATGCGCCATCCTCGTCCACGAGAACGAACTCAAGATGACGGTGATCCAGCGCAACGCCGGCGAGTTCAATGTGGAGCCTGCGCAGAAGATCCTCGCGTTCGCCGACGAGCACCATCTGCTCGCGCGCGGCCACACCCTGCTCTGGCATCACCCGCGCTGGCTTCCCAAGTGGATGGAGACGCACGACTTCGGCACCACGCCGGCAACGACGGCCGCGAGCCTGCTCGAGACCCACATTCGCAGGGTCACCACGCACTTCGGCAAACGCCTGTGTTCGTGGGACGTGGTCAACGAAGCGGTCCACAACGTGACCGGCGAGATGCGCGAGACGGTGCTCTCGAAGAACATCGGCTCCCCGGACCAGGTCGTCGAGCTGGCGTTCCGCATCGCGCGCGAACAACTGCCCGACACCGAGCTGGTCTACAACGACTACATGGGCTGGGAGCTCGACAGCGCGCCCCATCGCACGGGCGTGCTCAAACTGCTGGAGCGGCTGCGGCGCAACGGCGTGCCCGTGGATTCGCTGGGAATCCAGTCGCACATCGGCTGCGGCAACCAGGACGCCAACGTGAGCCGCGTGTTCGATGCGCGTGATGAACGCTCCTGGCGACAGTTCCTGACCGAAGTCACGGGCATGGGTTACCGGCTCGCGATCACCGAATTCGACGTGCATGACGCGACGCTGCCCGAAGACATCACGAAGCGGGATGCCGCGGTGGCGTCGCTGGGCCGAGCCTTCCTCGACATCACGCTGGATTTCCGCGAAGTATCCTCGGTGCTCTGCTGGGGGCTGGCGGACAACTACACCTGGCTGCAGGGCCGGAATCCGCGTCAGGAAGGCGTCCTGAAACGTCCCACGCCGTTCGACTCCAACTACCGCGCCAAGCCGTTGCGGGAAGCCATCGCCGCGGCATTCCGCGCCGCGCCGCTGCGACCGCTGACCATCCCACAGGGCAAGACCGCTTGAAGCTCATCGACTGCGATGCCTCGCGCCACTCCGCGGCCATCCTCGGCATCTTCAATGAGGCCATCGCGAACTCCACCGCGTTGTACGACTACAAGCCGCGCACGATCGAGTTCATGGGCGGTTGGTTCGAGTCGAAGCAGCGCGGCGATTTGCCCGTGCTCGGCGTGGAAGACGACGCCGGCCAATTGCTTGGCTTTGCGAGTTACGGTCCCTTCCGTCCGCACCCTGCCTACAAGTACACCGTCGAGCATTCGGTGTACGTGGATGCGCGCGCTCGCGGCCAGGGCGTGGGACGAATGCTGTTGGGCGCCATCATCCTCGCGGCGGAAAAGCAGGACTATCACGTCATGGTGGGCGGCATCGACGCCGCCAACGCCATCAGCATCCGGCTGCACGAGAGCCTGGGGTTCCAGTCCTGCGGCATCGTGAGACACGCAGGATTCAAGTTCGGTCGCTGGCTCGACCTCGCTTTCTACCAGCTCATCCTTCGCACACCTTCCGCACCCGTCGACGGTTGATCGTCCTCATTACGGAAAACTCCGGCGGGTTCGTCGATACGTTACCGGGTCCTCACGAAAGACAGGATTGAACATGCGCTCCATGAAGTTAGCCCTCGCCGCCTCGCTCGCCTTCGCAGTAGCCGTGCAGGCGCAGACGCCTCCGCCAGCCAACCCGGACTTCGCGAAGGAAGACTGGCTGGTGATGTTCAACGGCAAGGACCTCAAGGACTGGACGCCCAAGATCGCCAAGCATGATCTCGGGGACAACTTCGGCAACACGTTCCGCGTCGAGGACGGCCTCCTGAAAGTGCGCTACGACAAGTACAAGAGCTTCGACGGGCAGTTCGGCCACCTGTTCTACAAGTCGCCGTTCTCCTATTACAAGCTCGTGGTGGAGTACCGGTTCGTCGGCGACCAGGCGCCCGGCAATCCCGGCGCATGGGCGTTCCGCAATTCCGGCGCCATGCTGCACTCGCCGGATCCGCGCACCATGCCGCGTGATCAGACCTTCCCGATCTCGATCGAAGCGCAGTTCCTCGGCGGCAAGAGCGATGGCAAGCCGCGTTCCACGGCCAACATGTGCAGCCCCGGCACCGAGGTGGTCTACCAGGGGACCATCTACCCCGAGCACTGCCTCAATTCGCAATCCAAGACCTTCGATGGCGACCAATGGGTGCGCGCGGAACTCGTGGTGCATGGCTCCGGCAACGTGATCCATTACGTCAACGGCGAGAAGGTGCTCGAGTATTCGCAGCCGATGATCGGCGGAGGCGTGGTCGACAACTTCGACACCACGGTGAAGATCGACGGCAAGCTGCTCGACAGCGGTTACATCTCGTTGCAGAGCGAGTCTCATCCGATCGACTTCCGCAAGGTGGAATTGCTCAACCTCGCGGGTTGCACGGACCGCAACGCGCTCAACTACAAGTCTTACTACGTCAAACACGTGGCCGAGGATTGCAAGTTCGCCGACGGCGCGAAGCCCGCGATGCGCCGACCTGGCGAATTCACGTTCATGCCGGATTCACTGCCGCAGGAAGGGGTGCCCAAAGGCCGGCTGGAGGGTCCGTTCGAGTTCAAGAGCCAGATCCTCGCCGGCACCGTACGCCGCTACTGGATCTACGTGCCCGCGCAGTACAACGAGAAAAAACCGGTGGCCGCCAATCTGCTGGTGTTCCAGGACGGCCAGCGCGCCACGAATCCCAATGGCTCGCTGCGCGTGCCGCAGGCCATGGAGAACCTGATCGCGAAGAAGCAGATGCCCGTGACCATCGGCGTGTTCGTGACACCCGGTAATCTCAGCGAGACCTATCCCACGGATCTCGACATGCGCAACCCGAACAACCGGCGCAACGAATACGACGCGCTGGATGACAGATACGCGCGCATGCTCATCGAGGAACTGCTTCCCGAGGTGGGCACGAAGTACAAGCTCACCGACGATCCCGAGAAGCGCGTGATCGGCGGCACCTCGAGCGGCGCCATCGCGGCCTTCACCGCCGCCTGGCAGCGGCCTGACTACTTCCGCCGCGTGATCAGCCTGATCGGCAGCTACACCTCGATCGGCTATTCACCGGCAGCGGATGGCAAGCCGATGGTGCCCGGCGGCGATTTGTACCCGACCCTGATCCGCAAGAATCCCATCAAGCCCATCCGCATCTACCTGCAGGATGGCGACAAGGATCTCTCGAACGATCACGGCAACTGGTACCTCGCGAACCTGCAGATGTTGTCGGCCTTCGAGTTTGCGAACGCCAAGGCGGACAAGGACGGCACGCTGGGCACGCGCTACGAGGTGAAGCACCAGTGGGGCGACGGCGCGCATTCCGACCTGCACGGCGGCGTGTTGATGCCCGAGATCCTGAAGTGGATCTGGACCAATGATTGATGGATCTGGGGTCACTCCCCATTTGCCAGCAAAAGGGGTCAAGCCTGAATAGCGCCCGCATCCAGACCTTCACGCACTCCTCTCCCATCGGGAACTGGAGCGTGAGCGTCTGGACGCCGGACCCGAGGCTCGCGGGCATCGTCGCCAGCATGTGGTTCGGCGAGGGCAAGGTCGCCTATCGACGCGACCGCATCCTCCCGTCGGGCCAAAGCCAGCTCCTGATCAATCTCGGCCCTCCACAGTACCGGATCGAGCCTGGCCCGCCGGAAGTGCGCGTGCCGTTCACCGACATCTGGTACTCCGGCCTGCACCAGGGTCCCATCGACACCGAAGCGCCACACGGCAACGCCTTGTTAGGTGTGGCGTTCACCGCGCATGGCGGTTTCCCCTGGCTGGGCGCGCGCATGGACGGCCTGTCGGATCGCATCATCGCGCTGGCGGATGCGCTCGGCGACGCTGCGTTGGCGCTTCGCGAGCGGCTGCTCGACACCGCGCCCCTCGCCGCGCGTTTCGAACGGGTGGAGCAATGGCTGGTCGCGCGCCTGCATCCCCGCACCCTCCTCCACCCCGTCGTGCGGTGGGCGGTAGATAGAATCGCCGCCACCTCCGGCCGTGTATCGATCGAATCCCTGGCCACCGACTCCGGCTTTTCGCGAAAGCACCTCGGCAATCTCTTCAACGAACAGGTGGGCCTGTCCCCGAAGTCCCTGGCGCGCATCCACCGCTTTCGCGGCGCCCTCGATCTTCTCAATCGGTCCGCTGGCGAAGTGCCCTGGGCCTCGCTCGCCGAGCAAACCGGCTTCTACGACCAGTCGCACCTGATCCGCGAGTTCCGCCGCTTCAGCGGACTCTCCCCCGTCGATCTCGCCCGCCGCGACAAACCCGACACCGGCAGCGTCGTACTGGGATAGACGGGAACCGACGGGCGCGCCGGCCCTGGATTTCCGCGAATCGGGCCGGGACGCTCGCCGGCCGTGGGCAAGCCAACGATCGTTCGCGCCCAGGATGAGCCCTGTCCCCGTTTCCTAGAAATCGAGGAATGTCCCCATTTCCCATTCATTTCCCATTTATCCAATACCGCGCCAGCCCGACGGGGGCAGAATGTCCCGATAACTACAAGGGAGGTCGCTCATGCCCGAACTCAACTGGATAGCCGTCGTCGTCGCCGCCGTGTCGAGCTTCGTGCTCGGTGGTCTCTGGTATTCACCCGTGCTCTTCGGCAAGGCGTGGCAACGGGAGACCGGGCTCACCGACGAACAACTCAAGAACGGCAACATGGCGAAGATCTTCGGCCTTTCGTTGATCCTCTGCCTGCTCGCCGCGTGGAACTTCGCCAACTTCCTCGGGCCGCGCCCCTCGCTCGCCTTCGGCGCGGGCGTCGGATTCTCGGCGGGCCTGCTCTGGGTCGCCAGCAGCTTCGGCATCAACTATCTGTTCGAGCGCAAGAGCTTCAAGCTGTTCGCCATCAACGGCGGTTACCACACCGTGCAATTCACCATCATCGGCCTGGTACTCGCGCTGCTTCCTTGTGGTGATTGCACGCAGTTGCCCTGCCCGCAATGACCTAACGCTTCGGCTCCGGCCGGGACTTCTGGCCTGCGCGCAGCAGCGCCCAGCGCGTGAAGCGCGGGAAGTGCCGCGCGAAGAAGATGATCAGGCGCGCATGGAAGGTGACGATCACTTCGCGCTGACCACGCAGGATGCCGCGGACCATCACGCGCGCCGCCTGGTCCGTGCGCATGCGCAGCCAATGCGGAATCGGATCGTCGATGTCGGCGTGCAGGCCACCACGATTGTCGACGCGCCGGATATCCGAATCCACGAACCCTGGCGAAATCAGCGTGCAGCTCACTCCCGCGGAGCGCAGATCACCGTGCAGCGACTCCGCCAGCGCGCGCACGGCGAACTTGCTCATGTTGTAAGCCGAGGTGCCGGAGCCCGAGAGATGGCCTGCCACGCTGCCCATGATCACGAAGCGCCCACCGCTCTTGCGCAGCGCGCCCAGCGATTCGTGCAGCGTGCGGATCACACCGAATACATTCGTCTCGAATTGGCGGCGGTAATCCTCGAGCGACAGCTTTTGCGCGCGGCCCACCACGCCGAACCCGGCATTGGCGATCACCACGTCGGGCGTGATGCCTTGCCCCGTGAGCTCTGCCACGACCGCCGCGATCGAGCCGTCGACCGTCACGTCTGCGCGATGAACCGAGGCCTGACCACCCGCCGCTCGCAGCTCCGCAGCGAGCACCTCCAGCTTCTCGAGCCTGCGCGCCGCCAGGACCACGCGCCAGCCGCGGCGCGTGAACTCGCGCGCCAGTCCCTCGCCGATGCCGGAAGATGCGCCGGTGATCAGGACGGTGGATGGTGTTCGGCTCACTGACATGGGCGACGGATCATAGCGCCCGTGAGCCGCGCGAGATATTCCGGTATAAGTCGGCCCTAGCAATCTCCCGCACGAACGACTTCATGGAACGCCCCAGACCCTCCGACTGGTCGAAGACCATAGACCAGCTCTGCGCCGAGAACCGTCCGATGTCCGGTGAAGAGATCCGGTGGGCTCGCGAGTACGAGCGCGATCAGCTCCGTCCTTGGGCGAGATTCCCGCGCGCACGGGAGATCCATGAACTGACCGCCGACGCCGAGATCTCGTTCGTCACGCACTGGATGGCGGCGTTCACCGGCGGCGGCAAAGGGTTGCTTCGCAAAGGGACCCGCGTGCGGATCGACGACTACGTCGATGGAGACGAACCCATCGGCGTGTACGCGCATCCGCTCGAAGCAAGGCGCGTCGAACTCGAGCTCATCCCCGAGTCCGAACGGCTCGCCGAAAAATATGGCGGATACAGCCTTTCCATCAGGACGGCCGAGCTCAACAGGCTCTTCCGCCTCGTCGCGGAAAGCGACTCCGCCGGCTGACGAACTACTTCGCCGTCCCCGCGGCGAACACATCCACCGACAAAGTCACCGTGCGCGACTCGTCGGCGCTCAGCGCCCCCACTCCGACCACCTTGCGCGCCACTTCCTCGCCACGCTCGTTCCTGACGGACACGACGATGGAGTATTCCCAGGCGCCCGCGCCCTGCGGGTTCTTGAACGCACCTTCGACCTGCAGCGCCGAGAACGTGGGCTTGGCCCGGCTCTCGGCGCTGGAGTTGCGATCGAAGCGCAAGTGATGCTGACACCCCGGACAGACGCTCGCGCTCTCCAGGATGGTCGCCTTGCAGTGCGGACATACCCTGGTCTTGCCAGCGGTACCGGCACGCGCATTCAAGCGCGGATCAATGCTTGGACTTCTCATCCCAGCCGAATTCCACCTTGCCGCGCATGCGTGAACCTGCCGCCACGGTCAGCGAGCCGGCCTTGAGCTCGCCGTTGAGCACGCCGGTCTGCAGTAGTTCGACGCGTGACGCGGCGTCGATGTTGCCGTCGAGTTGTCCGCCGATGATCACGGTGTCCGCCTTCACGCCACCGGTCAGGTGCGCGCCCTGCTCGATCGTGAGATTGCCCTGCACGTTCACGTCGCCCTTGAAATCACCGGCGATGCGCACGTGTCCGGCGCCTTCGATCTTTCCCTCGATGGTGAGCCCGGCGGAGATGATGGATTCCTTGAGCGCAGCGTTGGAGCGGCCCTGCGCGGGCGCAGCGGCCGGAGCAGTCGCCGGAGCGGGTCGCGCGGCGGCCATGTCCGAGACGGCAGAGAGGATCGCGGGCTTCTCAGGGGGCGCCGTGGTCGTTTCCTCGCGGCTGGTCTGATCTTTCCACAATGCCATATCGATTCTCCTTGTCCTGGAAGGTGAGTGATCAGTGGCCTAAGTACACAGCGCGCTGCGCCGAGTCAAAAATTTCGCATTTTTGTCGGGAGATGCCGACAATCTCGGCCTGAACATCCATCGGCCCGGCTGGCTCGCGCCGGGGCGCAGCCGCGCAGGTCTCATCGCGGGCAATGGCGATATCCCCGATCACCTGCGAGAGTGACGGCCTCGGCCCATGATTCGCATCGCAAGAAATTCATGAAACTCGTGCTCATCGACAAACTACTCATCGGATCACCCGCGGTCGCGGAGTCCGAATTCCTTTCCAGCCTCTGCGCGGCCACGTTGGCGCTCTCACCGGATGGCGAACCCGCACTGCCCTGGGCGGGATACCTCGCGGAGGAGAATGGCGAGTACGTCGGCACGTGCGCGTTCAAGTCCGCGCCGGTGCAGGGCAAGGTCGAGATCGCGTATTTCACTTTCCCGGGACACGAGGGACGTGGAATCGCCACCTGGATGGCCGGGCAGCTGATTGCACTCGCCAAGCATCCCGAGGTCACACAGATCACCGCACAGACCCTCAAGGAGCGGAACGCGTCGACGCGCATCCTGGAGAAGCTGGGCTTCGATGTGATCGGCACCGCCATGGACCACGAGGCGGGCGAGGTCTGGGAATGGCGGCTGCGATGATCATTGGCCCCCAGGTGAGCTAAGCTCGCCCGCGGAGGGATCGTGAAGAAGCCTGGAAAACTCGCGCTGCTGGCAGCGCTGGCGGCGGTGACACCCGCGCACGCGGACATCACCAAGAATCTCGTCTCCGGCCACAGCCGTGTGAGTTATCAGATCGGCGATGAATGGATCGCGGTATCCGAACAGGGCGAGCGTTCAGTTTCGACCGTGGTGTATCAGATTCCGAATCCCGCAGACGCCCGGACGGCGGATTCCACGAACATCGTACTGGTGCTCTACGACCTCACTACCCCGAAAGGGCGCGGCGGATATGAATCGCCGCTGCCGCACTACTCCGATGCGACGCCCGTGATCTCATCTTCCGGCGACTGGAGCATCGTCAAACACTCTGGCACGCAAAACGACGTGCAGTACACGATCCTGGATGCGCGCAACGACAACGTGGCGGATCTCGCGGCCACCGTGCGTCTGGCCTGGCCCCACCTGCCCGGCAACTCGCGGGACTACGACCAGGACATGGAGGAGATCTTCCGCGGATTCCTCGCCGGCGTCCGGGGCGAGATCATGCCCCGGACACCGGACGAGAAAGCTCGATAGCGAGTCCGCGTCACCAGACGTACAGGCTGGCCCAGGAATAGGTTCCCGCGCTCACCTGGAAGTAGTAGTAACCATCGGATGACCGCGTGAGTGGAAGTTGCCCGCAGCTGCGGGCCACACCGCCCACCGCCACCGTACGTCCATCGAAGTTGGAGCAGCCCCATCCGGCCACGTTCTGCGTCGTGCGATAACACGCCGCGCCCGTGGTGTTGAAGTTGCCCGTGTTGTTCGTGAACGTGATGGGGCTCGAACACACCGGGTTGGTCGTGTTGGTGTTGAACGTGGCGGTGACGTTGCGCGCCGCCGTCATCGACAACACGCAGCTTCCCGTGCCCGTGCATGCTCCGCTCCAGCCCGCGAACGTCGAACCACTCGAAGCCGCAGCCGTGAGGGTCACGGACGCACCCGATGCGAAGTTCGCGCTGCAAGTGCTGCCGCAGTTCAGGCCCGAGGGCGACGAGGTGACCGTACCGGTTCCGGTACCAGCCCTGGTGATCGTGGCCGCGAACGTGGATGCGGTGTTGAACGTCGCGGTGACGGCGCGAGCGGCCGTCATCGATACCGTGCACGCGCCTGTGCCCGTGCACGCGCCGCTCCAGCCCGAGAACGTCGAGCCGCTGGCCGCCGCGGCGGTCAACGTCACGGAAGCGCCGCTGGCGTAACTCGCAGAGCAGGCGCTGCCGCAGTTGATGCCCGAGGGCGACGACGTCACCGTTCCGCTGCCCGCGCCGGCCTTGGTGACCGACAGCGAGTAGTTGGTCGTGCCGCCCGGCACGAATGGCGACAGCAGATTGCCGCTGATCACCGTCTGTGCGATGCCCGGGCCCTGCCAGGACACGGCGAAGTTGTCGCCGCCCGTGGCTTCCTTGTGCAGCACTTCGATGTAGTACTTCTGGCCCGCAACCAGGTTGATCGACGCCGAACGCTGCGAGGCGTACTTGCCCCACTCGCGCGAGCCCGTCCACTCGGTCACGTAGGCGATGCGCGAGGCGTTCGCCGGGTTGTCGTTCGTCGAGAGCAGCAGATCGCCGCCATCGTCGCTCGCCAGCCAGAACGTGTACGCGCCACTCACGAGCGGATGAACGTAGCCGCGGATGCGCGCACCGTAGTTGTCGCCGATGTTGGTCGCGCCTTCGAGCGACGTGAGCTGCTCCGAGCCCGTGGGCGAGTTCGGATACGCCGAACTACCCGTGAGGCTGGATACACCCGTGCCCTGCAGGTTGAGCCAGTACTCGCGCAGGATGGTGCCAGTGCCGCCCGTGCCCGTGGGCACGAAGTTCGCCGTCACGCTGCGATTCGCGAGCATGGTGATGCTCTGCGGATTGGTGGCGCCGCTGAGGTCGCCCGTCCAGCCCGCGAACTGGTTGCCCGAAGCCGCCGTGGCCGTGAGCGTCACCTGCGTGCCGCCCGCATACGTGGTGGCGTTGGGGCTGCGGCTCACTGACCCGCCGCCACTCACAGAAGTGGTCAACGTATAACTGTTGCCCGGATTGCCGACCCCCGCGCCGATCAGCACGGCGTCGAGCGCCACCTGATCCACGATGGCGCCCGTACTGCGATTGAACAGCGCGAAGCCATTCGACTGGGTCGGCAACACACCGTTGTCCCAGTAGAAAGTCTTGATGCCATTACGCGCCGCGGCCTCGTTCACATACCGCAGCCAGTACGCACGGGCCTCGAGACTGAGATTCGGCCGCGTAGCCACACCGTATTCCCCGATCATCACCGGCACGCCGACCGCCACCCACTTCGCCCGCACCTGGTTGAACAGGTCGTCGTGATAGGCCTCCTGCGCCCAGGTGCACGCGCTCTGCGTGGGAAATTGCGCACCCCAGTAGAGGCAGCTGCCGCTCTGATTCAGCGTGAAGTCGTAGGGATCGTAGTGATGCACTTCCACCATCAACCGATTCGCAATGGTGTCCGTGGGCAGCGAGAAGTAGTTCAGGCCGTGCCACATGTTGGTGTTGTAGGTCTGGACCACCAGCGTGCGCGAAGCGTTGTTGCCGCCCGTGGCGCGCACCGCGTTCACGAAGGTCTGGTTGTACGACTGCTGCACCGTGATGTGTTCGGTCGTCGGCGTACCGTAGTCGGCGTGGACTTCGTTCGTGCCGGCGAACAGCAAACGCTCGTTGTAGTCGCGGAACGTGGTTGCGATCTGCGTCCAGAACGCCGCCTGCTTGACGTTGTTGGCCTCCTGGTAGGAGTACAGCGGATGCTCTTCCAGCCAGCCGCCATCCCAATGGATGTTGATGATGACGTACAGGTTCTGGCCGATGGCGTAGTCCACCACCTGCTTCACACGCGCCATCCAGGCGGAGTCGATGGTGTTCGAACCCGCCGGATTGGTGTGACAGTTCCAGGCCACGGGAAGGCGGATGGCGTTGAAGCCCGCCGCCTTCACCGAGTTGACGAACGACTGCGTGACGACCGGGTTGCCCCAGGCTGTCTCACCGCACTGGGCTTCGAGCGTGTTGCCGAGGTTCCAGCCGACGGTGATGTTGTTGGCGACTTGCTGCGCCGTGGGAAGGGTTTGCGATTGAGCTGACAAAGCGAAGCACAGGAGCGCGAAGAACGCGCACAGGCTCCGCCACGCAGCGGAAGGTCTGCGAAGCGACATGATGTCCCCCTGGTTGTTGATCCATCCTTGGAAACGGCCGCGAGGTTGAGCCCCCACTCGTCCGACAACCGATCCGAGGCGAGTTATGCCGCGACACCGCCGCGGTTGCAAGGCGCGCGGAGCGGAACCAATGTCTAAGACCTGTCAGAACCGGGATGGACGTATGCTTCGCGGCATCGCGGCGCGTATGTCTCGCGGCCGAACTTCAGAGGACATCGGGACTTGATCAGGTCATTGTTCATCATCGCCAGTCTGTTCGTGTCGATGGCGTCCGCCGCCGGCATCTCCATCCACTCGTCGGCGAAATCGCCCCAGGCGGACTACGCCGCGAGACGTTTGAATGAAGCCCTGGTGTTCGGCAGCACGGATGCCGCGTTGCGCACCGGGACTCGCATCGAACTACGCATCGATCCGAAGCTCGGCGCCGAAGCGTTCAGGATCAGCGCCAACAGGAATCGGGTGACGATCGCGGGCGGCGATACGCGCGGTCTCATCTACGGCGCGCTCGAAGCACGCGAGCAACTCTTCAACGGCGTTCCGATGAGCAACTTGTCCGCACTCACGCGCACGCCCAAGCAGGCCTTCCGCGGCATCAAGCTCAACACGCCCTGGGATACCTACCGCTCGAGCACCGCGCTCTCGCAACACATCCCGACGATGAAGGATCCGAAGTACTGGGAAGCCTGGCTCGACAGGATGGTCGAGAACCGCTTCAACGCGTTCACGTTGTGGACGCTGCATCCGTTCACCTACATGGTGAAGCCGAAGAACTTTCCGGAGGCCAGCAAGTGGACTACGGCGGAATTCGCGGAGTGGCAAAAGCTCTACCGCGAGATCTTCCGCCTGGCCAAGGAACGCGGCCTGGACACCTACGTCGTGTTCTGGAGCATCTTCGTGAGCGAGGAGTTCTCGAAGGCGCATGGCGTCGCCAGACAGAATTTCTACCCTCACTACTACGTGGACGGCGATACGTCCGAAGTGACCCGGCGATACCTCCGCGAGAGCGTGGCGCAGATGCTCGAGGAGTATCCGGACCTCGACGGCATCGGCGTGTCTCACGGCGAAGGCATGGGTGGAATGACGCCGGCCGAGCGGCAGAAGTTCGTCGACGAGGTTTACATCGCCGGCGCACTCGCGGCAAAACGCAAACAACCCGTCAAGCTCATCCATCGCGTGCCCTTCTCTTCCGGCCTGTCTTCGGGACCGGGCGTGAGTGCGGACGTGGAGAAGATCACGCGCTCAGCCATGGAGAAACTCGGCGATCGATTCGCCGGACCCATCTGGGTGGAGATGAAGTTCAACTGGTCGCATGGGCACTCCACGCCGCATCTCATCAAGGTGCACGGCGGCAAACTCGGCGACACCTATTTCAAACCGGCGCCGTCGAACTACAGGGTGGTCTGGCAGGTCCGGAACGAGGACTTCTTCGCGCTTCGCTGGGGCAGCGCGGATTTCATCCGCGCGCACATCCGCGAGAACGGCCAGCACGATTACGCGGGCGGGTACTTCGTCGGATCGGAAACCTACATCCCCGGACTCGACTACTTCTCGGCGCTCGAGCACCCCGACTGGAACTGGGCCTTCGAGCGCCAGTGGCTCTTCTATCAACTCTGGGGACGCCTGCTCTACGATCCCGCCACGCCCGACGCCGTGTTCGAAGCGGCAATCGCGCGGCGCTATGGAGCCGCGGCGTACGAGCTTCGCGAGGCCATCGAGCTCGCGAGCCAGGTGCCCCTGACGCTGGCCAGCCTGTACGACTCCCGCTGGGACTTCACGCTGTACGCCGAAGGCTTTCTCGCATTGCAGGGGGAGATCACGAAGTACATCGGCGTCGACGCGCTGATCTCCCAGCCGACACTCGACCCGCGATACGTCGCAGTGAAGGAGTTCGTGAACGGGGGTGACTTCGCCGGCCGGTTCACGCCGCTGGCGACCGCCGATCGGCTCGAAGCCAACAGCCGCAAGATCCTGCAGCTCGTGAACCCTATCGATGCTTCACGCAACGCTTCACTGCTGTACGAAGTGGCCGACGTGAAGACCTGGGCGAATCTGGGCCTGCATCTCGCCGAGAAGCTGAGGGGAGCCGTCGCGCTGGCGACCTATCGTGCGAAAGGCGGCGCGGAGAACCAGCAATCGGCCATCGCGCATCTCACGAAGGCGCTGGAGCATTGGGACGAGGTGATCCGCATCACCCGCCCGCTCTACAAGGACATGCCGCTGACTCACTACAACCACAATGTGTTCGTGGCGAACCCGGACAACCTGTTCCACTGGGCGCGCATCCGGGACGAGGTGGCAGCCGACGTGGAGGCGGCACGCAAGGCCGGGAAGTGAAACACATGAACGTGATCATCAACATCGACGTGCCCGATCTCGCCACCGCCGTGCGCTTCTACACGGCGGCACTGGAACTGCGTCACACCCGCACGCTCGACGACGACGTGGCCGAGCTCACGGGCGCCTCCGCCACGATCTATCTATTGCAGAAGTCTCCGGGCACGGCCGCCGTATCCCAACCGCCCATCGCACGTGACTATACGCGCCACTGGACGCCTGTGCATTTCGATCTGGTCGTGCCGGATGTGGACGCGGCCGCTGCGCGCGCTCTTGCCGCCGGCGCGAAGCGCGAGACCGGTCATGTCGACTGGCGTGGTTCGCGATGCCTGAGCTTCAGCGACCCGTTCGGCCACGGCTTCTGCTTCATCCAGTTCGAGCACGGCACCTACGACTGATCCGCATCCTCGAGCTGCGCCAACGCGCGTCGCGCCGCGAAGTGCCGATAGCTGCCCAAGATGAGATCACGCAGCTCAGGTTCATTGACGGTACCGGCGACGTCCAAGGCAATCCACCCGTAGTGTCCCGTGTACGACGGCAGTGAGAAGCGGGGATCGAGGGCGAGCGGCCCCTGTCGCTCGATGCCGACCCAGGTCTGTACTTTCAGCCCATCGCCGTAGTCCTGCAATAACGCGAAGGTCTTCTTTCCGACTCGCCAGATTGGATTGCCGAAACTCACGCCCTCGGCTGTTTCCGGCAGCGCCAGGCAGATCTTGCGCAGGCGGCCCAGCATCTTGAGGGCTTTGGGTAATTTCAAGCGATCGATCTCCGCCGGCTTCATCTTCACGGTTGGCGTCGCGACGAGAGGCGGCTCGGGAGCGCGCAAAGCGAGTTTCGCCGGCGCGCTGTACTGCCATGCCATGTGTGCTAGCTCGCACACCCGTTTCCATGAAAAACCGCGATTGAGTTCGACGCCTATCCAGCCACCGGGGCCCACGTACTGTGGCTTGTAGAGATGTTTGGGCGCGGAGGCGAGCAATCGCGTTTGCTCCAGCGGCGGCGTGCGCAGCCAGAGGCCGACGTGACCATCGCCATGGTGGTTGAGCGCCAGCATGGCGAAGACCTTGCCCTTGCGCGCGCGGAACGTCGCCATGCCATGCGATTCGAATTCCTCGACGTCCGGCAATGCGAGGCAGAGCTCGCGCACCGCCCTGGGTATGGTGCGCGAGGCCATCAGCCGGTGCAGAACTTGAGTTTGTTCTGGTCGTAGGCCTTGCCGAAGTTGAACACCAGCACGGGCCCGAGATCGATGACCTGTTCGGCCGTCGCCAGGTGGATGGACACGTTGCCCTTCTTCTCGCCGATGCTGGCGTTGGCCACGCGGAACGCGCAGTAACTCTTCCACTCACCGGTGATCGGCGATGACGTTTCCAGCACTGAATTCCACGGCGGTGCGCCGAGCTGGATGCGTACGGTGAGATGGCTGCCGCCCTCGGCCGGCACCTCCGCGCGCGCGTAGTAATTGATCATGATCACGTCGCCTTCGTTGATGGCGCCGTCGATGGGTGAGCTCGCCTGCTTGTCCCAGGGATTCACACCCTTGCTGGCCTTCACCCGGAACGCATACCCGCCGGGCAGCTCCGGCACCTTGAAGTGCCTGGCCTTGGGTTTCTCCGGCTGGAAGTACCAGCTCCCGTTGGTCTGCGGATTGATCATCTTGCTCATGAGGTCTTCCTGGGCGACAACCGCCGTACCCAGCGAAAACCCGGCCAGCATCCACGCGCCGACCTTCAGCCATCGAAGCTTCTTCATGCGTCCCCCTTTTCCCCGAAAACGCGCTCTTGTTGTTGTCCCGCTTCCGTCGAAACCCGGCCCCTTTCCCGGGTTTCGAACGATCACATTTCGATCGTCTTCACTCCCAATACACCGGCTTCTTCATGTCCGCGATGTTCACGCAGCCGTGATACGCGCCCGGCACGGGCTCGTACTGGAAGTTCTCCGTGATGCCCGGCTGCGAAGTGTAGAAGCCGAGCAGCGTGAGCTCGCGCAC
>JBKPPO010000087.1:0-10359 GCA_046733635.1 Pseudomonadota bacterium | reverse complement strand
ACGCCTGATCGTCGGCGGCCTCGTGCTCGTCGGCGCCGTCGTCGCATTCGTATTGTTATGGAAGATGTTCGCGGGAGATGGGCCCTCGGCCACGCGGGGTCCCGGCGGCAACCCCTGGCGCGCCCAGGGCGACAAACCGGTCCCCGTGAAAGTGATCGAGGCGGTCCATGAGCCACTCGCCGTGCACCTCAAGGCTCTGGGCACGGTGACGCCGCTCAAGACGGTGACTGTGCGCAGCCGCGTCGATGGCGAGCTCATCCGCGTGGCCTTCAAGGAAGGGGAATACGTGGAGGAGGGCGCCCTGCTGGCTGAAATCGATCCGCGGCCCTACCGGGTGTTGCTCTCGCAGGCCGAAGGTCAGCAGCAGCAGAACCTGGCGGAACTGGCCAACGTGGAAGGCGAGCTTGCGCGATTCCGAGATCTGCAGACCAAGGGTTACGTGTCCGCGCAGCAGCTCGCGAACCAGGAGGCGCTGGTGCGCCAGTTCCAGGCGCGCAAACAATCCGACCAGGCCGCGGTGGACGAAGCGCGGCTGCAGCTCGGCTACACGCGCATCACGGCGCCGATATCGGGCCGCGTGGGCCTGCGCAGCGTCGACGCCGGCAATCTCGTGCGCGCGGGTGACACCGCGGGCATCGTCACGATCACGCAGATGCAGCCCATCAGCGTGTTGTTCACCATCCCCGAGCCGGAGCTGCCGGCGGTGCGCGCCGCGGCCGCGGGGCAATCGGCGCTGCCCGTCGAGGCCTGGAGCCGGGACGAGCGCACACGACTCGCCACGGGCGCGCTGCTCAGCATGGACAACCAGATCGACACGGCCACGGGCACGCTGCGCCTGCGCGCCGAGTTCGCGAATGCCGATGAATCGCTGTTCCCGAACCAGTTCGTGAACGTGCGGCTGCGCGTTCGCAACGAGCCCGCCGTGGTGATTCCGAACGCCGCCGTGCAGTTCGGCGCGCAGGGCAACTTCGTGTTCGTGATCAGCGCCGACAACAAATCCGTGGTGCGCACGGTGAAGCTCGGCGTGACCGAGGGCGAAAACGTGGCCGTGCTCGAGGGCGTGAGCGCCGGCGAACGCGTGGTGCTCGAAGGTCTCGATCGCCTGCGCGATGGCCGCGACGTCGAGATCATCACCGGCGATGGCGCCGAGCAGCCGGCCACCGAGCCGCCGGTGGTCGCGAAATGAATCCGTCTCGGCCGTTCATCCTGCGGCCGGTGGCCACCACGCTGCTGATGGCGGCGTTACTGCTCACAGGTGTGCTGGCGTATCGCCTGCTGCCCGTCGCGGCGCTGCCGCAGGTGGAATACCCCGTCATCCAGGTGCTCACGTTGTACCCGGGCGCCAGTCCCTCGGTGACGACGAGCGCCGTGACCGCGCCGCTGGAGCGGCAGTTGGGCCGCATCCCCAGCCTGAGCCAGATGATCTCGACGAGCTCGGGCGGTGCGTCGGTCATCACGCTGCAGTTCGCGCTCGAGGTGGATCTGGGTGTGGCGGAGCAGGAGGTGCAGGCTGCGCTCAACGCGGCCAACAACCTGCTGCCGGACGATCTGCCGGTGCCGCCGGTGTATCGCAAGGTCAATCCCGCGGACACGCCCATCCTCACGCTGGCGGTGAGCTCGCCGACGTTGCCTCTATCTACCGTCTACGACCTCGTGGACACGCGCGTCTCGCAGAAGCTCTCGCAGGTGCCGGGTGTGGGCCTCGTGACGCTGGCGGGTGGTCAGCGGCCGGCCGTGCGCATCCAGGTGAATCCCGCGGCGCTCGCCTCGAACGGTCTCGGCATGGGCGAGGTCCGCAGTGCGATTTCCGCGGCGAACGTGAACATGCCGAAGGGCAGCTTCGACGGTCCGACGCGCGCCATCATGCTGGACGCCAACGACCAGATGCGCAGCGCAGCCGAGTATCGCGACCTCATCATCGCGAATGTCGACGGGCGCCAGTTGAGGCTCGGGGACGTCGCAACGATCGAAGACGGGGTCGAGAACCGCCATCTCGCGGCCTGGTCGGGCGAAGTGCCGGCGATCCTCATCAACGTGCAGCGCCAGCCCGGCGCCAACGTGATCGACGTGGTCGACCGCATCGAGGAGCTGCTGCCGCAATTGCAGGCTTCGCTGCCTGCCGGCGTGGACGTGGCGGTGCTCAGCAATCGCACCGAGTCCATCCGCGCATCGATCCGCGGCGTGCAGAAGGAACTGGTGATCGCCATCGCGCTGGTCGTGATGGTCACGTTCGTGTTCCTGCGCAACGTTCCGGCCACGATCATTCCGGGCATCGTCGTGCCGCTGTCGCTCGTCGGCACGTTCGGCATCATGCTGCTCGCGGGGTTCTCCCTGAACAACCTCACGCTCATGGCGCTGACCATCGCCACGGGTTTCGTCGTGGACGACGCCATCGTGATGCTCGAGAACATCGCGCGATATCTCGAGAAGGGCGAGAAGCCGCTCGACGCGGCGCTCAAGGGCGCGCAGCAGATCGGCTTCACGCTGTTGTCGCTCACGATCTCGCTGATCGCCGTGCTGATCCCGCTGCTGTTCATGGCGGATCTCGTGGGCAAGCTGTTCCACGAGTTCGCGGTGACGCTGGCCGTGGCGATCGCCATCTCGCTCGTGGTGTCGCTCACGCTCACGCCGATGATGTGCGCGCTGTTCCTGAAGCCGGGTCAGGCTGCACATGGCGATGCCGCCAAACCCGACGCATTCACGCGCCTGATCGGCCACTACGAGCGCGGTCTCGACTGGGTGCTGGCGCGCCAGCCCGCCACGCTCCTGAGTGTGGTCGCGACGCTGCTGCTCACGGTCCTGCTCTATCTGGTGGTTCCGAAGGGATTCTTCCCTGTGCAGGACGCGGGCCTGATCCAGGGCATCAGCGAGGCGCCGCAATCGGTGTCCTTCAGCGCGATGGCGCAGCGGCAGCAGGCGCTCGCCGACGCGATCCTCGAAGACGAGGATGTGGCCACGTTGTCCTCGTTCATCGGCGTGGACGGCACCAACCCGACGTTGAATACCGGCCGCTTCCTCATCGAGCTGGAGCCGCATGCCGATCGCGATGCGTCGGTGCATGAGGTCATGGCGCGGCTGCGCGAGAGCGTCGCGCGTGTCCCGGGCATCACGTTGTACCTGCAGCCCGTGCAGGAACTCACGATCGAAGACCGCGTGAGCCGCACGCAGTACCAGTTCGCGCTCACGAGCCCCAATCACGAGGAACTCGGCGAGTGGACGGGCAGATTCCTCACGGCGCTGCGTGAATCGGATGTGCTCGCCGACGTCGCCAGCGATCTGCAGAACGAAGGCTTGCAAGCCTTCCTGGAGATCGATCGCAATGCCGCTGCCCGGCTGGGGGTGTCCGTCGCGTCGATTGCCGACGCGCTCTACGACGCGTTCGGCCAGCGGCAGATCTCGACGATCTTCACGCAAGCAAACCAGTACCGCGTGGTGCTGGAGTCGCGGCCGGATTTTCAGCTCGGGCCGGAGGCGATCGAGCGCATTCGTGTGGGGACGGAATCGGGTGAGCCCGTGCCGCTATCTACCCTGGCACGGCTGGTCGAGAAGCCGGCGTCATTGGTCGTGAATCACCTCGGGCAGTTCCCGGCCGTGACCATCTCGTTCAACCTGGCATCCGGCGCCTCGCTCGGCGAGGCCGTGGCCGAAATCGAGCGGGTTCACGAGGAACTGGCGCCGCCCGCCAGCCTGGAGCTGCGGTTGCAGGGCGCGGCGGAAGCCTTCCGCAATTCGCTGTCGAGCACCTTGTGGCTGATACTCGCGGCCATCGTCACGATGTACATCGTGCTCGGCGTGCTCTACGAGAGCTTCATCCATCCGGTCACGATCCTCTCCACGCTGCCGTCGGCCACGATCGGCGCCTTGCTCGCATTGCTGGTCGCCGGTGAGGGACTGGATCTCATCGCCGTCATCGGCATCGTGTTGTTGATAGGCCTCGTGAAGAAGAACGCCATCATGATGATCGACTTCGCGCTGGAGGCGGAGCGCGAGCAGGGCATGGCGCCGCGTGACGCGATCCGCCAGGCGGCGCTGCTGCGCTTCCGCCCGATTCTCATGACCACGCTAGCCGCCTTGTTCGGCGCGATCCCGCTGATGTTCGCCACGGGCTCGGGCGCCGAGCTGCGCCAGCCGCTGGGTCTCGTCATGGTGGGCGGCCTGCTCGTGAGCCAGGTGCTCACGTTGTTCACTACGCCGGTCATCTATCTGTTCTTCGATCGGCTCACGCGCGGACGTCGCGCGGCGAGCGCGCAGGGAGAGGCGGCGTGAACTTCTCGCGGGTGTTCATCGAACGCCCGGTGGCGAGCGTGCTGCTCGCCGTGGCCATCCTGCTGTCGGGTTTGCTGGCGTTGCGGCAGCTCCCGGTGGCGCCGCTGCCGCAGGTCGACTATCCGACGATCCAGGTGCAGGCGCGTATGCCCGGCGCCAGCCCCGAGTCCATGGCCGCCACGGTCGCGACGCCGCTCGAGCGCGCGCTCGGCAGCATCGCGGGTCTCGAGGACATCAACTCGGTCAGCATCCAGGGGCAGACCAGCATCAACCTGCGGTTCTCGCTCGACCGCAACGTGGATGAAGCCGCACGCGAAGTGCAGGCCGCGATCAACGCGGCACGCTCGCAATTGCCCAGCGGCATGCCGGGCATGCCCAGCTACCGCAAGGTGAATCCCTCGCAGGCGCCCGTGATGGCGCTGGCGCTGAGCTCCACGCAGATGACGCCGGGGCAGGTGTTCGACGTGGCTTCGACGGTGATCGCGCAGAAGATCTCGCAGATCCCGGGCGTGGGTTCGGTGGACGTGGGCGGTAGTTCGTTGCCGGCCGTGCGCGTGTCCCTGGATCCGAATGCGTTGAACCACCACGGCATCGCGCTCGATGAAGTGGCGAATGCCATTCGCGCCGCCAATACGCAGCGGCCGCTCGGCAGCGTGGCCGACGAGCGCCGCTCCTGGCAGATCGAAGCCAGCGTGCAGCTCCGCACCGCCGATGAATACCGCCCGCTGATCATCGCGTGGCGCGAGGGCCGGCCCGTGCGGCTGAGCGATGTGGCGACCGTGACCGAAGGCGTGGAGAACCGCTACGCCACCGGCTTCCACAACGAGCGCGACGCCGTCATCGTCACCGTGAGCCGCCAGCCGCAGGCCAACATCATCGAGACGGTGGACGCCATCAACGCGCAGATGGACGTGTTGCGCGCACTGCTGCCGGCCGGCGTCGACATGCGCGTGGCCATGGACCGCTCGCCGGTCATCCGTGCCACGTTGCAGGAGGCCGAGCTCACGCTGCTGCTCGCCGTGGCGCTGGTGGTCGTGGTGGTGCTGGCGTTCCTCGGCAACTGGCGCGCGGCGATGCTGCCCACCTTGTCCATTCCCGTGGTGTTGTTCGGCGCGCTCGCCATCATCTGGTTGGGCGGCTTCTCGCTGAACAATCTCTCGCTGACGGCGCTGATCGTCGCCGCGATCCTCGTGGTGGACGACGCCATCGTGGTGCTCGAGAACATCACGCGGCACATCGAGAACGGCGTGTCGCCCCTGGAGGCCGCGCGGCGCGGCGCGTCCGAGGTCGGCGCGACGCTGCTCTCGATGAACCTCGCGCTGGCCGTGGTGTTCGTCGCCATCCTGTTCCTGGACGACTTCGTCGAGAGACTCTTCCGCGAGTTCTCGTTGACGCTCGTGGCGGCGATGGGCGTCTCGCTGATCATCTGTCTGAGCCTGACGCCGGCGCTGAGCGCGCGTCTGCTGCGGCCGCACTCGGCGCCCGTGAAGCCCAATGCGCTGCGCGATTTCGCGGCGGGGTTCTTCGATGACCTGCGCGCGGCGTACGTGCATTCGCTGGATCGCGTGCTGAAGCGGCCGTGGATTCCGGTGCTGGTATTCGTCGGCGTGGTGGGACTCAACGTCTGGCTGTTCACGATCGTGCCCAAGGGCAGCGTGCCGCGGCAGGACACCGGGCAGCTCCGCAGCTTCGCGCGCGGCGATGACGGGCTTTCGTTCCAGGCGATGGCGCCGAAGATCCTGGCGTATCGGCAATTGCTGGCTTCCGATCCGGCCGTCGAAGAGGTGATCGGTTACAGCGGCGGCGGCACGGGCGTGAACAACGCCTGGATCATGATCAAGGTGAAGCCGCTGTCCGAGCGCGGGGTATCGAGCCAGCAGATCATCGACCGGCTGCGCGAGCGCGCGCCCAAGATCCCCGGCGCCAACCTCGGCATCTTCGTGGACCAGGACATCCAGCTCCAGGGCGGCAGCGGCGAGGGCTCGTACGAGTTCGAGCTGCTGTCCGATGATCTCGAGCTGCTGCGTAAGTGGGCGCGGCCCGCGCAGGAAGCGTTGTCCAAACTACCCGAGCTCACCGATGTGGAGACCACAGGCGATGAGGGCATGCGCCAGGTGAAGCTCGACATCGACCGCGAGGCCGCGGGGCGGTTGGGCATCGACATGCGCACGGTGGCGAGCGTGCTCAACAACTCGTTCAGCCAGCGGCAGGTGGCGACGCTCTACGACAACCTCAATCAGTACCGGGTCGTCATGGAGCTCGATCCGCGCTACACGCAGAGCCCCGCGACGCTGGAGCAGGTGTACGCCATCGGCAATGAGGGTCAGCGCGTGCCGCTGGCGGCGTTTACGAAATACAGCTACGGCATGGCGCCGGATCGGCTGCAGCACCGCCAGCAGTTCGCCTCGGTGCGCGTGGATTTCTCGCTGGCGCCCGGGGTGACGCTGGGAGAGGCAACGGCAGCCATCGACCAGGCCATGGCGCGGATCATGTTGCCCACAGGTGTGCAGGCCACCTTGTCCGGCGAGGCCGGCGCGTTCGAGGACATGAAGAAGAATCAGATCTGGCTGATCCTGGGCGCCATCATCGCGGTGTACCTCGTGCTCGGCATGCTCTACGAAAGCTTCGTGCAGCCGCTGACGATCCTCTCCACCGTGCCCGCCGCCGGTGTTGGCGCGTTGCTCGCGCTCATCGTGATGAAAGACGAGCTCAACCTGATCTCGTTGTTAGGCCTGTTCCTGCTCGTGGGCGTGGTGATGAAGAACACCATCCTGCTCGTCGACTTCGCGCTGGATGCGGAACGGCATCAGGGGTTGCGGCCGCGCGCGGCGATTCTCGAGGCCGCGCGCCTGCGCTTCCGGCCCATCATCATGACGTCGGTGGCGGCGCTGCTCGGCATGTTGCCGCTCATGCTCGCGCTGGGTGAGGGTTGGGAGATGCGGCGGCCGTTGGGGATCGCCATCGTCGGCGGGCTGTTGGTGAGCCAGGTGCTCACGCTGTACACCACGCCGGCGGTGTATCTGGCGGTGGCGCGGGCGCGGCGGCGGGTGATGGAGAAGCGAGGGGCGGTGACGGCGTGATGGCGGGAGTCATCGATGGTCGAGTTATGATGGAAGCCAAAAAATTCAAGACCATGTTTGGGGGAATCGCCGCACACCATGGCTTTTATACTGGTGGGGGCGGCTGGCATCGTGAGCTCTTGATGGGTCTGTTCGTGCTCGATTTGCAGAAGTCCAACTTTGGACAGTACTTCGAGCTGAATCTCAAGCTGTTCCTGCAAAAGAAAGCACCCAGGGAAGCAGCATCACTAAAAAAATTGACGAAGAGCATGTCCGGCGACATTTTTCGCCGGCAGCCAGAGCAGTACCGCGCAGCCTTTGACCTTGAAAGCGGGATCAGCGTGGTCGAGCGCGAGAAGCTACTCGCAAGATTGTTTGACGAAATCATCGAGCAGATAGCTGCGGGAGCCAGCTCTCCTTCTGGCCTCCTCGGCCTGCGCGACCAAGGTGTTATTTTTTTGATGCCGAACGTAGAGGCTCTGCTGAAGGCGGGATAGTTGCGGTTGCTCGCGAGCTTCGTCACCAACTGCCGCTGTCGTCCTGATCACCGCACGGGCACCAGCGCACGATAGATAGGCTCGTTCCACGCATCCTTGTCGATGTCGTACACGATGAAGTTGCTGTCGAACTGCCAGTAACCGAAAGCCCAGCCGCGCTTCTCCGCGGCGCGCGCCACGGCCGCGGTGTACTTGACGCGATCTTCCTGCGGCGCCTTGTCGTACGCGCCGAATTCACCGAGGAACACGGGCCGGCCCTCCTTCTTCGCGAACGCCTGCGCCACATCGAAATCCTTCTCGATCTTGGCGTAGTCCGCGGGCGTGCCCCAGCGGATACCGGACAACTTGCGCCACGCTTCGTCTCCCCAGGTCGCGCCCTGATGCGTGAACTCATGCGGCTCGTAGTAGTGGACGGAGATGATGATGTGACGATCCGCCGCGGGTAGTTTGAGCTTCTCCAGCCAGGAGATATTGTTCCAGAACGCCGGGCCGATGAGCACGTTGCGCGTGGGATTGGATTTGCGGATGGTCGCGAGGATCTCCGCCAGCACGTCGTTCCAGTGATCGTTCATCTCGCGATTGGGCTCGTTGAGCAACTCGAACATCACGAGATCCGGCGCGGCCTTGTAGTGCTCCGCCACCTGCAACCAGAACTTCACCACCTGCCGGCGGCAAAGCGCCACATCCTGATAGCAACGTTCGTAGTCATGCATGTCGAGGATGACGTTCAACTTCTGCCTGGTGGCCTCGGCCACGAGCCCATCCAGCGTCTCGAACCACGCGGGGTTCAACACGCCCTGCGCATCCATCTGGCGCAGCCCGTAGAGGTTGATGCGGACGGTATCGAACCCGCCGTCCTTGATGATCTTGAAGTGCCGGGGCTGGAAGCGCGCTTTCGAGCGGTCCTGCCAGATCGGGTCGTATCCCACGATGTTGACGCCGCGCTTCATGGCGGCCACCTGGTCGGCGGGGGTCAGTGGTTTGTCGCCCGACAGGGCCACGACGGATGCGGTGAAAAGAACGGCGGCTAGCAGCAGGCGCAGGAACATTTGTGACCCCCATCGTGTTGTGCGTCCAGAGCGGATGCGAGCATACGCCATGCCTTGTCATTCCTGCCGCACGCAGACCTACAACAAAACAAGAAAACGGGTAGCCGGCCTGCTGGCGCTGTGGGCATTGGTGACAGCGTCTGTCGTTATTGCGCAGCCCTCGGGTTCCCGCGCGCAACCGTATCGCAGCGCGAATCCGCCGGCCTGGGTCGAGCTGGCGAAGGTGGCCACGGACGGCAAGCCCGTCGAGGACGGCCAGTCGGACTATCTGCTCGTCGACAACCAGGTGCGGCTGTCCGCCATCACCGAACACTACTTCCGCGCGACCGAGAGACTGACTACTCAAGAGGCGGTCGACCGCGCCGCGCAGATTTCGATCGATCTCGACCCCGATCATGAAGTCGCCCTGCTGCATGGCGTGACCGTGCTGCGCGGCGGCCGCTCCATCGACAAGCTCGCGGACGCGCGCCGGTCGCTGCTGAATCGCGAAGAAGATCTGGAGAACCGCCGGCTGAATGGCCGCGTCACCCTGCACCTGCTGCTGCAGGACGTGCGCGTGGGTGACGTGCTCGACTACTCGTACACGCTCGAACGCCGCGATCCCTATGGCGAAACCGGCTACAGCGACTGGTTCACGACGCAGTGGGGTGAGCCCGTGCGCCTGTACCGGCTGCGCGTCGTGCATCCGGCGAATCGCACGCTCCTGGTCAAGGATCACGGCAATGTGGGTGAGCCCACGAAAAGCACCGCGGGTCCGACGCACGAGATCGTGTGGCAGGCGAAGAACATCGCCGCGCTGGCCGACGAGGATTCGCGGCCGGGCTGGCACTTCCACTACCCGCGCATCGAGCTCACGGAGTTCGCGGACTGGCATGCCGTGCGCACCTGGGCGCGGCCGTTGTATCGCGTGAACAGCACCCAGGACCCGGCGCTTCGAGCGCTCATCGCCGAAGTGAAAGCGGAGCCCGATGACAAGGCTCGCGTGCTCAAGGCGCTGCGTTTCGTGCAGGACGACATCCGCTACACGGGCATCGAGATCGGCGCGGGCGCCATGCGGCCGACGCAGCCGGCACTGGTGCTCTCGCGCCGCTATGGCGACTGCAAGGACAAGACACTGCTGCTCGTGACCATCCTGCGCGAGATGGGCATCGAGGCGTGGCCGGCGCTGGTTCACTCGACGGTGGGCCGGGGTGTGACCGAACGCGCGCCGGGACCGGGCGCGTTCGACCATGTCGTGGCCAAAGTGAAGGTCGGCGGCGTCGACTACTGGCTCGACGCCACGGCCAGCGGGCAGGGCGGCGATCTCGACACGCTGGTGCAGGCCGACTTCGGTCCCACGCTCGTACTCGACGAATCGCGCATGGGGCTGCAGCTCATCCCGCCGCGCCAGGCGCCCGAGCCCACACACCGTGTCATCGAAACCTTCGATCTCCGAGACGGCCGCGCCGAACGTGGCCGGAAAGAGTGGCGATCGCTTCCACAATCGCC
>JBKPPO010000086.1:0-4004 GCA_046733635.1 Pseudomonadota bacterium | reverse complement strand
GCGAACAGCAACATGCCCGCCACACCGATGAGCCACATGCCCAGGTGCGGACGCGCGTACGACAGCAGGCGGCGGTAGATAGCCGACGGTTTCATCGCCGGCGGCGGCGCGACGTTCACCGGGCTCGGGTCCGCGCTCATTTAGCGGGCGCGGGATCTTCGACGGTCGCGATGTTGATCTTCACGAAACCCAGCTTGCCCAGCACGTCCATGGCGGTGATCACCGACTGATGCGTGGCGCGCGCATCCGCGCGCACCGTGACCGGCTTGTCGCGATCTGCGCCGGCGACCTCCTGGATGGCCGCGCGCAGCGTGTCCTTGCTGGAGTTGATGAGTTCGCGATCGTTCACGCGGTAACTGCCCGACTGCGTCACCGAGACCACGATCGGGTCGGTCTTCTGGCGACCCGTCGGCGTGAGGCTGGCTTGCGGCAGCTCGATCTTGACGCGTCCCTCGTTCATGAACGTGGACGACAACATGAAGAAGATGACCAGCAGCAGCGCGATGTCGATCAGCGGGATCAGGTTGATCTCGGGATCTTCCTTCGGCCGCCGCGAACCCAGTTTCATGGCGCGTTCCTGCTCACGCGGTGCGCGGGATGCCGCCGTCGCCATCCCCGCCCTGCGGAGAGGCGCCGAGCGAATCGGCGAAGTTGATCGCGATCTTTTCCATGTCCACGACGATGCGTTCCACCTTGCCGCGCAGGTAGCGATGCGCGATGTAGGCCGGGATCGCGACGGTGAGGCCGGCGGCGGTACAGATCAGCGCCTCGGAGATGCCGCCCGCGAGCACACGCGGATCACCCATGCCGCCCATCATCACGCCCTTGAACGCGGCGATGATGCCGGTGACCGTGCCCAGCAGGCCTAACAAGGGCGAGATGCTGGCGATGGTGCCCACCGAGTTCACGAAACGTTCGAGTTCGTGCACCACGTGACGGCCGGTGTCCTCCACGCGCTCCATCATGATCTCGCGGCCACGGCCGCGATTGGCGAGCGCGGCGGCGAGCACGCGTCCCAGCGGAGAGTTCTTTTCCAGCGCCTCGATGACCTTGGCGTTGACCTGGTTGGCGTCGGCGAGCTGCGAAACCTTCTTGATGAGCTCTTGCGGCAACACACGCTTGCGCTGCAGGGTCCAGAGGCGCTCCAGCACGATGCCGACCAGGATGATCGAGCAGACGATGATGGGCGCCATGAAGATGCCGCCCGACTTCACTATTTCCCACATGGGCCGGAACTATACCGGAGGGCGGCCTAAATCGGCACCCGACGCCAGTGGAATGGATACCGCGACTCACGCGCGGTGGCGATCACCTGGACGGAGTCCGCCAGCTCGAGTTCGATCGCGCCCGACTGCTGTGTGTCGAGCACCCGCCCCGCTTCCGCACGCCAGCGCTCGATCATCCCGGCGCGGGCGCGCGAGTGCGGCACTCCACCGGCGATCACCACCAATCCCGGCGAGATGTTTTCTATCCACCGCGCCGATGAGGCCTCGGCGACGGTGCGCCCCAGGATGATGACTTCGCTGGCGAGGGATCCGGCGGGCATTTGTGCCAGCAACGCGTTGGTGGACGAGGCGTCGAGGTCTGCGGCCAGCAACGCCGTGACGCGGCCATTGTCGAGACGCAGCAGGCATCGGCGCCCCAGGCCGAGGCTGGTGAATTCCACTCCATCCCTTCGCCAGTGCAGGCTCTGGCAGCGCCGGACCGGCAGATCACTCACGGGCCAGCCGCTTCCTACCAGAACCTCGCCCGCTCCGCGGTCCTGGGCTAACAACGCCACGCCGTGTGCGCGATCCTCGTCCAGCAGCGGCAACACCACGGCGTCTGCGCGCGCCGCGCCCTGCGCATCCAGCGCAGGCAATACGATGTCCCGGATACGCGACCCACGCGTGTTCCAGGCATCACCGGTATCGAAAAGCAGCGTTTGAGTCGAAGTCCGGACGAGTACGGCCGCCCCGCGCGCGGCATCGAGCGCGATGATGCGCGCCACGCCCGCAGGCGGCGCGACGCTGCGCGGCCAGAGCAGCGGCAACAGCAGGCAGAGCGCGGTGAGCCTGAGCACCAGCGGCGCCCGGCTCATCCAGATCAAAACCGCCGGTAGTGACAATACGAACCACCATTCCGGCGGCGACACGCGCCACAGCGCCTGCGGCAGCTCCGCGGCTGCGGCGAGCCACGGCCAGAAGATTTCGTATGACCACGCGGCCAGAGCGAAGAAGAACGCGTCCCAGGTTGGCAACAGCCAGGCCGCCAGCGCCCCGGCCAATATCAACGGCACGAACACCAGCGAGATGAGCGGTATGGCGATCAGATTCGCTACCAGCCCGGCGAGCGACACGCCGCCGAATACGGCAAGCCCCGCGGGCGCCAGCGCCATCATGATGAGGATCTGCGAACGGATCGCGAGTCCCAGCCGCTCGATCGAGGCCAGAGACCTCTCCGGCGCCGCGCTCCACAACAGCACACCCACGGCGATGAACGACAACCAGAAACCCGCCGCAAGCGGCGCGCGCGGATCCAGCAACAAGACGATCACGAGCGCAACCGACCAGAATCTGCCCGCGCCCACACGCCGCGCCACCAGCCGCGCAAAAACGAAAGTGGCGAGCATGATCCACGTGCGCTGAGTCGGAACGGAGAATCCCGCCAGCAACGAATACCCGCCGGCCGCCAGCAATCCCATGACGCCCGCGAACGGCTCGCGTTCGGCGCGAACTCCGGGGATGAGTTTCCACGCGAGCCTCGCCACCCGGAAAGCCAGCCAGGCAAACAGCGTCACGTGTAATCCCGAGATCGCCACGAGATGGGTGGTGCCGGTGGCATTGAACACGCGCCATTGATCCCGGCTCATGCCCGCGGTGATGCCGACGGCCAGCGCCGTCACCAGCGCCGCTGCATCGGGATCGGCAATGGCGTCGCGCACTCGCAGGGCGATGCGCGCGCGCAGTGTGTCTACCGACGCGGGTGCGAGCCGGACCAGCCTGTTGAGCGGCGAAGACAACACGCGTCCGTTCGCATGCACCCCTTCCCTGAACGCGTGCCGGGCCGGGTCCCGCCCTTCGAAATTGTGCGTCTCGGCGAGCGGCAGAACCCGGATCAGCAATTGCCAGCGCTCACCCGCGCGCGGTTCGGCTGCAGGTTCGCGCCAGCTCACACGAAACCGGCGCGCCCGTGAATCCGCGACACCCGCACCGTCGACCCGCGATGCTTCCACCTCGAACACGAGCACCGCACCCTGTCGCGCCGGCACCCCGGCGATGCGGCCATCGATGAGCAGACGCATGTCGGGGCCGCGGGGCGGAATCACGGAGTGCGACCACTGCTGCGCGTTGAAACTCGACAGACACAACCCAGCGAGCAGACAGGCGAGCGGTGTCGCCCGCCTGCACCGGCGAAGCGGCGACAGCCCGCAGGTGATCACGACCAGCCCAACGCCGCACATCCACGGTGCGTTCGGTAATTCCGCTGACAGGAGGCCGAGTAATACGCCCGACAGTAGTGAGAGCGCGCCGGTCACGCGATGTGCCGGGTGTTAAAGTGCCGCACCGATGCCACGGACTTTCTTCCGCAAGATCACGCCCCGGCACGAGACGCTTCGGAGCCACTGGGCGCTGAAACCCTTCAGGCGTTTCTTCGCGGATCCGCGGCTGTGGTCGCTGCAACGTCGCACCGTCACGCCCGCGTTCGGCGCAGGATTGGCCATCTGCTTCCTGCCGCTGCCCATCCACATCCCCGTCGGCGCGCTCGTGGCCATCTTCTGCCGCATCCATGTGCCCACCATCATGGTGGCGCTGCTGCTGGTGAATCCGCTGACCGTGGTGCCGGCGTACCTGCTCGCCTACAAGGTGGGTGTGCTCGTCACGGGATCCCCGCACCACGCCTTCCACTTCGAGCTGAGCTGGGACTGGCTGCAACAGGGACTCGGCCCGATCTGGAAACCCTTCCTGGTGGGTTGCGCAGTCACGGGGTCGGCGTTCGGCCTGCTGGGATACGCGGTGCTCGAC
>JBKPPO010000085.1:0-9559 GCA_046733635.1 Pseudomonadota bacterium | reverse complement strand
CACTGGACATTGCGCAGGGCGGGCCGGCCCTGGGTCCTTGCCCGCCGATCACCGGCACGATCGGGATCGCCACGGTGCGGGGCTTCTATTGCCCGGACACGGGGCGACTCTACTTCCATCACAGCAACTACCACACCGACGTCACGGTGCGGACGTTCGACGGCGTCGTGGCCGCCGCGGCGAACGGCCAGCCCATGCAGGTGGCGGGGAAGGTGACCGTCGTCAACACTCGGTTCGCGCCGCACGGGGATTACCCGTTCAGCGGCAGCCGATAGCGGCGCAGGGCGAGGACGTTCCCACGGGAACGTCCCGCGCTTTGCCGTGTTACGTTTGCGCATGCCCGGCAACATCACTCTTGAACCCGTCATCACTCCCGCTCAGGTCACCGCGGTCGCCCGCATGGCGCACCAGGTCTGGAACGAGTACTACGTCTCGCTCATCGGGCAGGCACAGGTCGACTACATGGTGGCCAGGTTCCAGTCGGCCGAGGCCATGCAGGCGCAGATCGACTCGGGGTACGAGTACTTCGAGATCCGGCAAGAGGCCGAATCCATCGGTTACGCGGCGATCCGCTTCGATGCGGCGGATGCTCGCGTGTTCATCAGCAAGCTCTACGTGCTCGCGGCGCATCGCAAATCCGGCGCGGGCCGGCGGACGCTGGAGCGCATCGAGCGCATCGCGCGCGATCGCGCTGCGACGCATCTCTGGCTCACGGTGAACAAGGGCAATGCCTCCGTGAAAGCGTACGAGCGGCTCGGATTCAGCATCGTCGACGCGATGGTCGTGGACATCGGCGGCGGCTATGTCATGGACGACTACAAGATGGAGAAACTGATCACGGACTAGCGGGGCGCTTCGCTTCAGCATCAAGCGATGAAGTCCGTCACTGTCTGGATCGCCGCGTCGATAACTGCCTGCCTGTTCGCGGCGCCGCATTCGTTCGCCGGTCCCGGCTATCTCGCGCGTCCGGAAGTCCGCTCGTTCATGGAATCCCTGACGGCGGAGTACGGCCTCGACATCGAAGAACTCGAACGGATCCTGGGACAGGCCCGGCACATCCCGGCCGTGGTGCGCCTGACGAACCCGGCGCCGAGTTCGGCTCCGTCACCGGCGCGATCGTACGAGCGTTATCGCTCCAAGTTCCTCACGCCCGAGCTCATCTCCAAGGGCACGAGCTTCTGGACGCTGCATGCGGCCGACCTGGCTCGGGCCGAAGAGCAGTTCGGTGTCCCATCCGAGGTGATCCTCGGCATTCTCGGCGTCGAGACTTCGTTCGGGCGCAACACGGGTACGTTCCGCGCCGTGGACGCGCTGGCCACGATCGCTTTCGACGGGGAGCGCCGACAGGACTACTTTCGCGAGGAGCTCAAGGAGCTGCTGCTGCTTGCGCGAGAGAAGGGCGTCGATCCGCTCGCCATCAAGGGTTCGTACGCGGGTGCGGTGGGATTGCCGCAGTTCATGCCGTCCAGCTACCGCAAGTACGCGGTGGATTTCGATGGCGACGGCCGTATCGACCTGCGCGGCAGCCCCGCGGATGCGATCGGCAGCGTCGCGAGCTACATGAAGGCGTTCGGCTGGGTGCCCGGCGAACCGCCCACGGCGCCAGTGCGATTGCTGCCCGAACTGCAGGCCGAGCTCGTCAGCGGGCTCGAGCGCATCCATGACGTGGCGGACGTGCAGAACAAGGGCGTCGTATTCTCGGGCGCGGAACCGCCGGCGGGCCGCATCTCCATCTTCGAACTACCGACGCCCGGGAAGCCGTCGAAGTTCATGGCGGGTTTCAACAACTTCGAAGTGGTGACTCGCTACAACCGCTCGACGTTCTACGCGTCCGCGGTGCTGGAGCTGGCGGAGGCCATCCACAAGGCGCGCAGCCAGACTTCGCTGGCCTCGAACGATCGCTGAAGTCCGGCGCCCCCGATCGGAGGCGCCAGCCATCACTCAATGCTTGTGACGGCGCGAGTGCTCCGAGCCTCGCACTTTCATGCGGATCGTGGTCACGCGATCCGCCGGTCCCGTGATGAACAGGGTCTTGCCGTCCCGGCCTGCGAACGTGTTGTTGGTGGCGCCCCCGCCGGTGGGGATCGTCAGGATGTGAGTGCCCTGAGGATCGAAGGCCATCACGCCTTCACCGTTGCTGATGTAGACGTTGCCTCGCTCATCCATCGACATGCCGTCGCCGCCCCAGTCGGTGAACTTCCGCATGTTGGTCAGAGTGCCGTCGGGCCGGATGTCGAACACCCACGTGCCGCCGCGGTTGTCGTAGTACCACTTGTTGACGTAGAGCTTCTTGCCATCGGGCGTGCCCACGATGCCGTTGGGCCATGCGTCGGACTCCCAGCCCAGCGCGTCGGAAGTCACGCGAATCAATGTGCGCGTCGCCGCGGGAAGATAGTAGACGTGGCCACCCTTGCCTTGCGGCGATTGCTCCGAGCGCGTCGGCTCCCAGGGCTGCTGCCGCGGGTCGCCGGCCTGCCAGTAGCCGCGCGGGAAGATGGGATCGGTGAGATACAGCCCATCGGTCTCGGGATTGATCCAGACGTCATTCGGCCCGTTGAGCAGTTTGCCCTGGTAGTTGTCGACCAGAACCTTGTGGCTGCCGTCCGGGCGGATCTTCCAGAGCTCGCCGTACATGTCGGCCGCGGCGTATAGATAGCCCTCGCGGTCGAAGATCATGCCGTTCGCGCGGCCCGTTCCCTGCAACCACAGTTTCACTTTTCCACTGCCGGCATCCCAGCGATAGATCCGGTCGTTGGGCTGATCGGTGAAATACACGTTGCCGTGCCGATCCGCCGCGGGTCCTTCCGTGAATCCGAATCCTTCCGCAATGGAATGGAGCTGTGCCCCGCGAGCTACGAGGCCCGTGGGATCGTAGATCTCCACCGGGATCACATCCCCCGGTGCCCGGCGCTCGGCCGCCGATGCGATTGAAGCCAATCCAACCAGGCAGCCCATCGTGGCCGCCACAAAACGCGCTCGATGATTCATATCAACATCCCTCATTGTTGAACGACACGTGCGTCATTGCCCGTGATTCCTTCGACTCAGTCGCCGGAGCTCGCCGGCGCCTTGTTCTTGTCATTGACCGACTGTTCGATGAGCGTGGCGACGCCGCGCGGATCTTCCTGCTGGGCCACGTGCCCGCCGGGGAAGGTGCGGATCGTCCAGCCACGCGACGCGGCGCGTTGCCAGCTCTTGTCGGTTTTCGCGCGTTCGTCGGCCGACTTGTCCTTGGGCACGAAAGCGACATAGGTCACCGGAAGCGCCTTGGCGGCCGGATTCTTGTAGGTCACCGGCTGGTTGAAGCACTTGATCGACTGCTTCACGCTGTGTGGCGGCTTGGCATCGGCCTTGACCCACGGCACCTGCATGAAGCCATCCTTGAAACGCTCGGGGTCCTGCGGTCCGGTGCCACCAAACAAGTCCCAGATCGACATGCCGTCATCGGGAACCGCCGCATCGAGGAACACCACGTGCTTGATGCGTTCGGGCACCCGATCCATCACACCCGTGATCACCATGCCGCCGTAGCTGTGGCCGGTGAGCACGACGTCATGCAGGTCCTCGAACAGGATCAGGTTCACCACATCGTTGATATGGGTCTGCAGATCGATGTCGCTGCTGTTGAGGTGCATGCGTTCGCCGAGGCCAGTCAGCGTCGCGCGATAAACCGTGTGCCCGTCGTCGCTCAGGAACTTGCCGGTGCTCTTCCATTCCCAGCCGCCGGCGGTGGCGCCGTGCACGAGGACGAAAGTCTGCTTGTCCTTGGCGGCCGCAGCGAAAGCGGCGGAGGTAGTCAGGAACAACAGGCTCGCGCACAGCGCCAGGAGTTTCATTGGAGAAAGTTGCATGGAAGGTCACCTCGTCGGAAATGGGGATCCATCTGCGAAGGGGCGCCGTCCCGCCACGGCACGGGTGCCGGCGAGCCAGTCATTCCAGAAATGGATCGAATCCCCTTCGACTTCGATCTCGATCAAAGTCTAGGACGTCGTGACGTGATGAAGGATCAGAAGACGAGCTGCGCCGATGTCAATTCCGTCATGAGTCGACCCCTGGATCGATCAACCGGGTTCAGCTCGCGCTTCTCGCGGGCCTCGCCGGCAAGCGGATCTGGACGCCGAAGCCGCGGCCGTCGAGACCGGTGCCGCATTTGAGGGTGCCGCGATGCGCATCGACGACGCGCTGGACCAGCGAAAGCCCCATGCCCGTGCCCATGGAGCGATGGCCATTGCCGGCGCGGTAGAAACGCTCGAACACACGCTCGCGCTCCTCCACGGCGATGCCGGGGCCGTCGTCGGCGACGACGAGTATCGCCGACCGGGCCTGCTCGTCACCTTCGAGGCGGGTTTCCAGCCGCACGCGCGTGCCGGCGCGGCCATGCCTCAATGCATTGTCGAGCAGGTTGCGCACCATGATGCCGAGGTCGTCGATGTCGCCGTGCACGGGCGCGGGGGCGACCTGCAGATCGATGGTCTGCTTGCCACGTTGCGCGGCCAGCTCGAATTCGTCGGCCACCATCGCCACGACGATGGCGAGGTCCACGTCCGCGGCGCGCGCCGCGCTGCTCCCGGAGTCCACGCGGGCGGCATCCAGGAGTTGTTGGGCGAGCCGCGAGGTACGGTCGATCCCGGCCACCAGCTGCGTGAGCGCGGTCTGGGCCTCATCCGGGTGGCTCGCGTGCTGCAGCACCTGCGCCTGCGTGAGTAGCGCCGCGAGTGGCGTGCGCAGTTCATGCGCAGCTTCGCCCAGGAACTCGCGTTCACTCTTGAGTGCCTGCGCAAGGCGCGTCATGAGTTCGTTGAACGACCGCACCAGCGGCGTGAATTCGCCGGGCAGTCCCGCTTCGGGGAGTGGCGTGAGATCCAGCGGCGGGCGCGTGGTCAGCGATTCGGTCACGCGTGTCACCGGCCGCAATGACCAGTGGATCACCAGCCAGATGGCGACGCCGATGCCGAGCAGCAGCACCAGCGCAGCGACCAGCGTCTTGCCTAACCACCGCAGGAGTTCGGCCTCGATGGCCGTCTGCGGCAGACCCACCTGCACCTGAACGCGGCCGTTGGCGTCGCTGATCGAGTAGACGCGCCAGGCGACGCCAGCGGAGTTGGTTTCGGCAAAGCCATCCGTGAACTGCTGATTCATCGCATGCGCGGGCGAAGCCTTCGACGACAACAATCGCCGCCGCGCTTCGCGCTCCCAGACCTGGAAGCCCAACGCATCCAGCTTTCCATGCGAGGCCGCGGCGTCACCCGCCAGCCGCAGTGGCTGGGTCTGGCCAGCCGTCGCGATGTCCGCCGGCAGGGACTGCAGGATCTGCTCGGCCACCTTGCGCAACATGCCGTCGATCTCGCCGCCCTGGCGCGAGGACATCTCCACGCACAACAGGGAGAAGGCGGCGCCCCAGGTTGCCAGCAATACGGCCGCCAGCGCGACGATCAGACGCGTGCGCAAGGATTGCATCAGCGCTCGTCTCCCGCGCGATACCCGAATCCATGTTCGGTGAGCACGACGCCATCGCCGAGCTTGCGCCGCAGTTGATGGACGTACACGGCGACCGTGTTGCTGCCGATGTCGGCATCGTCGCCGTAGAGACGATCCTGCAGTTGATCGCGCGTGAGCACGCGGCCGCGCGATTCGAACAAGGCAAGCAGGATGCGGAACTCGCTGGCACTGAGGTCCACGCGCCGGCCGGCGCGCGTGGCGACACGCGCCGCCGGATCGATCTCCACGTCGTTCCAGCGCAGCAGCGGCGTCACGGCGCCGCGGCTCCGCCGCAGCACCGCGCGCAGGCGCGCCAGCATCTCATCGCGCTGGAAGGGTTTGACGATGTAGTCGTCCGCGCCCGCGTCGAGCCCGCGCACGCGGTCGCTGAGCTGGTCACGCGCCGTGATGATGAGCACCGGCGTCGCGTCGTAGTTGGCGCGCATGGCCTTGAGCACATCGAGTCCGGAACCGCGCGGCAGCCCGAGGTCGAGCAGCACGGCGACGAACGCGTGATCGATGAGGGCGGTCTGCGTGGATTCGGCGTCCTTGCAATGGATCACGCGCCAGCCTTCCTGGCATAACGCGGCGATCAGCGCCTGGCTGAGCATGTGATCGTCTTCGACGAGAAGTATTGCGTCCATATCGTGTCCGGCGGAGTTGACCCGCGATCTTCCGCCAGCCCTGTTAATTTCAATTTAAGACGGCGCTTAAACGCAGATTAATCGCCTCTGCCCACAGTGCGCTCACTTTTCCAACCGAGGCCAAGTGAATGCACACGACGATACGAATCATCGCGATCCTCGCCTTTCCGGCGATCGCACTGGCGCAGGAGGCGTCCGCGCCCCAACGCTGGGCCGTGGGCCTGGGCGCCGCCGCCATCGAAAGCCCCTATGCCGGCGAGGACGGGCGCGTCCGCGCCTTTCCGCTGGTGAGCTACGAAGGAGAGCGTTTGTTCCTGCGCGGAATCTCCGGTGGCGTGCACCTGATGGAGAGTGGCGGATTCCAGTTGGACGCCATCCTGGCTGCGCGCCTCGACGGCTTCGACATCGACGATCTCGGTCGCTCCGAACTACTCGCGAATGGCGTGAATCCCGCGCTGCTCAGCGATCGCGACGACGGCCTCGACGCGGGCCTGCGCGCCAGCTACCGCTCGCCGTTCGGCGTGATCTCGCTGGAGGGGGTGCACGACGTGGCCGGCGCCAGCGAAGGCTACGAATTCGAACTCGACTACCGCTACACCTGGAAGCTCGCCGAGACCGCGCTCACGGCCATCACCGGCGCCACCTGGCTCTCCGCCGACACCACGGGCTACTACTACGGCTTCCTCGATGAGGAGGTGGCGCGCGGCGTCGCCGCGTATTCGCCGGGATCGGCCGTCATCCCGCGCGTCGGCGTCTCGCTCATGCATCCGCTGGGCTCGTCCCGGTGGCAGTTGCTGGGCGCGCTCGACTACCAGTTCCTGCCCGACGAATTGCAGGACAGCCCGCTGCTCGAACCCGACACCGAGGGCGTGGCGAGAGTGATGATCGGACTGAGCCGTCGTTTCTGAGGAACCCACATGAACAATCTGTCGAGAGTGAAGATTTCCGCCCCGATGCTGGCCTATCTATCCGGAGCCGCGCTGGCCATCGGCAGCGCGCTCGCCGAAGCCGCCCCCAAGCCGGACTGGAGCGTGGCCGACATGCCGTCGCAGGCGGGCCGCATATTCCTGGTCACGGGCGGCACCAGCGGCATGGGCTTCGAAGATGCCCGCGCGCTCGCCGCCGCGGGCGCTCAAGTGGTGATCGCCGCGCGTAATCCCCAGCGCGGCAAGGAGGCGATCGACAAGATCAAGCAGGAGTTGCCCGGCGCAAAGGTGCAGTTCGAAGCCGTGGACCTCGCGAGCCTGGCTTCCGTGCGCGCGCTCGGCGACCGACTCGAAGCCCGGCTGGAGAAGCTTGATGGACTGATCAACAACGCCGCCATCATGGCGCCGCCGCAGCGGAGCACCAGCCCGGACGGTTTCGAGATGCAGCTCGCGACGAACTACCTGGGGCACTTCGTTCTCACCGCGGAGCTGCTGCCGCTGCTGCGAAAGAGCAACGCGCCCCGCGTCGTCACGCTCTCGAGCATCGCGGCCGCGCGTGGCGTCATCGACTTCGATGATCTTCAGGCCACGAACGGCTACGACGCCTACGCCGTGTACGCGCAGTCGAAGCTCGCCTGCCTGATGTTCGCGCTGGAGCTGCAGAGGCTCAGCGATTCGGCGGGTTGGGGGATCCTGAGCATCGCCGCGCACCCGGGCATCGCCGTCACGGAGTTGATCGCTCGCGGGCCGGGTCTCGACAGCGAACAAGGCCGGCGATGGGCGGCCAACAAGGCGAACTTCCAGACGGCCGCTCAAGGCGCGGTGCCGACGTTGTACGCCGCCACTGCGCCCGATGCGCAGGGCGGCGCCTATTACGGCCCGACGGGGGAGATGGAGATGCGCGGGCCGCTGGGCCTCGCCACGATTCCCCCGGCGGCGCGCGATGCCGCGGCCGCGGCCAGGCTGTGGAACATCACCGAGGAGATCACCGGCGTCACCTTACCGACTCGCTGAGGGCGCGAGGACCGCCGCAAGCGCCGCGGGATCGACCGGCTTCACGAGATGCCGGTCGAACCCGGCCCGATGGGCGCGTTGCCGGTCCTCGTCGGCGCCCCATCCGGTGAGGGCGATCAACCGGACGGCGACTCCATGGCGCCGCCGGAACTCGGAGGCGGCTTCGTAGCCGTTCATGCCCGGCATGCCGATGTCGAGAAAGACGGTGTCGGGCTTGAAGTCTTCCGCGCGGGCGAGGGCCGAGGGGCCATCGTGGGCGACGAGCGTCTCGTGGCCCTCGAGGTTCAGCAGCATCGCGAGGCTATCGGCCGCATCCGCGTTGTCATCCACCACGAGGATGCGGCGCGACGGCGGCGCGGCCCTGCTGATGTCGCTCTCTTCGGCGGCGGCCGCGCGTTCGGACAACGGAAGCCTCACGGTGAAGGTGGCGCCCCGGTCGATGCCCGGGCTCTCGGCGACGACGGTCCCACCGTGCATCTCCACGAGCCTGCGGACCAGCGTGAGTCCGATCCCGAGACCGCCTTGCGAGTGGTCGATCGAGCGCCCCACCTGCGTGAACATCTCGAAGACGCGCGGCAACATGTCTTCCGGGATGCCGATGCCGCTGTCGTTCACCCGGACTGCCAGCGTCGAACCTTCCGTCTCCGCGATCACCTGGATACGCCCGCCGGACGGCGTGTACTTGGCGGCGTTGTTGAGCAGATTGGCAAAGATCTGCGCGAGTCGCGTCGGGTCGGCATCCAGCGGCAGCGGATCGGGCGGCAGCCGCACCGCGAGTTCGTGATTGGCGGATTCGATGAGCGGGCGGGTCGTCTCGAGCGCGCTGCCGAGCACGCTGCGGAAGTCCACGCGCTCCTTCTTCAGCCCCACCTTGCCGAGCGTGATCCGCGAGATGTCCAGCAGGTCGTCGACCAGCCTCACGAGATGCCGGAGCTGGCGTTCCATCATGTCGTGTGTGCGGGCGGCTTGTTCGCCGGCGCCGCCTTTTCGCAGGAAATGCAGCCCGGTGCGGATGGGAGCGAGCGGATTGCGCAGTTCGTGCGCCAGCGTCGCGAGGAATTCATCCTTGCGGCGATCCTGCTCCTCGAGCAGTCGCGCCTGCGCGCGCTCGCGATTGAGCACGCGAGCCAGCCTTTCCTGGTCCTGCTTCTGCGCGGAGACGTCCACGGTCACGCCGTCGAAGTAGGTAGGCGTGCCGTTCTCGCCGTAGGTCGCGCCGCCCAGCGCGCGAATCCATTTCACCGCGCCGTCCGCGGGATTCACGGTGCGATAGACGGTGTCGTAGATGTTGCGTTCGCGGATGGCGGTGTCGATGTCGACCCGGGTCGGCTCCCGGTCTTCGGGATGAATCCGCGCGTAGAAATCCTCGATGGAGATGCGGGCGTCGGGCGGAAAGTGGAAATGATCCTTGACGCGCTCGTCCCAGAAGAGCTCGCTGAAGGGCAGAGGGCAATACCAGAAGCCGACGCCGGACAATCGCGCCACGTAATCCAGGCG
>JBKPPO010000084.1:0-6977 GCA_046733635.1 Pseudomonadota bacterium | reverse complement strand
GGATCGCCCCCTATGAACGCGAGATCGCGCGTGCAGCGATCGACGCCGGCGCCGACATCGTGGTCGGCCACCATGCTCACATCGTGCGCGGCATCGAGTTCCATCGCGGCAGACCCATCTTCCACGGGCTGGGCAACGGTTGCGTGGTCACTCGCGCCTTGAGCCCCGACGACGACGATCCCGCGCGTGCGGCGTGGGCATCGAAGCGCCAGAAACTCTTCGGTTTCACACCCGACGCCGCGTACTTCCTCGCGCCTTTTCATCCGCAGGCGGTCAACGCCATGTTGGGACGCGTGCGGGTGAACGACGACGGCAGCCTCCTGGCCGGATTCACTGCCGTGCATGTCGACGCGCCGGGCCGGCCGCGAATCGCGGATACGACCGAAGCGCAACACATCTCGCAGTACATCCAACGCATCACCGTCGAAGCCGGATTGCCGGCCATCGAAGTCCGGCTGGAGGGAGTCACCGCATGGATCCAGTGAAAGCAGAATCCCGAGGCGGGATCCTGTTCTACATCGGCGCGGCGGGCCTGTTGCTCGTCATGGCCATCGAGGCCATCGCCGTGGTCGGCCGGCATGTCCGGATCCCCTTGTTGGGTGCGCTCGAGATGGTCCAGGCCTGCATCCTGCCCGCAGCCTGTGCTTCCATGGTCATTGCCTCGCTGGCAGGCACTCATGCTGTCGTGCATCTGCTCACCGAGCGGATGCCGGCCCGTCCGCGTGAGTGGCTCGCGCGCGTCAGCTCCCTGATCGCCGCGCTGTATTTCGCAGGGCTGTTCATCGGCGCGCTGTGGCTCACGATGGACTACTGGCGATCGTTCGAGGAATCGGACGTGTTGCACATCCCCTTCCGTCCGCTGCGGATACTCGTGACGGTATCGGCCGGGGCGCTCTCCCTCATCTTCCTCCACCGCTGCGTGCGCCGCGCGGAGTCCGCATGACCGGTGTCATTGGTGTTTGCGCCCTGCTCGCCTTGCTCGCCATCGGCGTTCCGATCGGCGTGGCCATGGGCGTCGTCGGCATGGTGGGCTTGTTTGTGCTGCTGGGGTTCGAGCCCGCGCTCATCAAGAGCGGTGTGGTGTTGTTCGAATCGGTATCGAAGTACGAGCTCGGCGTGTTGCCGCTGTTCCTGCTCATGGCGCATCTGTGCTTCGCCGCCGGCGCCAGCCGCGACTTCTTCGCAGCCGCCGCCAGTGTCGTGGGTCATCGGCGTGGCGGCCTGGCATTGGCGACGATCGCGGGTTGCGCCGGATTCGGTTCGGTCAGCGGTTCGAGCCTCGCGACAGCGGCGACGATGGGACTCATCGGCCTGCCGGAGATGCGCAAGCGCGGCTACTCCACTGCGCTCGCCTCGGGCTCCGTGGCCGCGGGCGGCACGCTGGGCTCGCTGATGCCGCCGTCGGGCGCACTCATCGTCTTCGGAATCATCGCCGAACAGTCGATCGGCAAACTATTCACCGCGGCGATCATTCCCGCGCTGTCCCAGGCGCTGTTCTACATGATCGCGATCGTGATCGTGTGCCACTGGCGGCCATCGATCGCCCCGCCGTCGGAGCGCATACCCTGGCCGGAACGGCGTGCCGCGTTGTTCCGCGTGCTCGACCTCGCGGCTCTCGTCGTGGTGGTGCTCACCGGCATCGCGATGGGCTGGTTCACGCCCACCGAAGCCGCATCGGTGGGCGCCTTGCTCGCGCTCGTCCTGTGCGCGATCCGCGGCAAACTGAGCTGGCACACGCTCGGCGATGTGCTCGCGAAGACGCTCAAGACCACCGGCATGTTGTATGTCGTCATCGTCGGCGCATTGCTGTTCGCGGTGTTCATGAGCTTCACCGGCCTCGCAGACCAGGTTTCGGCCATGGTGCAGGGGCTCGATGGCAGCCCGATGATGGCGATCATCGTGATCACGCTGCTGTTGCTGTTGCTGGGCTCGGTGCTCGACGGTCTCGCGCTGATGCTGCTCACCACGCCCATCCTGCTGCCCATCGTCACGGATCTCGGCTTCTCTCCCATCTGGTTCGGCATCTTCCTCGTGCGAACGATGGAAATCGGCTTCGTGCATCCACCGATCGGCATCAATCTCTACGTGATCCAGAGCATCGCGCCGGATATTCCGCTGGCTCGCGTATTCAAGGGCGTGCTGCCGTTCCTGGCGGCGGATTTCGTGCACCTGGCCATGCTCATCGCCTTCCCCGCGATGGCGCTCGCATTGCCCGCGCTGCTGAGCTGATCGCCATGACCCCGACGACCGACTACCTAGATGAACTGAATGAGCTGCTGGCGGATCCCCACCGCGTGGCGCGCGCGACGTCGCGCACCGGCATGCCCGTGGTGGGATATATCGGCGACGACGTTCCCGTGGCGCTGATCCTGGCTGCCGGCGCCTTGCCTCTTCGCCTGCGCGGCGAGCCCGGCCGCGCCACACCGCGCGCCGACGGGTTCATGGAATCCGCGTTCTCACCGGCCGTACGCACGATTGCCGAAGCCTGGGTGGAAGGCGAACTCGATTTCCTGCACACCGTGGTTTTCTCGCGCGCCGACGACTCCTCGCAACGCGTCTACTACTACCTGTGCGAATTGCAGCGTCGCGGGCGCTGCCGGGGCCCTCGCGCCCTGCTCTACGACGTCGCCCGGATTGCGAGGCCCGCGAGTGTGGACCATCACCGGGATTCAACCCGAAGGCTCGCGGATGAACTCGGCGCCGCTGCCGCCGCGCTGCCCGACGCGCTCGAGCGCGTGTCCGCACGGGAGACCTTGCTAGACGTGGTCGAGTCTCGCCGTCGCGACGAATCGCCACTGCCCGGCGCGATTGCCTGGCGCATCCGGCATGCGGCCGGCAGCGACTGGCGCTCGCAGTTCGATGATTCCACGCGTGCCTGGCTGAGCCGAGCACCCGCGCTGCGAAAGCCGCTGCGAATCGTCATGGCCGGCGATGCGCAGGTGGACGATGCGATACATCGCGTGGTGGAAAGCGCGGGAGGATCGGTGGTGCTCGAACTGACGCATTCCACTCCGGGCGAGTCGGCAGGCGCGCCAGCTTCCGTCGACACACTGGCCGACCGCATCCATACGATGCGCAGTCCCGTGCTCGCCATGCGGCAAGATCCGGCGTGGGTGGTGCGATCCGCGCGCCAGGTTCACGCGGACGCCGTGATCCTCTGGCTCATCGAGGAAGACGAAGCCATGCCCTGGGAGATCTCCCGCCAGGTGCGCGCCCTGCGTGAGCAGGGCGTGCCCACACTCCTGTTGACCCGGCAGCGATGGGTCGCGGACGAATCCGCGCGCAATCAGGTGGCGGCGTTCATCGCCGCACTCGAGGTGAAGTCGTGAAGTTGATCGAAGGTCTTCGGGTGCTCGCGTGGCGGGAAGCCGCCGACGGCTCCCTGGTTCGCTTCCTGCGCGATCTCGGCGCGAGCGTCGAAACCTGCGATGCGCCACCCGACGCCGCGCGCATCGCCGCAGCGGACGTGCTGGTCGAATACCTGGGCCTCACACGGCTCGACACGCTGGGGCATACCCGCCGCAGCCTCGAGGCGGCGAATCCTCGTCTCATTCATGTTTCGCTGACGACCTTCGGCAGCAAGGGACCGCGCGCCACGTGGCGGGGTTCGGAGCTCGTGGCATCCGCCACGTCGGGAATCCTCCGCCTCGTCGGCGATCCCGATCGGGCGCCGGTCAAGGAGGCGCTGGATGCCTGTGGGTTCCATGCCGAGATGGTGGCCGCCTGCGGCGCGCTCGCCGCGCTTCACGAACGCCTGACTACCGGCAAGGGACAACACATCGACGTCTCGACACAGGAAGTGGCGTTCTCGCGCAACGTGAACGGTGTGCTCGTCTGGCAGTTCGACAAACGGCTGTTGCAACGCGCCGGCGGCGCCGTGAACTACGGACGGGTGGCCGTGCGATGCATCTGGCCGCTGAAGGACGGGTATTGCTTCCATTCGCTCATGACCGGCCGCTTCGGCGCGCCGGCCAACCAGGCCTTGAGCGACTGGATGGACGAAGCCGGCGCGGACAACCCGCTGCGCGGCGTGGATTGGCTGCGTTACAACCGTTCGACGCTGGATCCGTCGCTGCGCTTGCAATGGGAAGCGGCCATGGAAGCCTTCTTCCGTACCCGGACCCGTGCCGAGATCGACACCACGGGCCGCGAACGGGGAATCAATGCCACGGTCGTGGCGGCCCCCGCGGATGTCCTCGAGGATCCGCATCTGCTCGCCCGTGAATTCTGGGAAACGCGTGACGGTGAAAAATCACCGCGGCGGTTCGTGTCGATCCGCTCGCAGGACGCGGTCGCGTCAGCGCCACCGGCCCGGACTTCGCAGCCGCCCTCCATCTCGATGAGCCAGGGGCCGCTCGCGGGGATTCGGGTGCTGGATTTCTCCTGGGCGCTGGTCGGCTCGATCACCACGAAGACGCTGGGTGATCTCGGCTGCGAGATCATCAAGGTGGAGTCGCGCTCGCGCCCCTGCCTCTCGCGTCTCGACGTGCAGGTGAACGCTTCGCGCGCCGACAGCTTCGACGACAAGCCCTGGTTCGCCCATCTCAACACTTCGAAGCTCAGCCTCTCTCTCGACATGAAGAACCCTGCGAGCCGCGAGGTGCTGAACCCGCTCATCGATTGGGCCGATGTCGTCGTCGAGAATTTTTCTCCGGGCACGATGGAGAAGCTGGGCCTCGACTATCCGCGGCTGGCCGCGCGTAATCCACGCCTGGTCATGGCCTCGGGCAGCGTATTCGGCCAGACGGGTCCGTTGGCGCATCACTGGGGTGTGGACGGCACCGGCGCAGCTTTGAGCGGCCGCACGCTGCTCACCGGCTGGGCGGATCGCAGTCCCGTGATCCCGAGTGCGGCGCCTTATGGCGACGTGATCGTGCCATTCGCAATGGCCGCGAGCGTGATCGCGGCGCTCCAGCACCGCCATCACCAAGGACGCGGCTGTCACATCGACGCCTCGATGTACGAGCTGTGCGTGCAGCAGATGCGCGGGGCGTATGTGAACGGCGGCGCCGGCGCGGGCCGTCGAGGCAACGCCGAAGGCGGCATCTTCCACCAGGGCGTGTACGCAGCCCGCGGAACCGATCGCTGGGTCGCCGTCACCTTCCACGAAGAAAAGGACTGGAACGCCTTCGCGTCGCTCCATCAGCTCCGTGCGAGCGACCCGGCGACGCGGGATGCCGGACTCAGCTGCTGGTGTGCTGAGCTCGAGGACGCCGAAGCGGTCGAACTCTTGCAAAGCGCAGGCATCGCGGCAGGCGTCGTCCAGGACATGCAGGACCTGTTCGAACAGGATCCGACGATCCGCGAGCGGGGCTCGCTGATGCCGCTCACGCATCCGCTGCTCGGCATCTTCGGGCACATGCGCACTCCCATCGACTTCTCCGCCTCGCGACCGCGTGCCTTTCGCGCGCCGTCGCTGGGCGAACACAACCGGCAGATCGCCGCGGCACTCTGCGGCCTCACCTCGAACCGCATCGACGAGCTCGAGAAACTCGGAGTCTTCAAATGAGCGGTTCCCCCGCCCCGTCCCGCGGTCAACGCAGCCGCAAGGACCTGGCCTGCACGGCCGCGGCGACCGCGCACCAGCGTGAGTTCGTCGCGGATCTCAAGCGCCGCGTCATCGACAACGGCGAACCCTTCGCGATCGCGCAGGCGGACACGCCGCATGAAATCTTTCACGCGATGGACATCCCGCTGATCAGCAACCAGTGGTGGTCCGCGTACATCTCGGCCAAACAACTGTCGCCGCGCTACTTCGCCGTGCTCGACAAGCTGGGTTATCCCTCGAACAGCTGCCGCTATTGTTCGCTGGGACTCGCATGCACGCTCGACAACGATCCCTCGACCGCACCCTGGGGCGGACTGCCCAGGCCGACGGTGCTGGTGGCGCGGCTCACCTGCGAATGCATCCGCCATGTGTTCGGCCAATGGGCCGAAGCGCTGGGCAGCGACTTCTTCCCGCTCGAGGCGCCCGGCTGGACTCACAAGGATCCCGAGTGGTTCGAGAAGTCGCACGACGGCTGGGAAGCCTTGTACGAACCGCGCCGCATCGAACTGCTCGTCAAGGAGATGCGCGCGCTGATCGGACTCCTCGAAGAGCGCACCGGCCGGCGCTTCGACGAACGGAAGTTCGAAACCCTGATGCTCGCGGTCAACGAGCAGGAAGGATACATCGCGGAAGCCGCGCGCATGATCGGCGCCGCGCGTCCCTGTCCGGTGTCCATCGCCGACCAGATGCCGAACACGATGATTCCCCAGTGGCATCGCGGATCGCCCTGGGCGGTCGCGCATGCCAGGCGCTTTCGCGATGAAGTCGCGGAACGCGTGGCCAATGGCGTCGCGGCCAGCAGCAATGAACGCGTGCGGCTCATGTGGATAGGCGCCGGTCTCTGGCACGACCCGGGTTTCTACAGTGCGCTCGAAGACAAGTATGGCGCGGTGTTCGTCTGGTCGATGTACATGCCCTTCGCGGGCCCGCAGTACATCCGGCAGCTCCAGGGCCGGCCCATGCATGCGCTGGCAAGCCGCGTCTGTTCGATGAACGAAGTGCTGCACCTGCCGCCCTGGATGAACAGCTGGATGGTCAGCGAGGCACGCCGCTGCGGAATCGACGCCGCCGTCGTGCTGGTTCCGCCGGACAACCGGCTTTCGCAATCGGGCACTTTGCTCACGCAGCAGGCGCTCGAAGAATCCGGCATCCCCGCCCTGCGGCTGTCCGCCGACATGGTGGATGCCAAGGAATGGAATCACGAACGCATGGTCGAGTACGTCGCGGACTTCCTCCGTACGAAGGGACTTCTATGAAACGGGTCGCAATGACTTTCCTGCTGGCGCTACTCGCAGGTTGCGAGCCGGCGCCACCCGCCGGTGTCACGGTGCTCACCTATGCCTCGCCCTACGGACCGGGCCACCCGTTCAGCCGCGCGGACATCGAGTGGATCAACTGGGTGAGGCAGCGCTCCGGCGGCACCTTGCAG
>JBKPPO010000083.1:0-2662 GCA_046733635.1 Pseudomonadota bacterium | reverse complement strand
CCGATCGCGATGGAAGAAGGCCTGCGCTTCGCCATCCGTGAAGGCGGCCGCACCGTCGGCGCCGGCGTCGTGGCGAAGATCATCAAGTAACGTTGACCGGGGACAGGGCTCCGCGCCCTGTCCCCTCGAAGACGAGAAACGGTCAGCCTGCATAGCAATGACAGTCAACAAGTTCGGAAACGTTAGCCAGGTAACTCTCTACCTGGTCGCTCTTTAGAAAGGAAAACGCAAATGGCCAACCAGAACATTCGCATCAGACTGAAAGCCTTTGACCATCGGCTAATCGACACCTCCGCCAAGGAAATCGTCGAGACGGCCAAGCGCACGGGCGCCACGGTCAAGGGCCCGGTGCCGCTGCCGACCAAGATGGAGCGGTTCACGCTGCTCGTCTCGCCGCACTCCGACAAGGACGCGCGCGACCAGCTCGAGCTGCGCACGCACAAGCGCATCATGGACATCATCAACCCGACCGATAAGACGGTGGACGCGCTCATGAAGCTCGAACTCCCGGCCGGCGTCGACGTCCAGCTGAAGCTCAACTGACAGGGGCTGCACTTCATTGAAGCTGCAGCAACTTCGATATCTTGCGGCCGTGGTGCAGAACGGCCTCAACGTCACCACTGCCGCCCAGGCCCTGCACACCTCCCAGCCGGGCGTCAGTAAACAGATCCGTTTGCTCGAAGAAGAACTCGGCCTCACGCTGTTCGTGCGTGATGGCCGGGCGCTCAAGCGCCTCACGCCCGCGGGCGAAGAGGTGGCGGCGCGCGCATTGCGCATGCTGCGCGAGGCCCAGGCCCTCAAGAGCCTGGCCAAGGATCTGAAGCAATCCGATCGCGGTTCGCTTTCCATCGGCACCACTCACACGCAGGCGCGTTACGTGCTGCCGCGCGTGATCCGCGATTTCCGCGTCAAGTACCCGGACGTGCAGCTCCACCTGCACCAGGGCACCAGCGACCAGATCGCCGAGATGGCCTCGCTGGACCGCATCGACTTCGCCGTGAACACGGGTAGTCAGGACAAGTTCCCGGATTTCATCCTGTTGCCTTGCTACTCCTGGCACCGGCAGATCATCGTGCCCAAGGATCACCCGCTGGCGCAGATCGCGAAGCCGACGCTGCAGCAGCTGGCCGAGTATCCGCTGGTCACCTACGTGTTCTCGTTCACCGGTCCGTCGTCGTTGCATCAGCAGTTCGCGCGCGCGGGGCTCGAGCCCAACGTGTCGCTGACCGCGCGCGACGCCGACGTCATCAAGACGTACGTGCGCCTGGGTCTCGGCGTCGGTGTGGTGGCCAGCATGGCCATCGAGCCCGAAGACGAAAAGGACCTCGCCGTGGTGGAAGCAGGGCACCTGTTCCCGCAGCACATCACGTGGATCGGCTTCCGCGCCGGCGCGCTGCTGCGTGGCTTCACCTACGACTTCATCCAGTTGATGGCGCCGCATCTGACGCGCGACCGTATCGACCGCATCCTCTCCGCCCCCACGCCCGCCGCCCGCGACAAGCTCATCGGCGCCATCGAAGCCCCCCGCTACGATTAATGGGGACATTCCTCGTTTTCTAGAAAACGGGGACGCGGCTCGTTCCGGCGCATCCGGAGAACTTCAGCGGCGCCCAGGCATCGAAACCGCAACCACCCTGGCCGGAGCCGTCATGAAAGCCTTCGCCTATCTGCTCGCGCTGCTCTTCTCGTTCAATGCGTTCGCCGCGGATGCCCCCAGGACCGCCAAACCTCTCAAGATCGGCATCATCGGCACGGGCGACATCGGCGGCGCGCTCGCACGCCACTGGGCGAAGGCCGGCCACCAGCTCGTCATCTCCTCGCGCAATCCCGACAAGCTCCGCGATCTCGCGAGAGAGCTGGGACCCCATGTGAAGGTCGGCACGCCGCGCGAGGCGGCCGCCTTCGGCGAAGTGGTCCTCGTCTCGGTGCCGTACCACGCCACCCCGCAAGTCGGCCGCGACTACGCGGCCGAGCTCGAGGGCAAGGTGGTGCTCGACACAGGCAATCCCTATCCCTCGCGCGATGGCGACATGGCCGTGCGCGATCGCCAGCGCGGCACCGCCGTGGCGTCGAAGGAATACCTGCCCGGCACGAAGCTGGTGCGCGCATTCAACGCGATCAACGCGGGACCGCTTGCCAAGGAGGCTTTCCGCAAACCGGAGCGTATCGGCATCCCGCTGGCCTCCGATTATCCCGAAGCCCTGAAGGTGGCCGAGCAGCTCGTGTCCGACGCCGGCTTCGATCCCGTGGTGGTGGGCAAGCTCGCGCGCGCCCGTGATTTCGACTACGGCTCCGCCATTTACGTGCAGAGCTACACGGCCGCGAAGATCCGCGAAGTCCTGAAGCTGCCGTAAGCAACCCGTACCTTCCGCGCCCGGCACCCGGCGCGGAAGTGCGAAAAATTCCCGGGTCGACACCCGGGCCTGTCATCGATACGTCTTTGCCCTGGCGTATCCTCCCTGTCACCGAGCTGCAAGAAGTGAATCTGGCGGCTTCGAACAAAAACACAGGGAACACACATGCGCAAAGTGACTGCCTTGCGCTGGCTGATGACGGCCGGCGCGCTGACCCTCGCATCCTTCGCCAGCGCCCAGGTGCGCATCAGCGAGATCCACTACGACAACCTCGGCACCGACACCGGCGAAGCCATCGAAGTCTCTGC
>JBKPPO010000082.1:0-5958 GCA_046733635.1 Pseudomonadota bacterium | reverse complement strand
GCTCACAGCGGCGCAGCAGGCGAGCCTCGATGAAAAGCTCACGGCGTTCCAGGCGCGCAAGGGGACGCAGGTGGCGCTGCTGATCCTGCCGACGACGCAGCCGGAAACCATCGAGCAGTTCGGTGTGCGGCTCGCGGAGGCCTGGAAGATCGGCCGCAAAGGCGTGGATGACGGCGCCATCCTGATCGTGGCCAAGGACGATCGCGCGCTCCGCATCGAAGTGCAGTATGGACTCGAGGGCGTGCTCACCGACATCACTTCGAGCCGCATCATCAACGACACCATCGTGCCGCTGTTCCAGCAGGGCGACTTCTTCGCGGGCGTGAACGCCGGCCTCGATCAGATGCTCAAGGTCATCGATGGCGAACCTCTGCCACCACCGGATCAGGCCTGGAAAAACGGGCGCGGGCCAGCGCTGCCCTTGCCGATGTTGCTTGTCGGCGGTTTCGTGCTCATGGGATTCCTGCGGCCCCTGCTGGGTCGAGTGCCCGCGGCCGGAGTCGTGGGTCTTGCCGGGGGCGGGCTCACGTACTTCTTCACGTCACAACTGCTCCAGGCGCTCGGGTCGGGTGCGCTCGTGTTCGTGCTGGCGCTGTTCTTCGGCTTCGGCGGCGGGATGGGGCGGGGCGGTGGCCGCGTGTTTCGCGACATCGGGCGGGGAGGTTTCGGCGGAATGGGTGGCGGGCGCGGGGGATTCGGCGGTGGATTCGGCGGTGGTCTCGGCGGGCGGGGCGGAGGCGGCGGCGCCTCCGGCCGGTGGTAGTTAGTCATGCGGTTCCTTCGGCACCTGATCGCCACGCCCCTGGTCACGCGCCAGCGGTTTTCGCCGCCCGTGATGGACGCGATCGAAGCGGCGGTGGCGGCGGCCGAGCGGCGGACGTCGGGTGAGATACGGTTCGCCGTGGAAACCGCGCTCGATGTGCCCGAGTTGTGGCGCGGCGAGACGCCACGTGAGCGTGCCCAGGAAGTGTTCGCCGAGCTCGGCGTCTGGGATACCGAACTTCGCAACGGCGTACTCCTCTATGTACTCATGGCCGATCGGGACGTCGAGATCGTGGCGGACCGGGGTGCGTCCGCGCGGATCGGCGCGGCGGACTGGGAAGCCGTGTGCCGGATCATGGAAGAGCACTTCCGGGCCGGCCGCTTTCAGGAAGGCGCTGTGGCGGGAGTTTCCGCCGTGGGCGCCTTGTTAGAGCGCCATTTCCCGCCGGCGGCCCGGGATCGCAACGAGCAGCCCGACCAGGGCGTGTTGCTGTAGCAGAACGCCGACAGCCGGAGTTTTCCATGCGATGTCATACTGCAGCCATGAAAAACCTTCCCACCACGAAGGTGCTGCTGATCGCGGCGCTGGTCGTTTCGTTCGCCTCGGGCTGTTCGCTGTTCAAGGATCCCAACTGGGAAGAGAAGCAGAAGGCGGCGGCTGAGCCCGTCGTCCCCGTGCTGCCGGAGCCGGTGCAGACGCATCGCTTCGAGATCGAGCCCACCACCGACATCATCGGCGTGGTCCAGAAGACCAACGCCACCAAGGAAGACACGCTCACCGATATCGCGCGCCGCTTCAACATCGGCTACGAGGAGATCGTGCGCGCGAACCCGGACGTGGACCCCTGGCTGCCGGGCGAGGGCAAGGAGATCGTGATCCCCTCGCAGTTCATCCTGCCCAACGCGCCGCGTGAAGGCATCGTGATCAACGCCGCTGCCATGCGCCTCTTCTATTTCCCAAAAGCGAAGAAGGGCGAGCCGCAGGTGGTGCACACCTATCCGATCGGCATCGGCAAGGTGGGCTGGAATACGCCCGAGGGCACGACCAAGGTGATCCGCCGGCAGAAGGACCCGATCTGGCGGCCCACGCCGTCGATCATCCGCGAGCATCTGAAGGAGCGCGGCGAAAAGCTCGAAGCCGTGGTCAAGGCGGGCCCCGACAATCCGCTCGGCCGTCACGCGTTGTATCTCGGTTGGCCTACCTACCTGATCCATGGCACCAACAAGCCCGCCGGTGTGGGCCTGCGTTCCAGCCATGGCTGCATCCGCTTGTATCCCGAGGACATCGCGGCCTTGTTCGATCTCGCGCCCAACGGTACGCCCGTGCGCGTGGTGAACCAGCCGTATGTGTTCGGCTGGCACGACGGCGCGCTGCACATCCAGGCCTTCGACGTGCTCGAGGACGACAAGCGCGACTGGAAGAAGGCGCAGGCCAAGTTGCTCAACAAGGCGATGGCCGAGCGCATCCAGCAGGAGCTGAAGGCGCGCAAGGAGAAGATCGACTGGGAAGCGGTGGCGAAGCTCTCGGAGAAGCCGCGCGGTATTCCGGTGTCCATCACGGGTGGACCGGATCAGCTGGATGCGATCGTGGCCAATGCGACGATCGTTCAGAACAAGGTGGCGCCGGGGGCTACTTGGGATGGCGTGACCGATCTGCCTGTGGACGAGGCGACGTTCCAAGAGCTCGTTCAGGATCGGGAACCCTCGGTTGAGTCGGCTGAGGCTGCTGCTGCCCCTTCGAACGGGACGAAGCCGGCTACGAACTGAAGAGAATCCGGTCGCGGTGACGCGCCGGCCCGCGGAGACGAATCGCGGCGTGCTCGTCAGGGCGAGCGTGCTCCGCTTCGCTACGCATTCCCTCGTCGGCGGCTACGCTCGCTCCATCTGAAGCGGTTCCCCTGATAGGGGCATTGTTCCCGCTCGCGTTGACGCCCCCTCCTCGGCGCTCTCCATTCCTCGCGCGCCGCGATTCGTTTTCGCCAGCGTTCACGTCGCAGCGGTCTCCGATGCGGCTCCTTGTCGGCTCCCGCGAAAGAGCCCGGATTGGAGGCGCCCGGGCGCATCTCCCGGCGACAGCCGACTCCCGCTCCGCGAGAAACGGCTAAGCTCGGCGCATGAAAAACTTTGTCGCCGCGCTGCTTGTCAGCGCCTCGTTCGCTTCGTTCGCCGCGCAGGCCGCCGCTCCAGCAGCCACTGAGCCGCTGATCCCCGGGAAGGACTATCACTCTTACGCGGAGCCGTCCGCGTTCCGGGTGAAACACCTCGACCTCGATCTCACGGTCAACTTCGAAGACAGGAATCTGTCCGGGGTGGCGGATCTCACGGTCACGCGCGTGGCGCCGGACGCGAGCAAGCTCGTGCTCGATACGCGCGATCTCGTCATCCGTCAGGCGTGGTGGGTGCGCGGAGCGGGCGATCTCGTGAAGCTGCGCGCGACGCTGGGCGCTCGCAACCCGATGCTCGGTGCGCCCCTCACGATCGAATTGCCGGCCGAAGCGAATGCGGCCGAGCTCACGGTGCGCGTGTCGTACCAGTCGCGGCCGGAAGCTTCCGGACTGCAGTGGGTGCCGCCTTCGCTGACCGCGGACAAGACACATCCCTTCGTGTTCACGCAGTCGCAGGCCATCCACGCGCGCAGCTGGATTCCGCTGCAGGACACGCCGCAGGTGCGCCACACTTTCTCGGCGACGATTCGCGTACCGCCGGGCATGCGTGCGGTCATGAGCGCCGAGAGCGTGACCAATCCGCTGGAGCTGGCGCCCAATGGCCTCTTCAAGTTCAGGATGCCGCAGCCCATCCCGAGTTATCTGATCGCGCTCGGCGTCGGCAAGCTCGAGTTCCGCGCCACGGGGCCGCGCACGGGCGTCTACGCCGAGAGCAGCCTCGTCGAGGCCGCGGCCAGGGAATTCTCCGACACCGAGCAGATGATGCAGGTGTCCGAGAAGTTGTTTGGCGCCTATCGCTGGGGCCGCTACGACCTGCTGATCCTGCCGCCGTCATTCCCGTTCGGCGGCATGGAGAACCCGCGCATCTCGTTCATCACGCCCACGGTGATCGCGGGTGACAAGAGCCTGACTTCGCTCATCGCGCACGAACTCGCGCACTCGTGGTCGGGCAATCTCGTGACGAACGCCACCTGGCGCGACCTGTGGCTCAACGAGGGTTTCACCACGTACCTGCAGGGCCGCATCATGACCGCGGTGTACGGCGAGCGCCGCAACCGCATGGAAGAGACGCTGGACCTCAAGGTGGTGCAGGGAGAGGTCGCCGAACTTCCGCCGGCCGATCAGATCCTGGCCATCGACATGCGTGGCCGCGATCCCGACGAGGCCTTCACGCAGATCCCGTACATCAAAGGGCACCTGTTCGTCGCCTGGCTGGGCTCGCGTTTCGGGGTCGACACCGTCGACAAGTTCCTGCAGGGATACTTCGACCAGTTCGCGTTCCAGAGCATCACCACCGAACAGTTCCGTGCCTATCTCGAGCGACACCTGTTGCCGCAGAAGGCGGGCGCCGTGACGGCGGCCGAGCTCGACGAATGGATGTACAAGCCGGGCCTGCCGAAATACGCGGTGCTGCCGAGTTCGGACGCCTTCGACAAGGTGGACGCGATGCGCAAGGATTTCCTCGCGGGCAAGCTGGCGGCCGCCGACATGCCGGGCAGGCAATGGACCACACACGAGTGGGTGCACTTCATCGATGGACTGCCGCAGAAAACGCCGGGGGCCAAGCTCGCGGAGCTCGATGCCGCCTACGCGCTGACCGATGCGGGCAACAGCGAGATCGCGTTCAGCTGGCTGCGGGTCGCGATCGCGAACGACTATGCGCCGGCCTGGCCGCGTCTCGAGCAATACCTCACGGGCATCGGCCGCCGCAAACTCATCCGGCCGCTGTACGAGGACCTCATGAAGACACCGGCGGGCGCGGGACGTGCGCGCGCGATCTACGCGAAGGCGCGGGCTAACTATCATCCGATCGCGGTCAACTCCATCGACGCCATCGTGCTCAGGGAAAAGTCCAAGTAACGTGGTCATCCCGCTGCACGACGACAATCCGGTCGCGACCCGGCCGCTGGTCACGGTAGGTATCCTCATCACCTGCGTGGCGGTGTACGTCTGGCAGCACCTGCTGCTCTCCAACGTGGGCGCCCAGCAGGCGGCCTACGCTTTCGGCGTCATCCCCGCCGTGCTCACGGGCCGCGAGATCCTGCCGGCGGAGATCGCGGTGATCCCGGCCGTGGGCACCGTGTTCACCTCGATGTTCATGCACGGCGGGTTCTGGCACCTGGCCGGCAACATGCTTTACCTCTGGGTGTTCGGGAACAACATCGAAGATGCGATGGGGCACACGCGCTTCTTCCTGTTCTATCTGCTCTGTGGCGTGGCGGCGGTGGTGGCGCAGGTGGTGCCCAATCCCGGATCGATCATCCCCATGGTCGGCGCCAGCGGAGCGATCTCCGGCGTGCTCGGCGCCTACATGCTGCTGTTCCCGCGCGCGCGAGTGCTGCTCGGACTGCCGCTCGGGTTCCTCATCGTGCAGCTCGGACGATTCCCGGCGATCTGGGTGCTCGCGGCCTGGTTCGTCATGCAGCTCGTGATGGGCGCGATGGCCGCGGCGAAGGCGCCGGGCGACAGCGAAGGTGGTATCGCGTTCGGCGCGCACATCGGCGGCTTCATTGCGGGATTGTTGCTGGTCGCATTTTTCAAGAAGCGCTCCGTACCGCTGTGGCGGCGTCACTGAGACGCTGCTACATTCCGGCAGCGTCGCGCAGGCCTCACGTCAGTAAGGGGTCGCGCATGGGGAGTTAATTGGCCGAGCAGCTCGATTCGAGTTTCGCCGATCATCCCGGCTCGTTGCGTGTCATCGCCCGGGCCGCCACCAGCATCGCCGCCTTCGTCGGGCGCGCGCTCAAGGGCCCCGTCAACGAACCCGTCATGGTTCGCAGCTTCGCCGACTACACGCGCGTGTTCGGCGGTCTCTGGCAACCCTCCACATTGAGTTACGCCGTCGAGCAGTTCTTCGAGAACGGTGGTCGCTGCGCGATCATCGTGCGCGTCACCAACGGCGCGCGCCCGCCGACTCTCACGCTGCCGACGCCCAAGGGCCGGCTCATCCTGCGTGGCGTGGGCGCCGGTTCCCGCGAGTACCTGCGCGCCTCGGTCGACTACGACACCATCGACTCGAAGGAGACCGACC
>JBKPPO010000081.1:0-6384 GCA_046733635.1 Pseudomonadota bacterium | reverse complement strand
CCGCCGCCGCGAACACCGTACACGTCGACATCGTCAGCGCCGAGGGCGAGATCTTCGCCGGCGCCGCGTCCATGGTGTTCGCGCCCGGCACGGACGGCGAGCTCGGCATCGCGCCGCGTCACGCGCCGCTGCTCACGCTGCTCAAGGCCGGCGAAGTCCGGGTGCAGACCCCGGACGGCGCCGAACAGCATTTCTTCGTCGGTGGCGGCGCGCTGGAAATCCAGCCGAACAAGATCACGGTGCTGGCGGATACCGCGCTGCGCGCCAAGGATCTGGACGAAGCCGCCGCGCTGGCCGCCAAGCAGCGCGCGGAAGATGCCCTGCGTGGCGCCACGGACAAGCTCGAGCAAGCCGAAGCTCTCAAGGAGCTGGTGCGCATGAATGAGCAGATCAAGCTCATCCAGAAGCTTCGCAAGGTGAAGTAGCCAGGCCGACGGCCAGACTCGGCGACCCAGGTCTCGGGCGCCACATTCCGGAATCAACCCAGGGAGTTTCCGCGCAAGACGCGCGGTGTTCGCTCGCATGGGATTCATGGAAACACCTGACAACTTCGAGATCATCGGCCGGCGCGGCTTCTACCGCCCCCAGGGAAAGGTCAGCTTCGAACAAGCCGTGGAGCTCGTGGCGGCAGCCATGCGTCATGCGCGCTCGCAGAAGCTCGGCAGCCTGCTCATCAACTCCACCGGGTGGACCGGCATGGCGGCCCCCAGCATCTTCGGACGTCACCAGCTCGCCGTCCGCTGGGCAGAGAGCGCAGGGCAGGCGCTGCACGTCGCGATGGTGGCTCGCGTGGAACTCCTCGATCCCGAGAAGATCGGCGTCGTGATGGCGCAGAACCGCGGCGTCTCGGGCGACGTGTTCCGCACGGAAGCGGCGGCGCTTTCCTGGCTGGATTCGCGTCACGACAACAGCGCCTGACCCGGGAGTCTTCCTAGGGCCGCGCTAACTAAGTACTTCACACGAGTGAGGCAATTCGCGGTTTGTCCCGATTCTGCGGACGTCACCGATCGCCCGGAATCTTCCGGCCGATAGATTCGGCCAGGGAGGCGCTATGGAAGCCATCAACCAGCTCGAATACAGCTACTTTCTCGCGCGGTCGGCCGGCGGGGACTATCGCGACTGCATCGACTGGGCGCTCGAGCGCCTTCGCCGCAATGAAGAAGACGACGATTCGGACGTGATCATGCTGGCCGCGTCGGAAGAGCCCGAAGAGGCACGCACGTTCACCGAACTGGTGATCGGCAAATACTGCGGCTTCCAGGCGCTGGACCTGCAGCTCGCAGGTGGCAAGTATCTCGTGGCGCTTCGCCATGAGTATCTGCGCGGCAACGAGACCGTGCATACCCTCGACAGCAAGTTGCAGCGCCTCTACTCGCATCTGCTCCACCCGGGCTGGCTCAGTGTCCTGTGCCGCAACTGCCGGCATGCGCGCACGGCCGCGCCGTATCGCGATCTCTTCGACAAGGAGTTCGCATACCTCGCGCGGCTCTGGGCCGTCGCCGCTTCGCGCAGCCAGTTCGAGTCGCGCTACAACCACGTGATCTCGCGACGTCACGACGGGCTCTGAGCATTGCGCTCGCGGCCTTCGCGCGCCAGCATGCGCGCATGACCTCGACCCTCCCCGCCGGCAACTTCTCCGAATGGCTGCGCGACATGCGTGCGGCGCTCGCGAGCGACGGTGGCATGGACGTGGCCTGCGGCGACTGCCGTGGCTGCTGCGTCTCCTCCTATTACATCAAGGTGCGGCCGAACGAAGCGCGTGCGCTCGCCCGCATCGGCGAAGCGAATCTCGAAGCCGAGCCGATGCGTGACGGCAGCCGGCTCATGGGTTTTCGTGATAACGGCCAGTGTCACATGCTGGTGTCCGGCAACTGCTCCATCTACGAGGACCGGCCCGAAACCTGCCGCGCCTACGACTGCCGCGTTTATGCCGCGGCCGGCATGAGCCCCGGTGAGGACAAGCCCGTGATCCACGAGCGCGTGGGGCGATGGCGCTTCGACTATCCCACCGCCCGCGATCTGGAAGAACAACGCGCGGTCACCGCGGCGGCCAATCATCTGCGTCAGCACCCGGTACGTTTCCCCGGAGGCCGCGTTCCTTCGCGCGCCAGCGAGATCGCGGTGCTCGCCGTGAAGTCGTATACCGTGTTCCTCGATACGCCGGCCCGCCACTCCGACATCTCGGCCGCGATCGTCGATGCCGCGCTGGCGTTCGAACAGGCGGCTCGCCAGCGGCGGGACGCTGCCGGCGCATGACATCCACGGCCCGCACCCGGTACGTGGCCCTGTTCCGCGGCATCAACGTGGGCAAGGCCAAACGCGTCGCCATGGCCGATCTCCGTGCCTTGTTAGGCCGCATGGGGTTCAGCGAGATACGCACGTTACTCAACAGCGGCAACGCCGTGTTCGCGGGCGCCGGAGATCCACGGGAGCTGGCGCACGACATCCGCGCAGCGGTCAAGAAGCAGCTCGGTGTCGACGCGCTGGTCATCGTGAAGCGTGCCGCCGACATCGAGGCGGTGATTCACGGCAACGCGCTCGCGGAAGTCGCGGTGGACCATTCGCGCCTGCTGGTGGCGCTCGCCAACGAACCCGCCGCCATCGCTTCGTTGAAGAAACATGCGCAAGCGGCACACGGTGAGGAGCGGGTGCACGTGAACCGCCACGCCGCCTATCTCTGGTGCGCGCACGGCATCCTCGAAAGCAAGGCCGCCGAAGCCCTGCTGGGCGAGCTCAAGGATCGTGGCACCACCCGCAACTGGTCGACCATGACCAAGATCCACGCCTTGATGACCGGCTGACGCGCCTGTGATGCCGAAGACTCCGATGCCCGAATGAGCCTGCCGATCCACTCTTAGGTGAGCGATGGGCGGTAGCTAGTAGCCGACGACTGGCTACCTGCCGACGAGCGGCGAAATTTCCCCGACGATGGACATGGGCACGTCATCTCACGCGGCGTATATTTCGCAGCCATGAACCCAGGCAACGACAACCAGATCGACTGGACCGCCGCCTCCACGCCGGAAGGCGATCGCATGGCGCCGAGCCTTGCCCGGCCGCAGAAGCCGAAACCCCCGCTCACCCGGCGCAGCGTCATGGATACGTTGCTCGGCGAGAACGATCTCTCGGCCAGCGACGCGGGTGGCGGCGATCCCTACAACGCCACGGGCAAGCAGTTCCGCCGCTGATCGCTTCCGTGTAGCCTCCGGCCTCCACTCCGAGGGCCGAGCATGGCTAAACGACGCGCGCGCGACATCGAAAAGACCTACCCCAAACGCGACTTCGTCGCGAAGCTCCGACGGCTGGCGGATGCCATCGAGTCCGGTGACCGCTTCACCATCCAGGTGGCCGGACAACGCATCCACGTCCCCGACCGTGCTCGGTTCAACATCGAGCATGAGAAGTCCGTCGAAGAAGAAGAGATCGAGTTCCAGATCAAGTGGAAACCCGAATAACTCCCATTAGACTCCCCGCCCCATGAAACTCGCCGTCGTCATCCTCGCTGCCGGTCAGGGCAAGCGAATGAAATCCGATCTGCCCAAGGTGCTGCAGCCCATCGCCGGGGTGCCGCTGCTGGCGCATGTTGTTAGCCGGGCCCGCGCGCTGGAGCCCTCGTCCATCCACGTGGTCTATGGCCATGGCGGCGATGCGGTCCGCGCAACGGTAAAGGATCCCGACATTCGCTGGTCGCTGCAGGCGGAGCAGCTCGGCACGGGACACGCCGTCATGCAGGCGATGCCGAATGTCGCGGACGACGAGCTGGTGCTCGTGCTGTACGGCGACGTCCCATTGATCCGGCCCGACACGCTGAAGCAACTGATCGCTTCCGCCGGCGCGAAGTCCATGGGGCTCCTCACGATCATGCTCGACAACCCGCAGGGTTATGGCCGCATCGTGCGCAACGCGCGTGGCGTGGTGCAGAAGATCGTCGAGCAGAAGGACGCCAGCAAGCCACAGCTCAGGATCCGCGAAGGCAACAGCGGCATCATGGCCGTGCCCGCCAAACTACTTCGCCGCTGGCTGGGCAAGCTCAGGAACTCCAACGCGCAGGGCGAGTACTACCTGACCGACATCATCGCCATGGCGGTGAAGGACAAGGTCAAGGTCGCGCCGCTGATCGCGCCCACGCTCGCCGAAGTCCTGGGCGTCAACGACAAGGTGCAGTTGGCCGAGCTCGAGGCGATGCATCGCGCCGATCGCGCGCGCGAACTCATGATCGCCGGCGCCACGCTGGTCGACCCGGCGCGCGTCGACGTGCGCGGTGAAGTCACGCTGGGCAAGGACGTGTACGTCGAGCCCAACGTCATCTTCGAAGGCAAGGTCACGCTGGGCGACCGCGTGCGCGTCGGCCCGAACGTCGTGTTGCGCGACGTCCGCATCGGAGCGGACAGCGTGATCCATCCGAACTCCGTGCTCGAGCAGAGCGAGCTCGGCGACGGATGCCTCATCGGTCCCTACGCGCGACTGCGGCCGGGCACCAGGCTCGGAGCGGGTGTGCACATCGGAAATTTCGTGGAGCTCAAGAAGACCACGGTCGCGGATGGCAGCAAGGCCAACCACCTCACGTATCTCGGCGACGCCGTGATCGGCAAGGGCGTGAACGTGGGAGCGGGGACCATCACCTGCAATTACGACGGCGTGAACAAGTCGACCACGACCATCGAAGATGGCGCCTTCATCGGCTCGGGCAACATGCTCGTGGCGCCGGTGATCATCGGCAAGGACGCGACGACGGGTGCGGGCAGCACCATCACCAAGGATGCCCCGGCAGGGCAGCTCACGCTCTCGCGCGCCAAGCAGCTCACGCTCGAAGGGTGGAAGCGGCCTCAGAAAGGCGACAAGAAGCCCTGAGGAACATGATCGCGGCAGCGTCCGATGGCGCCGCCGCCCCGGTCGGGCTAATAAGGACACATGGAAGGTTCCTTGTGGGTCGAGCTCAGCGGTGACTTGATCATTGCCCGTGTACGGGGCGAGCCGACGGTCGAGCTCCTGAAAGAATGTCAGCAACAAGTCGTTTCGCTCGCGCGCGATGCGGGCCGCGCGAAAGTGCTGTACGACGTGCTCGAGATGATGCCGCCGCCGGTCGACGTGCCCTGGTCGCAGCGTGCGCTGGACGAGTCGCTGGGTGAGCTCCACCTGCGTCGCGCCATCGTCGTTCCCACGGCCAAACTCGCCTACCTGGCGCGGCTCGCGTTCGGCGAGGGCGACTACCGCGTGTTCTACAACGACATCGCGGCCGCGGTGAAGTGGCTGGTGGAAACGCCGCTGCTCACGCGCCTCACGAGCGTCCCGCGAAGCTAACTACACGTCCCTGGCGCCGGTTACACTGGTGCGCATGCCTCTCGCGCGTTTCGTCGCATTCCACGATACACCGGAGGCGGCGGGTCCTGGACTCTGCCGCTTCGCCGTTCTCCTGGCGCAAGCCCCGGATGGCGTGGTCCTGGTGCTCAGCCGCTATCGAAAAGTATGGGAGCTGCCGGGCGGGCTCATCGATCCGGGCGAGACGGCGCGGGATGCCGCGGCGCGTGAGTTCCGCGAGGAAACCGGCGGGGCGGCCGGACCGCTCGAATGGCTGGGCATGGTCGAAGTCCACGATGGCAGTACACATTTCGGCGGCGTCTTCCGCTGTACTGCGGAGCGTGTGCCCGACCGCTTCGAGAACGAGGAAACGGTGGCGCTGGGAAGATGGACGCCGGTTGCGCCGCCGCAGCCGCTCGGACACGCCGACGCCGCATTGCTGAACCGCTTCGCCTGACCGCACAATTCGGCCATGCATCCCATCACCCTGGCGGCGCTCGAAGCCTTTCCCGCAGAGCTGGAGAAACACTACGCGGCCTTCCCGCGCGAGTTCGTGCACTGGACTCCCGCGTCCTGGGAGGGTGTGCCCAGCGAGCCGTTCACCGCCATCGAGCAGGTGTGCCATGTGCGGGACATCGAGATCGAGGGGTATCAGCAGCGTTTCACGCGCACGCTGCGCGAACACCAGCCGCTGCTCCCGTCGATCGACAGCGAGGCTGTCGCGAAACAGCGGAACTACGGCGCGGCGAACGTGGCCGAGGTGTTCGCCGATTTCCGCAGGGCGCGCGCGGAGACCGTCGAGCTGCTTCGCGGACTCGATGCGGCGCAATTCGATCGTCGCGCGGAGTTCGAAGGGTACGGGCCCGTGTCGCTGCGTGGCCTGGTGCATTATCTCTGCAGTCATGACCAGCAACACCTGGCCGGGCTGCAGTGGTTGTTAGGCAAGGCCGATGCCGCGAGCCTGAGCCGATGAAGCGCGGCGTCATCACCGCCGTGGCCACGTCGCTCATCTTCATCGCCGTCGCGCACGCCGCCGCGAGCTGGTGCCTCGGCCTCGGCGCGCTCGGTCCGCTGCGGACGGGGATG
>JBKPPO010000080.1:0-18497 GCA_046733635.1 Pseudomonadota bacterium | reverse complement strand
GCCCTACTTCGTGCGCCACGACGGAGGAGACGAGCATCCCCATGTGGCTCACGGGCAGCGCCACGTGCGCCTTGCAACCGGGTAGTTTGGTCTCGCTCACGGCCACCGTGCCATCGCAGTCCTCGTCGAACTTCGCGAAGAAGCGGCCTAGCCCGAGCGGCGAAGTGCCGGCGATGATCCCGAGCTCGTTCTGGCACGCCCAGCTGCGCGGGGGAGCGTCGGCCACGAGTTCCGCGTTCACCAGCGGCCCGATCATCCGTCGCAGCAACGCGTGGCGCGCGACGGTGCGTGCGGAGCGGCTGCCATTGAGCGGTGAGCCCAGCAATACGACCCGGCCCGGACGCGCGCAGGGCTGCTGCTGGAAGTAGCGGCACAACACGACGCCACCCAGACTGTGCCCGATGAAATGAATGCGATCCGCTTCGATGCGGTCCACGAAGCGACCCAGCCTCGCGACCGTGTCGTCCATGGAGCCGCGCACCGTGGGGTAGCTGAAGCGGTATCCGGTGATCCCGTACTCGCGCGCGAGGCGGCGGCGGAGCAGCGTGAACTCCGCGCCGTTGAGCCAGAGGCCGTGGACGAAGACCGCGGCCGTCTTCATCTCACGCCGGCGGCGGCGTTCGCACGCGGATGTGCGTCTCGCGCAACTGCTTCTCGGAGACTTCCGTCGGCGCATCCGTGAGCGGATCCGCGGCGGTCTGCGTCTTCGGGAAGGCGATGACGTCGCGGATGCTGTCGGTGGCTGTCATGTGCATGACGATGCGGTCGAGGCCGAACGCGATACCGCCATGCGGCGGCGCGCCGTACTTGAGCGCATCGAGCAGGAAGCCGAACTTGAGCTGGGCCTCCTCGGCGCCGATGCCGAGTAGTTCGAACACCGTGGACTGCATGTCCTGGCGGAAGATACGCACCGACCCACCTGCGATCTCGGTGCCGTTGAGCACGAGGTCGTAGGCCTTCGCGAGCGCGCTCGCGGGATCGGCCTTGAGCGCGGCGGCATCGTCGTTCACGGGCGAGGTGAACGGGTGATGCATCGCCACCCAACGCTTTTCGTCGGGATCCCAGTCGAACATCGGGAAGTCCACGACCCAGAGCGGCTTCCAGCCGGCCGTCGCCAGCTTGAGATCCGTGCCCACCTTCAGGCGCAGCGCGCCGATGGCGTCGTTGACGACCTTGGCCGAATCCGCACCGAAGAACACGAGGTCACCGTCCTGCGCGCCCGTGCGGTCCAGGATGCCCTTCACGGCATCGTCGCTCAGGAACTTCACGATCGGCGACTGCAAGCCGTCCTTGCCCTTCGCCTTCTCGTTCACCTTGATGTACGCGAGGCCCTTGGCGCCGTAACGCGCCACGTAGGTGGTGTATTCGTCGATCTGCGAACGCGGCATGGCGTTGCCGCCCGGCACGCGCAGCGCGGCCACGCGACCTTTCGGATCCTTCGCCGGCGAGGCGAAAACCTTGAAGTCGCAGGTCGCGACGAGATCGGCCACATCCACGAGTTCGAGCGGATTGCGCAGGTCTGGCTTGTCCGAACCGAAGCGGCGCATCGCTTCCGAAAACGTGATGCGCGGGAACGGATCCTGCAGCTCGACGCCGATGCCGTTCTTGAAGAAGTGGCGCGTGAGCTTCTCCATCGAGTCCATGATCTCCTGTTGCGACAGGAAGGACGTCTCGATGTCGAGCTGCGTGAATTCGGGCTGGCGCTCGGCGCGCAGGTCTTCGTCGCGGAAGCACTTCACGATCTGGTAGTAGCGGTCGAAGCCCGCGACCATGAGCAGCTGCTTGAAGATCTGCGGTGACTGCGGCAGCGCGAAGAACTTGCCGGGATGCGTGCGCGAAGGCACGAGGTAATCGCGCGCGCCTTCGGGCGTGGCCTTCGTGAGCACCGGCGTCTCGATGTCCACGAAACCCGCTTCGTCGAGATACTGGCGCATCGCGCGAGTGATCTGGTGGCGCAGGCGCAGGCGCTTCGACATCTCCTCGCGGCGCAGGTCGATGTAGCGGTACTTGAGGCGAACCTCTTCGCTGACGTGTTCGTCGAGCTGGAACGGCAGCGGCTCGGAGCGATTGAGCGTGACGAGTTCGCGCGCCAGCAATTCGACCTTGCCGGAGGAGAGGTTCGCGTTGGCCGTGCCCGCGGGGCGCTCGCGCACCAGGCCACGGACCTTGACCACGAACTCGTTGCGCAGCTTCTCGGCCTCGGCGAACTGGGCCTGGTTGTCAGGATCGAACACGATCTGCAGCAGCCCTTCACGATCGCGCAGGTCCACGAAGATCACGCCGCCATGGTCGCGACGCCGATGGACCCAGCCGGCGACCGTAACCTCTTGACCGACCAGCTTTTCGTTGACCTGGCCGCAATAGTGAGAACGCATGGAAACCCGGGGAAGCTGCAGAAAGGGCGGCGATGTTACCGGGTTGCCGGTGGCGGGGGAAAGGCTAAGCTTCCGGGCCGTCTCGGCAGGCGGAATCAATTTCCGGCGCCGCAGTCGAACCCCGTACCCCTCCCTGAATGAGGCTTCCATGACTCGTACGATGACCGCCCTGCTGGCGTCCCTGATGATCCTGGCTACGGGCGCCGCCCAGGCCCAACCCGCGAAGTGGGTTGCCGGCAAGCACTACACCGTGATCCCGCCCCAGCGCACCTCGGTGCCGGCCGGCAAGGTCGAGGTGATGGAAGTGTTTTCGTACGGCTGCCCGGCCTGCAATCAGTTCCGGCCGGTCATGAAGCAGATCCAGGGCGGGCTGCCGAAGAACGCCCAGATCGTCTATCTGCCCGCCTCCTGGAATGCCGCCGAGAACTGGCCGGTGTTCCAGCGCGCGTATCTCACCGCGCTCACGCTGGGTGTGATCGAGAAGGGCCACGAGGCCATGTACGACGCCATCTGGACGACGGGCGAACTCGGCATCGTCGACAATCGGACCAAGCGCCTCAAGACGCAGCTTCCTTCGATCGAGGACATCGCCAAGTTCTATGAGCGCGTGGCCGGCGTGAAGGCCGCAAATTTCGTGAGCGCGTCGAAGACCCCGGGCGTGGAACTCAAGATCCGTCAGGCCGAAGCGCAGATCAAGGCGATGGGCATCACCGGCACGCCGACGCTCGTGGTGGCCGGCAAGTACCGCATCAACAACGAACACTTCGAGAGCGTGGACGACATCATCGCGCTCGTGAACTTCCTCGTCGTCAAGGAATCGGCGGCAGCGCCCAAGCCGGCGGCGGCTCCCGCGGCTCCGGCCGCGCCCGCGGCTCCGGCCGCGCCCGCGGCGCCCAAGAAGAGCTGACCGATCAGGCAGTCACGCGGCGGCGGTTCCGGCGGAACCGCCGCAGCCCGAGCACCAGCAGCAGGATCGCGACGATCACGCCGGCCGCCAGGGCCATGAGGTTGTGCACGGGATTCACGATCACGTAGTCCGCGTGGCGTGAGTAGAAGCCGTTGAAGTCCTCGAGGTTCATGCCGAGCATGTAGACCTCGTTTGCCGTGAATGGCATGGCCACGGAGCGTTCTTCCGGATGGAACGACGCGCTGCCGGAATACAGATTGCCGTGCACGTCCATCTCGATGTGCGCACCCAGCGCCCACCGGACTCCCCAGGCATTCACCGCTTCGGCGAGCGGCAACATGCTCGTGCGATAGGCCTCGAGATCCTGGACCAGCAACCGGCCCGGAAGATAGAAATCGCCGGTGAACATCAGCCGGGCGCGGGTGTCGATGAACGCCACATGGTCCTCGTGATGGCCTGGCGTCGGCACCACGACGACCTCACGCCCGCCGAGGTCGAAACGCGGCTGATCGTCCGGCCAACGTTCGATGCCGAAGAACCGGCGCATTCCTTGGCCTTCAGCGGGCACCACCGTGGTCAGAGGCTGCGCTGCGAAAGCAGCGTCGCCCGCGCGGTGATCCTGGTGGCCGTGCGTGTGCGCCACCACCAGCGGCAACCGCGAGCCGTCGGGCTGCGTGAGGTAACTCGCCACCAGGTTCGTGAGCTCGGTAGTGAGACGCGGGTCCTCGGTCGCGCCGCTGTCGATGAGCAACGCCTTCTCGTTGCCGATCAGCAGGTAGAGCAGATTGGCCTCGTGATCGACGCAGGGGTTCTGGCGGATGACGATGGTGGTTTCGTCGAAGGCGCGCGCCTCGGTCTTCTGCAGTGCCGGCTCGCAGTCTTCCGCGCCGGGGTCCCAGCGCATGTCGGGAAAATCCTGCGCAGCGGCGCCGAGCGAGAACGCCAGCGCGGCCAACCCCGCCATCCAGGTCGTTTGTCTCATGAGCGGAAGCTAGCCCGCAGCAGCCCCAGATGGGAAGCACCCTGCGATGTCCCCCCGCCGGGACGCTAACTACGCAGGTACCAGGCGTAGTCGAGTTCGCTGACCTCGGCCGAGAACCGCGCGCATTCCTGCAGCTTGATGGCCAGGAATATCTTCATGAATTCGACGCCGAGGGCCTCACGCAGGAACGGCGAGCGTTCGGCGACCATGAGCGCGCGGCGCCAGCTTCCGGGCAGGACACGCTCGCTGTCCTGGTCGTAGCCGTTCCCCTCGACCGGTGGACCGGGATCGATCTGCTGGTCGATGCCCTGCGCCGCGGCCGCGAGCACGGCGGCGACGGCGAGATAGAGATTGGCGTCCGCGCCCGAGATGCGGTGCTCGACGTGACGTGAAGCCGCCGGCCCGGACGGAACCCGCAGCGACACCGACCGGTTGTTGATACCCCAGATGGGCGCGATCGGCGCGTAGCTCCTGCTCACGAATCGCCGGTACGAATTCGCATTGGGCGCGAAGATGGCCATGGAATCGGCCATGTGCTCCTTCATTCCGCCGATGGCATGCCGAAGCAGCGGTGTTCCCGCTGGGTCATCGCTCGCGAAAAGATTGTGGCCGGCGGCATCGCTGAGACTCACGTGCACGTGCAGGCCACTGCCGGCGCGCGCGGTGAAGGGCTTGGCCATGAAACAGGCGATGAGCCCGTGTTTCTGCGCCACACCGCGCAGCAGGCGCTTGAACATCACGGCTTCGTCGACGGCGCGCAGCGCATCGGCGCGGTGATGCAGCGTGATCTCGAACTGGCCGGGCGAGTATTCGGACATCAGCGTTTCCGCCGGCAGTCCCTGCGCCTTCGCCGCCGCGTACACGTCGTTGAACAACGGCGCGAGATCGTCCAGCCGCTGCAGGCTGTACGCATTGATGTTCTGGCGCTCACTCGCGCGACCCCCGCCGGCCGGCACCAGCCTCCCGCCTGGCTCCTCACGAAGTAGATAGAACTCGATCTCGCAGGCCACCACGGGCGTGAGCCCGCGGCGCGCGAAGCCGTCGATCACGCGCACGAGCGCGTGACGCGGATCCGCGGGCGCCGGCGCGCCCTGCGCATCGAACATCGTGAGCATGAGCTGACCCGTGGGCGCCGCCAGCCAGGGCGCCCGCACCAGCGATCCCGCGATCGGCCGCGCGCACATGTCCGCATCCCCGGTATCCCAGACCAGGCCGGTGTCGTCGACGTCCTCTCCCGTGATGTCGAGGCCCAGGATGGAACCCGCGACCTGCCGCCCGGAATCGAAGATCCGATCCAGCTCTTCGCGGCGCACGGATTTGCCGCGCGGTACACCCGAAGGATCCGTGATCAGGATCTGCACGGCCTCGATGTCCGGATTCGCGGCGAGGAACGCGTGCAGCTCGGATGCATCGGCGATGCGAGGACCGCTCATGAACAACTCCCGATTTCCCGCAGCGCCTGCCCCAGGTGGCTCAGCAAGGTATCGACATGCGCCGTCGTCGTGACGGGCGAACACAACATCATGTTGTGAAAAGGCGTGAGCAAAACGCCGCGATTCAGCAGATAGAGATGCAACGCGTGCTCGAGCTCCGGCCAGGCCTCTCGCTCGGACTCCGCCCCGTTGCGCGGCGGCGCGCCGAAGCCGAATTCCAGCCGCGCGCCGACGCGCGACACGTGCCAGGCCAGCGATTCGCGCGCGAACAGGCGGCCGAGCCCCTCGGATAGATAGGCAGCCGTGGCGTGCATGGACTGATAGTTGGCTGGCGTCATGAGTTCGTCGAGGCAGGCTTCGAGACAGGCCAGGGCCAGGGCATTGGCCGAGAGCGTGGTCCCCATGCCCGAATGCCCGCCGGCGCGCTCGGCCTGCACCCGGCGCATGCCGGCTTCGACCGCGGCGGTGAACCCGAACACCGCGCAGGGCATACCGCCGGCAATGGCCTTGCCGCACACCCAGATATCCGGCTCGAGTTCTTGCGCGGTGGAATGGCCGCCCCGCGCCGACGACAAGGTGTGTGTCTCGTCGATCACCAGCAGCACGCCATGTTTGCGCGTGACTTCCCGCAATGCCCGCAGAAAACCCTCTTGCGGCAACACCATGCCGATGTTGGTCATGACCGGTTCGGCGATCACGGCCGCCGTGCGCCCGCGCGCCAGCACCTTTTCCACCGCAGCGATGTCGTTGAAAGGCACCGCGTCCGTCGTCGCGCTGACGTCGTGGTTCATGCCGATGAGGCCGGCACGGGCGCGTGCGCCACCTTCCCACTGCCGCACCAACGTCTCTTCCACGGTGCCGTGATAACAGCCATCGAACACGAGGATGCGCGGCCGCGCGGTGATGGCGCGCGCCCAGCGCAAGACGTTGCGATTGGCATCCGTGGCCGTCTGCGTCATCTGCCAGTACGGCAGGCCGAACATCGCCGCGAGCTTGGCGCCGACGCGCGCCACGCGCTCCGCGGGCAACATGCAGGTGATGCCCGCCGCGCCGGTCTCGGCCAGCGCGCGCGCGATCGGCGGTGGCGAATGGCCGAACATGGCGCCGGTATCGCCGAAGCAGAAATCGATGTAGCGATTGCCGTCGACGTCGATCAGCTCGACGCCTTGCGCCGAACGCACGAACAGCGGATGAGGAGTGCCCCAGTCGCGCATCCAATGCATGGGCACGCCGTTGAGCCAATGCTCGGCGCTTTGCGCGGCGAGCCGCGCGGACTCCGCATGTGTGGCCACGAACGAGTCCCGCTCGCGCGCCACCAGCCTGCGCAGCGCTTCACCATCGATGCCCGGCCGCCGCGCGTAATTCACGGCCGCACGTTACTTGCGCTTCGGCTTGCGCGCGGGGGCTTTGGCCTTCGCCTTGGACTTCGCCGGCTTCACGGGCGCGGGTTTCGCGCTCTCGGGTTTCGCGTCCGCCTTGGTCTCGGGCTTGGACTCGGTCTTCGTGTCGCTGCCGGACTCTTCCTTGTCAGCGCCAGCGAGATTGCGCTTCTTTTCCTTGTCGGACTTGAAGTCGGTCTCGTACCAGCCCGATCCCTTGAGCCGGAACACCGGGGCGGAGACGAGCTTCTTCAAAGCGCTCTTGCCGCAGTTCGGGCACTTGGTGAGCGGCTTGTCGCTGATGTTCTGCAGCACCTCTTCGTGGTGGCCGCATTTGGAGCATTGGTATTCGTAGAAAGGCATGGAATCCCCAGTCGAAAACGGGCGCGATTATACCGGCACAAACAAAAGGGCCGGCAGATGCCGGCCCCGCTTTACGAGCGCCGCAGCGCTCAGAGCTTGCCGAACTCCAGGCCGTTGCCGTTGGCATGAGCCTGTATCCGGTCCCCGGGCAGGAATCGGCCCGAGAGGATGGCCTGCGCCAGCGGGTTCTCCACCTGCTGCTGGATGGCGCGCTTGAGCGGTCGCGCGCCGTACACCGGGTCGTAGCCCGCCTCGCTGAGCTTGTCGAGCGCGCTCGCGTCGAGCACCAGCTCGAGGTTGCGGTCGAGCAGCCGTTTGCGAAGCTGCGCGAGCTGGATGTCCACGATCGCCCGGATCTGCGCCTGGCCCAGCGGGTGGAACACGCAGATGTCGTCGATGCGGTTGATGAACTCCGGCCGGAAATTCTGCTGCACGACTTCCATGACGGCGGACTTCATGCGCGCATAGTTGCCTTCTCCGGCGAACTGCTGGATCACATCGCTGCCCAGGTTCGAAGTCATGATCACGACGGTATTGCGGAAATCCACGGTGCGGCCCTGGCCATCCGTGAGGCGGCCGTCGTCCAGCACCTGCAACAGCACGTTGAACACATCGGGATGCGCCTTCTCGACTTCGTCGAGCAGGATCACAGCATACGGGCGGCGCCTTACGGCCTCCGTGAGGTAACCGCCCTCGTCATAACCCACGTATCCGGGCGGCGCGCCGATGAGCCGCGCCACGGAGTGTTTCTCCATGAACTCGGACATGTCGATGCGCACCATCGACTCTTCGGTGTCGAACAGGAATTCGGCGAGCGCCTTGCAGAGTTCGGTCTTGCCCACGCCCGTGGGGCCGAGGAACAGGAACGAGCCGTTGGGCCGGCGAGGATCGGCGAGGCCGGCGCGCGAGCGGCGAATCGCGTTGGACACGATCTTCACGGCTTCGTCCTGGCCGACGACGCGCTTGTTGAGCGCCTCTTCCATGCGCAGCAGTTTTTCCTTCTCGCCTTCGAGCATCTTGGAGACGGGGATGCCGGTCCACTTGGACACCACTTCCGCGATTTCCTCGTCCGTGACCTTGTTGCGCACCAGGCGCGTTTCCTGGGTCTCGGCGATCTGCGCCTCGGCGAGGCGCTTCTCGAGCGCGGGAATCTGTTCGTACTGGATGCGCGCGACGGTAGTCAGGTCGCCCTTGCGGCGCGCCTGCTCCATGCCGAGCTTCACCTTCTCGAGCTCTTCGCGGACGCCCGCGGCGCCCTGCAGCGAAGCCTTCTCGCTCTTCCAGATCTCCTCGAGATCCGCGTATTCACGTTCGAGGCCGCGCAACGTTTCCTGCAGATCGGCGAGGCGCTTCTTCGTCGCCGCGTCGCTCTCCTTCTTGAGCGCTTCCTGCTCGATCTTGAGCTGGATGATGCGGCGCTCGAGCTTGTCGAGCGTCTCGGGCTTGGAGTCGATCTCCATGCGGATACGCGCACCGGCCTCGTCGATGAGATCGATGGCCTTGTCCGGCAGCTGGCGGTCGCTGATGTAGCGATGCGAGAGCGTCGCCGCGGCGACGATGGCCGGGTCCGTGATGTCCACGCCGTGGTGGACTTCGTAGCGCTCCTGCAAGCCGCGCAGGATGGCGATGGTGTCTTCCACCGAAGGCTCGTTCACGAGCACCTTCTGGAAGCGGCGCTCGAGCGCGGCATCCTTCTCGATGTACTTGCGGTATTCGTCGAGCGTGGTCGCGCCCACGCAATGCAGCTCGCCGCGCGCGAGCGCGGGCTTCAGCATGTTGCCGGCGTCCATGGCGCCTTCGGCCTTGCCCGCGCCCACCATGGTGTGCAGCTCGTCGATGAACAGGATGACCTGGCCTTCCTGCTTCGCGAGATCGTTGAGCACGCCCTTCAGGCGCTCTTCGAACTCGCCGCGGAATTTGGCGCCGGCGATCAGCGCGCCCATGTCGAGTGCGAGGATGCGCTTGTTCTTGAGGCCTTCGGGCACTTCGCCGTTGATGATGCGCTGGGCGAGGCCTTCGACAATCGCGGTCTTGCCGACGCCGGGCTCGCCGATGAGCACGGGGTTGTTCTTGGTCCGCCGCGCCAGCACCTGCACCGTGCGGCGGATTTCATCGTCGCGGCCGATCACCGGATCCAGCTTGCCTGCGGTGGCGCGAGCAGTGAGATCGACGGTGTATTTCTCGAGCGCGCCACGCTTCTCCTCTGCCTGCGGATCGTTCACGGCTTCACCTCCGCGCACCTGGTCGATGGCCTTCTCGATGGCGGCCTTGGAGGCGCCGGCTTCCTTGAGTAGTTTGGCCAGCGTGTCCTTGTCTTCGAACGATGCGAGCACGAAGAGCTCGGAGGAGATGTAGTCGTCCTTGCGCTGCTGCGCGAGCTTGTCCGTGACGTTGAGCAGCCGGTTGAGGTTCTGCGAGACGTGCACGTCACCGGGCGTGCCTTCCACCTTGGGCAGGCGATCTAGCGCGGCGTCCAGGTCCTTGCGCAGCTTGGCCACGTTGGCGCCGGCCTTGACCAGGATGGGCCGGGTACTGCCGTCCTGCTGGTCGAGCAGCGCGCCGAACACGTGGGCGGGCTCCATGAACTGGTGGTCCCGGCCCACGGCCAGGGACTGGGCGTCCGCCAGGGCGGACTGGAATCGGCTGGTGAGTTTATCCATTCGCATAGGGGCCCAAACTGAGGCCCGGAATGGATGGTTTCAATAGGGCCGCGCCCCTATATCGCTCAGTGGGCGTGGCGCTCGGCGAACGTGATCAGGGCGATGCCCAGGCCTATCAAGACCACCTGGGTCACGCTGGACTTGGCGTCCACCCGCCGATGCAGGCCGGGGATCAGATCCGCCACCGCCACATATAAAAGACTCGCCGCGGCCACGGCCAGGGCGAACGGCAGCGCGGCCAGCGACTGCTCCAGCGCGAAGAATCCGATCACGCCGCCGATCACCGCCGTCAGGCTGGTCAGCAGGTTCAACACCAGGGCGCGCCGGCGCGACACCCCCGAATGCAGCAGCACGGCGAAGTTGCCGACTTCCTGCGGAATCTCATGGGCCATGATGGCGAGCGCCGTGACGATGCCCAGATGCACGTCCGTGAGGAAAGCCGCGGCGATCAGCACGCCATCGAGCACGTTGTGCAGGGCATCGCCGATGAGCACCAGCGCGCCGCTGGCCTTCTTGCGCGCCTGCTCATGGGTGTGCGAATGCCCGGCGTGGTCGTATGCGGCATGGCCTCGATGATCGTGGCCATGACCGTGGCCATCACCGACGGGATGCTCCGAGCAATGGTCATCGTGGCAATGCCGCCAGAGCAGGAACTTCTCGAGGATGAAGAACAGCGCGATGCCGGCGATCAGCGCGATGCCCACCTCGTGGACGTTCTCCATGCCCGCGCCTTCGACGGCGTGAGGGATCAACGCCAGCAGCGCCGCGCCTAACAAGGCGCCCGTGGCGAAGCTCACGAGGTGCGGCAGCGCCGCCTCGCGCGCGCGCGACGGCAACGCCAGGAAGATGCCGGCCGCGAGAACCGACAACACACCCGAGACGGTGGTGGCGAGGATGATCCAGAGGAAAGTGGTCAAAGCGCGGAAATGCTAGCACGCGTGTCAAGCGTTCCCGCGAAGATGGGGGCCGCCGAGCGGCTGCAGCACTTTCGAGGCGGAATCGGCAATTTAGCGAGTCGACGCCGATCATTCATGGATCAATCATCTCGATCGGCATGCCTCAATCAAGCGAACTCGCCCCGAACGCCGGCCGCATCTCCGGGTTGATCCTCACCGTGCGCGATCAGAGAGTGATTCTGGACTCTGGTCTCGCCAGCTTGTATGGCGTATCGACCAAGCGGCTGAATGAGCAAGTCAAACGCAATATTGCGCGTTTTCCGCCCGATTTCATGTTTCGGCTCACCCCCATTGAAGCGGAAAGGCTGAGCCGGTCGCAATTCGCGACCGGTTCAGAAAAATTTCGAGACCCCAGATTCCCGCCATTCGCCTTCACCGAGCATGGCGCGATCCAGGCGGCCAACGTTCTGAACAGCCCGCAGGCCATTGCGATGGGCGTGCTCGTCGTGCGCACATTCATACAACTACGCGCGCTACTTGCGACGAACAGGATCCTGGCGGAGAAGCTCGATCAGCTGGAAGCCAGGTACCAGCACCATGATGAAACCATCACCGCCATTCTCGCAGCGGTGCGCGAATTGGTCCGCGCCCCTGATCCCAACCATCGAGGTATCGGTTTCACCGCGGACATCGACTAGAGCGCCGGCACCCGCCAGATCAGAGCCGCGAGCCGCCCGCCCTTGCCATCGCGCCGGTGCGAATAGAACCGCCGAGGATCCGCGTAGGTGCACCAGCGGCCGCCGCTGACATCGGTGAGGCGGAGCGCGTTCAGCCGCCGACGCGCGAGCTCGACCAGGTCCGCATGCCAGCGGCCGCGGGCATTCTTCTCGAAGCAACCCGTGGCGCCAGAATCCTGCGTCACGAACTCCTGCCGGACCTCGTCGCCGACCTCGAAGTGGGCGCGTGAGATGCAGGGACCTAACCAGGCGCGCAACTCCGCGCCGGGCACACCGAGCGCGCTGACGGTTCGCTCCAGCACGCCCGATGCGAGTCCGCGCCAGCCCGCATGGGCAGCGCCGATCCGGGAACCATCGCGGCTGGTGAACAACACCGGCAGACAATCGGCGACCATGACCACACACGGCGGGCCGGCCTTTGTGGAGACGGACGCATCCGCGGTCACCGGAAGAGACGATGAGCCCGCATTGTCGAGATCCTCGACGGCGACTCCATGAACCTGGTTCAGCCACGCGGGCTCGACCTGCAGGTGCAGTAGCTCCCGCAAACGCGCGCGATTCGCGGCGACATGCCCGGGAGCGTCATTCACATGCGTGGCGACGTTGAACGAATCCCACGGCGCCACACTGACGCCGCCCAATCGCGTGGTGAACGCCGCGCGCACACCCGCCGGGAGCTGCCAGTCGATCTCCAGCAGCGACGGTGAACTCATCCGTGCTCCTCGAGATCCCGCTGCAGCCCGTCGAGCAGATGCACGAGATCGTCCGGCAACGGCGCCTCGAAGCTCACGCGTTTTCCCGACTTGGGATGCGTGAGCGTGAGCTTCGCGGCGTGCAACGCCTGGCGATGGAATTTTTCCAGCAGCTCGCGCAGTTCGGGCGACGCGCCCTTCGGGAACCGCTTGCGTCCGCCGTAAAGCGGGTCGCCGACGATCGGGTACCCCACGTGTTCCATGTGCACGCGGATCTGATGCGTGCGCCCGGTCTCGAGCCGCACGCGCGCGAGCGTGTGTTGCCGGAACCGCTTCTCGATGCGGTAGTGAGTCACCGCGTCGCGGCCATCGCTGCGCACCGCGAACTTGAGCCGATGCGAACGGTGCCGGTCGATGGGTTTGTCCACGGTGCCGCCGCCGGTCATCGCGCCCGTGCACACCGCGAGATACTCGCGTTCGATCCCATGCTCGGCGAGCTCGGCCACGAGCGCCGTCTGCGCCTCCATCGTGCGCGCCACGACTAACAACCCGCTCGTGTCCTTGTCGATGCGGTGGACGAGGCCCGCGCGCGGCACGTTCTTGAGTTTGGGATCGTGCGCGAGCAATGCGTTCTGCAGCGTCTTGCCCGGATTGCCGGCGCCGGGATGTACGACGACACCGGGCGGCTTGTTGAGAATGATCACCGCGGCGTCCTGGTGGACGATGTCGAGCGGCAGCTTCTCGGCCTTGATCCCCACCTCTTTGGGCAGCCGCGCCTCGACGGTGGCGGCTTCGCCACCCACGACCAGCTCCCGCGCCTTGACGGGCAGGCCGTTCACCAGCACCGCGCCCTCCTCGATCCAGCGCTGGATGCGCGACCGGGAAAACTGCGGCAGGAGCTGGGCCAGTGCCTGATCCAGGCGCTTGCCTGCGAATTCAGGGGGAAACTCGACACGATGGGTCTGGAACTTGGGGGGCAAGAGCGTGGTCCGAGGAGTGTTCCGAGGGGTTCGGGCCGCTATACTTCCCGCGTCCGGCGACGATTTCAAACATCAATACACACCGGCAACGAGAGACCATCCCTTCCATGCGATCCATGCGTACCGCCGGGCTCCTGGCACTCACGATTGTTGTCCTCGGAACGGCCGTCACCGGCTGCAAGAACCGCGAGGGCCGCGAAGGCCCGATGACGGATCCGCAGCAGGTCTACGAGCGCGCGAATCGCGCGCTGCGCCAGGGTGACTACCCGTTCGCGATCCGCGTGTACGAAGCCCTCATGGCGCGTTATCCGTTCGCGGCCGAGACGCGCCAATCGCGCCTCGACGTGATCTACGCCTACTACAAGGCCGGCGAATCCGACTCCGCCATCGACGCCGCGGACACCTTCATACGCGAGAACCCGACGCATCCGCGCATCGACTACGCCTGGTACCTCAAGGGCCTCACGGATTTCGAGCGTATGCCGAACTTCCTCGAGCGCTGGTTCCGCGTGGATCTCAACCAGCGTCCGCCCACGCAGGCGCGCCGTTCGTTCGCCGCCTTCCAGACCGTGGTCGAGCAGTTCCCGAACAGCGACTACGCGCACGATTCCCGCCGCCGCATGGTGTACCTGAAGAACCGCCTCGCGGATTACGAAATCGCGGTGGCCACCTACTACGTCAATCGCGGCGCCTATGTGGCCGCGGCGCAGCGCGCCAAGACCGTGATCGAGGAATTCGACGGCGCGCCCGCCGTGCGGCAGGCTCTCGAACTGCTGGTGCTCTGTTACGAGCGCATGGATCTCAAGGAACTCGCCGCGCAGACGCGCGCCATGTACCGCAACAACTACGAAGGCGAGGTCGGCGAAGGCCAGAAGCCCGAGGGTGCGAAGCGGAAGTGGTACAAGCTGTGGCTCTCGACCTGATCCTGCAGGTCGCCGAACCTCGAGGATGCGAGAGCGGCGTTTTCGCCGCGTTTTGTTACCCGACGTTGCGGCGTGTTACCGCCGGTAACCACTCGTAATCGGATATCGCCAATCGCGTCCGAACGCACGGCGGCTGACGCGAACTCCCGGCGGCGCCTGCCGGCGCTTGTATTCGTTGCGCTTCACGAGATCCAGCACGCGCACGACGGTGGCGCGCTCGAAACCCTTCGCGCAGATCTCATCCACCGAGAGGTCGTCCTCGATGAATGCCTCCAGGATGGGATCCAGCACCTCGTAGGGCGGCAGTGAATCGCTGTCCTTCTGGTCGGGACGCAGCTCGGCGGATGGCGGCCGCGTGATCACACGCTCCGGAATCACCGGCGACACGGCGTTGCGGTAGTCAGCCAGCTTGTACACGAGCAGCTTGCTGCAATCCTTGATGGGCGCGAAGCCGCCCGCCATGTCGCCGTACAACGTGGCGTAACCCACGGCCATCTCGCTCTTGTTGCCGGTAGTCAGGAGCATCTTGCCGGTCTTGTTGGAGATACCCATGAGCAGCAGCATGCGGCAGCGCGACTGGATGTTCTCTTCCGTGGTGTCGGGCTGGCGGCCCGCGAACTCCTCGCGCAGCGTGGCCTCGGTGGCCTTCATCATCTCGCCGATGGGCAACACGCTGTATTTCACGCCCATCGCCTCGGCCTGGCCGCGCGCGTCGTCGAGGCTCATCTGCGAGGTGTAGGGCGACGGCATCATGACCGCGTGCACCTTGTCCTTGCCGAGCGCATCCACCGCGATGGCCAGCGTGAGCGCCGAATCGATGCCACCGGAGAGACCCATGACGACGCCCGGGAATCCGTGTTTGCCGACGTAATCGCGCACACCGAGGACGAGCGCGCGATACACGCTCTCGGCATCCGACAACTCCGGCGCGATCTGCGCCGGCAGCGGCCGCACCTTGCCGTCCACGCGCTGGAATTCGACCTGGTACAACCCTTCTTCGAACGGCGGCGCGCGCATCACGACCACGCCATTGCCGTCCATGACGAACGAATTGCCGTCGAACACCAGTTCGTCCTGGCCGCCCAGCATGTTCACGTAGACGACGGGCAAGCCGAGCTCGCGCACGCAGCGGCGCACGATGTCCTCGCGATTCGCCTGCTTGTTGCGCTCGTAGGGCGAAGCGTTGAGCACGACGAACATCTCGGCGCCCGCGGACTTCGCGAGCTGCGCGGGCTCGGGCTCCCAGATGTCTTCGCACACCAGCACGCCGATGCGGAAGCCGCGGAAATCCGCCACCGTGGGCTGGCCGCCGGGCTTGAAGTAACGCTTCTCGTCGAAGACCTTGTAGTTAGGCAACGCGCTCTTGCGATGGGTGGCGCGCAACGCCCCTCTTTCGATGAGCGCGGCGGAATTGAAGAGTTGCGATCCCGCGTATTCCGGGAATCCCACCAGGAAGCCGCAGGACGCGCGCGCGCTGCGCACGGTCTCCATGCCCTTCTCCACCGCCACGCGGAATCCGCGATGCAGCAGCAGGTCCTCGGGAGGATAGCCCGAGAGCGTGAGCTCGGGCAGGACCAGCAGGTCTGTTTCGAGCTCGCTGCAGGCGCGCTCGGCCGCGGCGACGATGCGGCGGGCGTTACCCGCGACATCGCCCACGAGCAGGTTCAACTGCCCGAGGGCGATGCGCAGCTTGTCGGATCCGGCCACGGAGTGGCGATTACTTGCCGCGGCGAGCCTTGGCAGGCTTCTTCTTCGCGGGCGTTTTCTTCGCCGCGGGCTTGGCGGCTTTCTTCGCCGGCTTCTTCGCAGCCTTTGCTTTCGGCGCCTTCTTCGACGATTTCGGCTCGATGATCAGCACCGTCGGACCCGCCGGCTTCTTCGGCGCCTTCGCACGGCGCTTCGCCAACTGCTCCGCCATCGCCTTGCCGAGGTCGGCCGGCGACTTCACCGTGCGCGCACCGGACCCATCCAGCGCACGGTACTTGTCCGCCGCCGTGCCCTTGCCACCCGCGATGACCGCGCCGGCATGGCCCATGCGCTTGCCCGGAGGCGCCGTGACGCCCGCGATGTACGCGACGACCGGCTTGGTGACGTAGTTCTTGATGAAGTCGGCCGCGGCTTCTTCATCCGTGCCGCCGATCTCGCCGACCATGATGATGCCTTCGGTCTGCGGATCGCGTTCGAACAGCTCGAGCACGTCCACGAAATTCATGCCGCGCACCGGATCGCCGCCGATGCCGACGCAGGTGCTCTGGCCCAGGCCCTGGTTCGTGGTCTGGAACACCGCCTCGTACGTGAGCGTGCCGGAGCGCGACACGATGCCTACACGGCCCTTCTTGTGGATGAAGCCCGGCATGATGCCGATCTTGCATTCGCCTGGCGTGATGATGCCCGGGCAGTTGGGGCCGATGAGGCGCGTGCCGGTGTTGGCGAGCGTCGCCTTCACCTTGACCATGTCGTTGATCGCGATGCCTTCGGTGATGCACACCACGAGTTCGATGCCGGCGTCGGCCGCTTCGAGAATGGCGTCGGCCGCGAACGGCGCGGGCACGTAGATCACGGAGGCCGTGGCGCCGGTCTTCTCGACGGCATCGGCCACGGTGTCGAACACGGGCAGGTTCAGATGCTTCTCACCACCGCGGCCCGGCGTGACGCCGCCCACGACCTTGGTGCCGTACTTGATGCTCTGTTCCGTGTGGAAGGTGCCCTGCTGGCCGGTGAAGCCCTGGACGATGACCTTCGTATTCTTGTTTACGAGAATGCTCATTTACTTCGAACCTTTGGCAGCAAGCGCGACGGCCTTCTTGGCGGCGTCGGTGAGATCGGTGGCGGGCGTGATGGCGAGCGCGCTGTGCGCCAGCATCTCGCGCGCCTGTTCGGCATTCGTGCCTTCGAGGCGCACGATCACGGGCACGGACACACCCACCTGCTTCACCGCGATCATCACGCCTTCGGCGATGAGGTCGCAGCGCACGATGCCGCCGAAGATGTTCACGAGAATCGCGCGCACCTTCTTGTTCGAGAGGATGAGCTTGAACGCCTCGGTGACGCGTTCCGCCGTGGCGCCACCGCCCACGTCGAGGAAGTTGGCCGGGTTGCCGCCGTGCAGCTTGATGAGGTCCATCGTCGCCATCGCGAGACCCGCGCCGTTCACCATACAGGCGATGTCGCCGTCCAGCGAGACGTAGTTGAGATCGTGTTTGCTGGCTTCACGCTCGATCGGGTCTTCCTGCGAAGGATCGCGATACTCGGCGAGCTTCTTCTGGCGGAAGATGGCGTTCGCGTCGATGTTGATCTTGGCGTCGAGCGCGACGAGGTCGCCGGCCTTGGTGACGATCAGCGGATTGACCTCGAGCAGCGACGCATCGCGCTCGAGATAGATGCGGTACAGCGCCGCGAGGATCTTCTGGAACTGGCTGACCTGCGGGCCCTTGAAGCCAAGGCCGAACGCGAGCTTGCGCGCCTGGTACCCCTGGAGCCCGGCGGTGGGGCTGATGTCCACGCGCAGGATCTTTTCCGGCTCGTGCTCCGCCACTTCTTCGATGTCCATACCGCCTGCGGCCGAGGCGATCACGGCGATCTTGCCCTTCTCGCGGTTGAGCGTGAGCGAGAGATAGATCTCGCGATCGATCTCCGAGCCCGACTCCACGTACACCGTCTCGATGGGCAGACCTTCGGGACCCGTTTGTTTGGTCACCAGGCGCTGACCCAGCATGTCGGCCGTGGCCGAACGCACCGTGTCGAGGTCGCGCGCCAGCTTGACGCCGCCGGCCTTGCCGCGCCCACCCGCGTGCACCTGGGCCTTGACCACCCAGAGGCTTCCGCCTAACGACTGCGCGGCGGCAACCGCTTCTTCCGCGCTCTTCGCGGCCTTACCCGCGGGGACGGGAATGCCGAACTCGCGGAACACTTCTTTGGACTGGTACTCGTGGAGGTTCATCAGGGTCTGGGGGTGGCGAAAAAGGGTCGCCATTCTAGCCGCAACTCGTCCTCCCGGTACCCTTACTGATAGAGTCGCGACCGATGCCTTTTGTGTCCGCCGCCCCGCCCGCACCCACCGATCTCGCCTGGCGTGTCATTGGGCTGGTGAACCTCTACCGGCTGCTCATCCCGCCGGCCCTTTTCGGCCTTTACCTGTATTTCGGCACTAGCACCCCAATCGGCGGGATG